>CAYTRL010000299.1:0-7458 GCA_964439795.1 uncultured Thermodesulfobacteriota bacterium
GGCCGTATTTCCGGCGGACCATCACATCGAACAGCCGGAGCGTTTCATCACGATCATCCGCGCGGGTGAACATCTGGCCGGGCAAGGCTGGCTGGTGACCTTGGGCATCCAACCCAGCAAACCGGAGACCGGGTACGGATACATCCAGCGGGCCGGGGCGATTTCCGAGGCAGAAGGGGCCCCGTCCGGGGAAGAGGCGTACGCGGTTGCCCGGTTCGCGGAAAAGCCCGACCGGAAAACCGCCGAGCAATATCTGGAAAGTGGAGAGTTCTACTGGAACGGCGGCATCTTCGTGTGGAGCGGGGAACGGTTCCTGCAGGAGATGCAGGCCCACATGCCCGCACACCGCGACGGGCTCGACCGGATCGCCGCCCTCCTCCCGGAAGCGGACGACTCGGATCCCCGGATCGACGAGATCTACAACGCATTGGAATCGATCTCCGTGGATTACGGCATCATGGAACGCTCCGACCGCGTGGCGGTCATTCCCGCGGACATGGGGTGGAGCGACGTGGGAAGCTGGGAATCCCTGCGGGAAATCCTGGGCAAGGACGCAGACGGCAACGTGATCCAGGGGGATGTGATCACCCACGACACCCGGAACTCGCTGATCCAGTCCGGAGAACGCCTCGTGGCGGCCATGGGCCTGGACGGGTTCGTGGTGGTGGAAACCTCGGATGCGGTGCTGGTCTGCCCGGAAGAACGGAGTCAGGATGTCAAAATCTTCTCCGAGCGGCTTCGCGGCGAGGGCCGCTCCGAGGCAAAGATCCACCTGGAGGTGCTCAAACCCTGGGGGGCGTACCGGGTCCTGGACATGGGAAAGCGCTACCAGGTGAAGTGGCTGGACGTGAAGTCGGGTTCGCGCCTGAGCCTCCAGAGCCACGAGCAGCGCTCCGAACACTGGACCGTGGTGGAAGGCACGGCCACGATTACCCTGGACGAGGAGATCCTCCAGGTTCCACGGGGCGAACACGTGTACATCCCGTTGCGGAGCAAGCACCGCCTGGAAAACCGGGGGGAGGTGATGCTCCGCGTGGTGGAGGTGCAGTCCGGGGATTACCTCGGCGAGGATGACATCGTGCGGTACGAGGACGACTACGGACGCTGAGGTCGTCAAACATTCCATCCGGGAAAAGAGCCCATGAAGACAAGCAACGCGCAAGGAAAACGATACCTGCTGGTCACCGCGGACACCGACCGGATCGTCGAACGCCTGGAACAGGAGGGCCCGCACCCGCGCCAGGACTTCCTGGAACTGGCACGGGTCCTGAACGCCGAAATCCTCTCCTTCTCCCACCTGGAGCGTGAGGGGGGCGTGCTGCTGGGGTGGATCCGCCGCTTCATGGGTCCTGCGACGGCCCTGGCGTTTCTCGGGTTTCGGAAAAAAGGTTCCTTCTACTTCACCACCGCGGAAAACACCGGCATGATGCTGGCTTTCCTGCTCAAATTCCGCAAACCAGTGACCCATGTGATGATCGGACACCGCATCTCAGCGCCCAAGAAAGTGCCGATTCTCAAGCTCCTGCGTATCTTCCGTCGGATCGACGCCATGATCTGCTACAGCCGGAGCCAGGCGGCCTTCGCCCGGGACCGGCTGAACGTCCCTTCACACAAGCTGCACCGTATCGACTTCCAGGTGGACGAACGGTTCTTCACGCCGGGAACGGGCTCCCCGGAGGCGGGTGTGGTCAGCGTGGGCCGGGAACTCCGGGACTACCCCACCCTGTTCCAGGCCGTGGAGGGCCTGGAGGACTCCTTCACCGTGGTGGCTTCGAGCCCCTGGTCCCGCCGCAGGGACCAGACCCGGAACCGGACCATCCCGAAGAATGTGGAACTCCGATCGGGCCTGAGCTACGTGGACCTCCGGGAGCTGTACCGCCGGGCCCCGTTCGTTGTGGTGCCCCTGCAGGACGTGGACTCACCGGCGGGTGTCACCTCCATCCTGGAGGCACAGGCCGCCGGCCGGCCGGTGATCGTCTCCGGATCTCCGGGGATCCTGGACTCCGTGGACCCGGGCCGCACCGCGGTTACGGTACCCTGCGGAGACCCGGAAGCGCTTCGCCGGGCCATTGTGCGGATGCGTGAACACCGGAAGGAGGCGGAGGAGATGGCCGCCCGGGCCCGGGAAGAGGTCCTTCAGGACAAGACGCTGGATCATTTCCTGGAACGTATACGGGTCCTGTGCGAACACGCCGAAGCGCTGCGCGCCGTCAAGAACCGGAAACCGGCATCTCTTTCCGGAAAAGGAGGCCGGGGGCATGAAGTGGCTTGACCGTTCCGGTGACGCCTGGCACGTTGCCCTGGGGTGGCTCTACCTGCGCAAGTGCACCCGCGTGGGCAAACGGGTTCGGGTGTACGGGCGCCCCCGCATCCACAACCAGGGGGAGATCGTGATCGGGGACCGCCTCCTGCTGTTCAGCCACACGGTTACCTCGGAAATGGCCGCGCAGCCGGGCGGACGGATCGAGATCGGCAGCCGGGTCTTTATCAACTACGGCGCCAGCATCTCCGCGCACCAGCTGGTCCGGATCGGTGACGGCTGTCAAATCGGCTCCTACGCCAACTTCATGGACAACGACTATCACCAGGTGGAGGATCGCAGCAAGCCGGGGCTCTCCGCGCCCATCATTCTGGAGCGGAACGTCTGGCTGGGCGTCCGCGTGGTGGTGCTCAAAGGGGTGACCATCGGCGAAAACTCCGTGGTGGGCGCGGGCAGCGTGGTAACCCGCGACATACCGGCCAACTGCCTGGCCGCCGGGATGCCCGCCCGGGTCATCCGTCAATTCGAGGTGAATTCATGATCGGAACCGTGCTTCAGATCCTGCTCCTGCCCCTGTCGCTCGTGGTGGCGCTCATGGCGCTGTACCTGCTCCTGCTCACCGCAGCGGCCTGGATCCATCCCGGCAGATGGCAGATTTTCGGGAAATTCCATGGGGACCGCCGGCCGAAAAACCGGTTCCTCATCCTCATCCCGGCCCACAACGAGGAGATGCTCCTCGGGGAGGTGCTCCGGGGTCTCAAGCGGACATCCTACCCGGATTCTCATTACGAGATCGTTGTCATTGCGGACAACTGCGAGGACCGGACCGCGTTCATCGCCAGCTCCGCCCATGCTTCGGTGCTTGTTCGAAACGACCCGGACAACCGGGGCAAGGGCCAGGCGTTGAACTGGGCCATGACCGGCCGGCTTCGGGAGTGGGAGCACCCTTACGATGCCGTGGTGGTCCTGGACGCGGATTCCTGGGTGAACCCCGACTTCCTCTGGTACCTGGACCGGGCCCTGTCCCAGGGGCACGAGATCCTTCAGGGTTACTACGGGGTCCAGAACCCGGAGGACAGCTGGAGGACCTCGCTGCTCACCACTTCCCTGGCCGCCTTCCACTTTTTACGCCCCCTGGGTCGGGACCGTCTCGGCCTGTCCTGCGGACTCAAGGGCAACGGCATGTGCTTCTCCCGGCGCCTGGTGGAAGCTTACGGCTACCCGGCCTTTTCCGTTGTGGAGGACATGGAACTGGCCCTGTTCTACCTGGAAAAGGGCCTGTCCGTGAAGTTCGTCCCCGGGGCGCAGATTTACGGCCAGATGGCCCGGGACAGCCGTGAGGCGCAGACCCAGCGCGTCCGTTGGGAGGGAGGCCGGTTCGCCCTCCTCCGCCAATGGGCAGGCCGGCTTTTCGTGGATGGGGTACGGGAACGGTCCGCCGCCAAGATCGACGGGGCCCTGGACCTGCTCATCCCTCCCTTCACGATCCTGGCCGCGGTGTCGGTGGCGGGTCTTTTCCTGACGCTTCTCCTGCGCTTTTTCGGTGCGGCCCCCCCCGCGAACCTCAACCTGGCGCTCTGGTCCGGGGCGGTGGCGTCCGAAGCCGTGTACGTTCTCTCCTCCCTGCGGCTCGTGCGGGCTCCGCGCCTGATCTATGCCCGCCTCCTGTTTTCACCGATGTTCGTGATCTGGAAGCTCGGGTTGTATGTGAAGATGCTCCTGAGCAAGAAGGAAGACGACACTCCCGCCTGGGTTCGCACCGGCAGGCATGAGGTGAACGAAGGGGCGGGCCGCCCCGGGGAGGGAGGATGAAAGAGCGACGCATACAACTGGTTCTGGGCGTCCCGGTGGACGACCTGACCCTGGACGAAGCCGTGGAGCGGGTGATGGACATGGTGGCGGCGTCCCGCCGGGACGGCCGTCCCCGACAGGTGGCCACCGTGAACGTGGACTTCCTGGTGAACGCCCTGGCCTGGCGCCCCAACTACACGCGCCATCCGGAGCTGCTGGACATCCTGCGCAGGGCCGACATGGTCACGGCGGACGGCATGCCCATCGTGTGGGCCAGCCGGCTGCAGGGTGCCCCCCTGAGAGAACGGGTAGCCGGGTCGGACATGGTCCCCAGGCTGGCCGAGGAGGCCACCCGCCGGAACCTGTCTCTGTACTTCCTGGGCGGGCGGGAAGGCATCGGGAAGCAGGCAGCGGACATCCTCATTGAACGGTTTCCGGGCCTCCGGATTGTGGGGATCGAATCCCCGTACGTGCACGTGGAAGGCGAGGAACTCGCCTTCTCCGAGGAGGAGGACGCGGCCGTCGTGGAGGATATCAACCGGTCCGGGGCGGATATCCTTCTGCTGGCGCTGGGAAATCCCAAGCAGGAAATCTGGTTTCACCGGAACCGGGACCGCCTGAAAGCACCGGTATCCATCGGTGTGGGAGGCACCTTCGAGTTCATCGCCGGCACCGTGACACGGGCGCCTGTGTGGATGCAGAAGACCGGACTGGAATGGGTGTACCGCATTACCCAGGATCCGCGCCGCCTCTTGAAACGTTATGTAATCGGCCTGTTCAAGTTCTCTTTCATGATCTCCCTGTCGACCCTGTACTACCGGTACCGATGGCTGGCCTTCAAACGGAAGAACCGTGCACCCCTCCCGGAAGCAGCCGAACCCGGGACGGCCCCGGCGGGCACGGACCGTTTCCTCTCCTGGATCGATCTCCAGGACCGCCTGGATGCCGCGGCCGTGGAAACCGTCCGGGAAACCATCCGGGAGGCGTTCGCCGAATCTTCGGTGGTAGTACTCGATTTCCGGCGCGTTTCGTTCATCGACTCTTCCGGCCTTGCGCTCCTGATGACCCTGTGGCGTCAGGCGCGGGCCGAGGCCCGGTCGATCTACGGTGTGGGCATTCAGAAGACGGCCCGCCGGCTGTTCGAGATGACGCGCACCTGGGATGTCTTCCAGGACCGGATGTACGAGACCCCGGCGGAGGTCCTGCACGCCGTGGAAACCACCGGAGACCTCCCCCCCTTCTATTACTTCCTGGAAGAGACCGGCGGCGCGTGCCTGATGCACATGTTCGGAAGCTTCGACGCGGGCAGGGCCCGGGATCTCGCGGCGGAGGAGGTTCTGGAGTCGGTGGGAGACCGGCACTGCATCGTAGACCTGGGGGGACTGGAGTTCCTGGACAGTTCAGGTCTCGGCTTCTTTCTCAAGCTCCAGCGGGAATTGCAGAAGCGGAACCGTTTCAGTGTCTTCTGCAACCCGACGCACAAGGTGGAACAGCTGTTCCGCATCACCCGCGTGGACCGCCTGTTCCGGATCGCTCGGAACCTGGAGGCCGCGCGCGGGATGCTTGATCAACCCTGAACCCGGTGGACGAACCGGCCCGTTTCCACGATCCACCCACGGGAGAGAACACATGGCCCTGAAATTCGGAACGAGCGGCGTGCGCGGACTGGTGACCGAGATGACCGATCGCGCCTGTTATCTCTACACCCTCGCCTTTCTCCAGCACGTGAAGAGCAAGACCCCGGAACGTTCCATCTCCCTGGCCGGCGACCACCGGCCGAGCACCCCCCGCATCCTCCGCGCGGTGGCGTACGCAGCACGCCAGGAGGGGTTCGAGATCCACTACTGCGGCCTGGTTCCCACACCGACGGTAACCCTTCACGGCATGAAACGGAACAGGGCCAGCCTGATGGTGACCGGCAGTCACGTCCCGGCCGATCGCAACGGGATCAAGTTCAACATGCCCTGGGGGGAGGTGCTCAAGGGGGACGAGCAGGAGATCTCCGCCCGGGCCCTGCAGCTGCAGGAGGCCGGGGAAGCCGTGACCCCGGAGGGAACCTCCCCGTTCACGACGGAGGGAGACCTGAAGCCGGAGCATCTCCTCGATCCGGGCCCCGTGGACACCACCGCCCGGGAGGAGTATATCCGCAGATACCTGACGTTTTTCCCCGCCGAATGCCTGGAAGGACTTCGGGTGGTCTTTTACCAGCACTCCGCAGTTTCCCGAAACCTCCTCCCGGATATCATCCGCGAGCTGGGAGCGGAAGTGGAGAACGTGGGCTGGTCGGACGCCTTCATCCCGGTGGACACGGAGGCCGTGCAGAATCCGGAACAGTTGGCGGGCTGGGTCAAGGAGTACAACGCCGATGCCCTGGCCACCACGGACGGGGACGGCGACCGGCCTCTCCTGGTGGATGAACGGGGCCGCGTGATCCGCGGTGACGTGCTGGGTATCCTGGTGGCCTCCTCCCTGGGGGCCGACTGCGTTTCCGCACCCGTGAGCTGCAACACCGCCCTGGAAGCGTGCAGCCGGTTCGCCAAGACCCGCAGAACGCGTATCGGGTCCCCCTATGTCATCGAATCGATGCAGGCCGGGGTGGACGACGGGTTCAGCGCCGTGGTGGGCTATGAGGCCAACGGGGGGTTTCTCACGGCCACGGACCTGCGCTCCCCGGACACGCACGCATCCCTGAAGGCGCTCCCCACCCGGGACGCGGCCCTGCCGATCCTGGCCCTCCTGCACATGTCCAGGAAGCAGGGAAAGACCCTGGGGGAACTGGTTTCCGATCTTCCCGGCCGGTTCACGCACAGCGGCCTGCTGCGTCAGATCCCCACCGAGCGCAGTCAGGAGCTGGTCCGTGGATTCCAGGAAAAAGGCACCGAGGCCGCAGAGGAAACGTTCGGGGAGATATTGGGAGCCGCGGAAAACCTTGATTTCACTGACGGGGCAAGGATCCGCTTCGCCTCCGGGGAGATCGTGCATCTCCGTCCCTCGGGCAACGCACCGGAGTTCCGCTGTTACACCGAGGCCGGTTCCGAAGCCAGGGCCGGGGAGATCAACGAGTTGGCGTTGCGCGTACTGGCCGAGTGTCTCACCGCGCCTTGAACAGTCTGCTACTATGAAAAAGCCACCTTTTTGGGAGCTCTGGCGTCCCTTCCCGATGGTGACATCGGGGGGAAGACAGTCGCTTTTTCATAGGGGTTGAAAAACAGGGATTCTATATTTTCCGTCATTCCGGGCCGGACCCGAAATCCAGTATTTTCGAGCACTTCTGGATCCCGGCTTTCGAGGGTGCCGATTTTCACCCCTATGCGGCACAGTTCATGGTTTTGGGCAATCAGCCCAAAGCCGGAGATTGCGAGCGGAGCGAAGCAACCCCCCGGCCCCGTGAGGCTTTTGTTCCCGGG
>CAYTRL010000300.1:0-7457 GCA_964439795.1 uncultured Thermodesulfobacteriota bacterium
CAGGCTGGTCACCGTGATATCGCGTCCCAGGATGACCACAACCATCCAGGCCGGCACAGCGCCCGTCTCACAGGGAACGAGCATGATCAGGGCGGACATGACCAGCAGTTTGTCCGCCATGGGATCCAGCAGTTTCCCCACGGAAGAGATCACGTTGTACTTTCGAGCCAGGTAGCCGTCCAGATAATCGGTGATGGAAGCCAGAACAAAAATAAGCGCAGCAACCGCCCGGGGAAGGGGTGTGGAGAAAAATAAAAGAACCACCAGTATAGGAACCACTCCGATCCTGCATAAGGTCAGAATATTGGGCATGTCCTGCATCGTCTTTCTGGAAACGGATGGCGTCATGATCGACCAGACTCCTTGCCAGCAACGTTCGGCCCGTGCCGCGCCCTGCACCCCGCCGAGGGTCGTGAGGCCCCACAGCCGCTTCTCCGGAAACAGCCGGGAGGGCCATGATCCCCGCCGGTTCATCGGTCCGTTTTACTCTCCCGATAGATCCTCAATACCTTCTGGACGTATCCGCGGGTTTCCGGGTAGGGAGGGATCCCCTGATACCGGTCCACGGCGGACTCTCCTGCGTTGTAGGCCGCCAGGGCCAGAGAAAGTTCCCCCTTGTATTTCTCGAGCAGACCTTTCAGGTAACGCACGCCAGCAGCAAGGTTCTTCTCCGGGTGAAAAGGATCGACCAGGCCCAGGCGTTTCCCCGTTTCCGGCATGATCTGCATCAAACCTCTCGCACCCTTCCTGCTCACGGCCTGGTGGTCGTAGTTGGACTCCACCCTCACGACGGCTTTCACCAGGTGCGGGTCGATGCCTTTTTCCGCGGAGACCTTCCAGATCAGGTCATCATAACCGTTTCGATCTTTTTCATAAAGAGCCTTGCGTTTTTTTATCTTTTTTTCCTTCATGAGGAACCGAAACCGGCCGTCTATCGGGACATTGGTAAAGTGCGTCACCCCTTTCTCATCCTGAAAGCTGTAAATATCAGACCAGGCGGAAGACCCGCCGGTCCGGAGGGGGAGACTGAACACAGCCAGGAACCCCGCGAAAATCAACAAACGGATTCCGGAACGCCTCTTCGACCCCCGGCGGAACGGATCCGTTCCGCTGGCGGGACGGTTCCCCTCAGCAAACAAAGTGCGATCTTTCCGGATGAAAGCAACCATGAGACCTCAAACCATTCTTTTCAACAGTTTCTTTGCAAAATAAATGCCATTACCGCATCAAACAAGCAAACGACTTTCCTCCTCACGTATCTATTCAGAAATTGTTACCTCCATACTTAAATTTCGACCATTTTTCTGATTTAATGAATTTGAAGGAGGATAGAGGATGAGATCTGAAAGCGATTTTCTGGTCATCGGGGGGGGAAATGCCGGGTTGTGGTTCGCTCAGAAGGCCGCGCAGACCGTGACCCTCCTGTCGAAAACGGGGGCCAAGGAATCGAGCACCAACCTGGCACAGGGAGGCAGCGGGGCGGTCTCCGACAAGGACGATACGTTCCAGGAACATGTGGCGGACACCTTGAAGGCCGGGGCGGGGCTCTGCCACGAGGATATCGTGCGGATGGTGATCCTGGAAGGTCCGTCCCGGATCGAAAGGCTGGTGGGAACCGGTGTCAAGTTTAGCACCCGGAGTGATAGAGAGACCAACGAATTCGACCTGGGTCTGGAAGGGGGACATTCCAAGAGACGGATTTTGCATGCCTCCGATTTTACCGGCCGGGAAATCGTACAACGCCTGCTGGAACTGGCGGCCCGGCACCCGAACATCGAGTTCCGGGAATACCACATCGCCATCGATCTCTTGACTCACCCGAAAGACCGATACATCCCCAGCGAGGAGAAAGTCTGCTGCGGGGCGTACGTTCTGGACATCCAGCGGAAGAGCGTGTACACACACGCGTCCCGGTTCACGGTGCTGGCCACCGGCGGCGCAGGAAAGGCCTACCTGTACACGAGCAATCCGGACATCGCCACCGGAGACGGGATCGCCATGTGCTACCGGGCCGGCGCCCGGGTCGCCAACATGGAGTTCATCCAGTTCCACCCCACCTGCCTCTTTCATCCCAAGGCAAAATCGTTTCTCATCTCCGAGGCCGTGCGCGGGGAAGGGGCCGTCCTTCAGGGGGAGGACGGAAACCCGTTCATGGAAAAATACCATCCCCAGGGGTGCCTGGCCCCAAGGGATATCGTTGCCAGGGCCATCGATAATGAATTGAAAAAGACCGGGAAGGAATGCGTCTACCTGAACATCTCCCATCGAGACCCGGATTTCATCCGGACTCGTTTTCCCAATATCTACCGGAGGTGCCTGGAGTTGGGAATCGACATGACGCGGGAACCCCTTCCTGTCGTGCCCGCCGCCCATTACACCTGCGGGGGGGTCGTGGTGGACTCGTGGGCTCGAACCGATATCCGCAACCTGTACGCCGTGGGGGAAGTGGCGTGCACCGGGCTGCATGGCGCAAACCGGCTTGCAAGCAACTCCCTGCTGGAGGCCCTCGTATTTGCAAAACGAGCCGCGGATCATTCCATAGAAACCAGCGGGAAGCCCGCCGACGCCGGTCCGGTTCTTACCGAGTGGACCAGCGGGAACGCCAAGGACAGTGATGAATCGGTGGTGGTCACCCACAACTGGGACGAAATCCGGCGGGTGATGTGGAACTACGTTGGCATCTTTCGCTCCAACAAGCGCCTGGAACGGGCCAAGCGGAGGATCGATGCACTGAAAGCGGAGATCCACCAATATTACTGGGATTTCATCGTCACCAGCGACCTGATCGAACTCCGAAACCTCGCCCTGGTGGCAGACCTGATCATCACCTCCGCAATGGTTCGAAAGGAGAGCCGGGGCCTCCATTACAACATCAACTACCCCCTCACCAACGATCAAAGCGAAAAACGTGACACGATTCTGTGGAAAGGCTATCATTGAACAGGGACGGGTTGCCCTGTATCGAACGGTACCCCTTCCCCCTCAGGCTTTCCGGTCATCGGAGGTATGGTTTCATGCCCATTTACGAATACGGGTGCCCCCGGTGCAGAAAAAAGGTGGAAATCCTCTTTCTGCGCATCCCGGATACGGAAAACCCTGCGTGCCCACTGTGCGGGGGCCGGGAGTTGAAGCGCCTTGTTTCGAGGTTTTCATCTCCCAAATCAGAGGAGGCGCGACTGGAGGCACTGGCGGACCCGAGCCGTCTGTCCGGACTGGATGAAAACGACCCGGCCGGGATGGCTCGCTGGGTGAAGCGCATGGGCAAGGAACTCGGCGACGAGTTCGGGGGCGAGGAGATCGATCAGATGGCGGACGAGATCGCTTCGGGGACCGGAGCGGAAGAGGATCCCGCTTCCGCCACCTCCGGGTTCTCGAACGGATCGGACCCCGGGAACCTTCCCGCCGTTCCAAACATCCATAAATAATAAGAATAAATAACAAGAAAACAGCGACCGGGTCCGGGAGGGGATCGATCTCGCTCCGCTGCTGACAGGATTCTATCCGGGCCTCGAACAACATAAAACAAGAGGAAACCATGGCGATCTTGACCATCCGGACCTACCCGGATCCTGTATTGAAAGAGAAATGCAAACCGGTGGAAGCCGTGGGAGATGACGTGCTCCAGGTCCTCAGGGATATGGCTGAAACCATGTACATGAACCGCGGCGTCGGGCTGGCGGCTCCCCAGGTGGGGGTCGGCCTGCGGTTGATCGTTGTGGATGCCCGGCAGGGGGAAAACGGCGGAGAACTGCTCAAGTTGATCAACCCGCGGATCACGGAAAAAGAGGGAAAAAAGAAGTGCGAAGAGGGGTGCCTCAGCCTTCGCGGCCTCATCCTGGACATCGATCGTTACGTTACGGTCACCGTCGAGGCCCGGGATCCCTCGGGGAAGCCCAGGCGGATCGAAGCCGAAGGTTTGCTGAGCGTGGCCCTGCAGCATGAGATCGATCATCTGGACGGCATCATTCTGGTGGACCGCCTGTCCAGCCTGCGCCGAAACCTCTATCATAAAAAACGGCTGCGGGAAGAAAGCGAATCGGCCGATGTGCCCAACGGATGACCCCCGGCCTTAGGAGCTTGTTGAAAAAGTCCATTTGGAGTTCGGCTGCCGTCTACCCCGTTCCATACACTTCCGGCCTGCGATGATCCAAGACCGGAATCTTGGACCTTACCTTCTCGAGAAACCCCCCGTCGTATTCCGCATAGATCACGCACTCCCTGTCCGGCGCCTGTGCCAGCACCGTCCCCCAGGGGTCCACAATCACGGATCGACCGTACGTGCGGCGCCCATCGTCGTGCTCTCCGAACTGCCCGGGCGCCACCAGGTACATCTGGTTCTCGATGGCGCGGGCCTGGAGCAGCGGGAGCCAGTGATCCTTTCCGGTCATCAGGGTGAAGGCTGCAGGCACGAAGGTGATCCGGGCCCCCTGCAGCGACAGGGCTCGGTAGAGTTCGGGAAACCGTAAGTCGTAGCAGACGCTCAAGCCGAAAGTGACCCCCTCGAGGGTCGCGGTCACCACCCGATCCCCCGGCCGGATGTGGCGGGACTCCCTGTATTCAGCCCCGTCCTCCAGGGAAACATCGAAGAGATGGATCTTGTGATAGACTCCGGCCGGATTTCCCTGTCGATCCAGCAGCAGGGTGGTGTTGTAGGGCCGGGGGTCCCCGTCGTCCGGGGGCCGTGTCAGGTAGCTCCCCACCAGGAGGATCACGCCGTTTTCCCTGGCCGATGACCTCAGCGTCTGAAAAATCTCCCCTGTCAGGTCCTGCGCCACACGCGCGCGCTCCTGATCGGTTCCCATGAGAGCCACGTTCTCCGGAAGGGCCACCACGTCGGCTCCTGCATCGGCCGCCTCGCGGATCCTTTGAACAGCCCGGTCCAGGTTCCTCTCCAGGTCGCGTGAAGAACACATCTGGACGGCCGCCATCCGTAGCTTCACGGGAGGTTTCCCACTCATGGTTCCCCCTGCTTTCCGTACCGGCGGGCGGTCTCACGGAGTTTTGTAAGCGCTCAGGAACGATTTTCGAACGAACAGGCCGGAATCCTTGATCTTCTTCTCGGACATCTTCTCCAGCGGAATGACCGCCTTGGCCATGGATCGATGCCCGCCGGCCATCCCGTATTCCGAAAAAGCGGCCCGCATGATCTCCCCGGCACTCCGTGTGTATCCGTAGTTCCGCGAGGAGATGATCAGTTTCTCCTGATAAATGCCGGAGACCACGGCCCATTCCACGCCTTCCACCTCCAGGCAAAAATCCGCGATGTACGGAACGATGTCTTCCCGGGTGAGATCGTCCAGGTGCACGAAAAGGACATCATCCATGATGATTGCTTCCTTGAAAGCCGTGCTCAAAACACTGAGGTCACCGCGGGGAAGCTGGGGCCTCTCCATCCGCCGGATCATGCGATGGTTGGCCATGGGATAGAGGTCCGAGAAGGCGTTCAGGTCGCGCTGGACCGCCTCCCGCTCCAGCAGGAGGGTATCGGTCTTGATTCCGTAGAGAAGCGCTGTGGCCAGCTTCTGGGTGATCTTGACGCCCCCGGCCTGCAGATATTCGGTCAAGATCGTTGCCGTGGCCCCGTAATGGGGCCGGATATCCTTGTAGAGACACTCCGTGGATTCGATTTCCGGGTGGTGGTCGATGATGACGTGCACGGGAAACGGTCGTTCCTTGAAATGGGACGGCTGGACATCCAACAGGACGATCCGGTTGTAGTCGGCCAGATCTTCCGGTTGGATCTGATTCAGTTCGATCTCCAGAATCTTGAGCATTGCCTGGTTTTCCGGCCGGCTCACCATGCCGAACGTGGCGATCGGGGCGCTGAGCTTATTCCGGCCGAGCAGGATTCTCATGGCCAGGGCGCTGGCGATAGCGTCCGGGTCCGGATCATACTGCAACAGAAGCAGCACCCGTTCTTGATCGTAAAAGATCGATTGCAAGGTCCGCATGCGGGCAGCACTGATCGTTTGTTCCAGTTCCTTGATCAGACCGTTCGTGCAAACATCCGCGATGGAGACCGTTCGTACCCGGGGGTGGTTCAGGGACTGCGTATGCCTCCTGTCCCTCTGTTCCTCTACAAAGGTGATGGCAAATGCATCCGTATGCTCCATGACCGAGTTCAGGATTTCCATACGGTTCTTGGGGTTCCGGATAAAGATGGCGATCCGGTCGGTGGAGCAGACCTTCAGGCGTTGATAGACCCGGCCCCGCAGCAGGTTGCCGTAGCGGCACTTGGCCCCCCATCGGTTCAGACGTTTCTGCAGTTGAACCGAATTGCACAGGAACAGAACCTCCTCCTGACTATCTTTCCGGGTCAGGTAGAAGGGAAATTCATCATCACAAATGATTATGTATCGCAACGGGATTTCTTCCTCGTTCTCGGTTGTCATCCGCCCGAAAAAAACATCGCGGATATTGCAGGCTTTCCGGGAGCACCCCTCCTTCGCGGAAAGGGGATGGATCCGTTCTCAGCCCCGAAAAAATTCAATCAGTATATATAACATTTTTTCCTTTGGGATTCTATAGTCGCCGCAGGGAGCCATGCGGACCATCTTTTTTTTTCCCTTGACCGAAACAAACTTGCAATTTGTGTGTCTAATATTTTATAAATGTATGAGAACTACAATATTTATTAAAAATAAAAAATCCGCCATCCTGCCGAATGGACAGGAAAGAGCCCGCATCGGGCCCGGATAAATGACAAGACACCCCAAACCACTTTTACTTGTTTTATTTGATTTATTTTTTATTTTTATCTTTACAAGATTAATTCAATCTGTTATATTTGATGGAAATCAATTAAACGGGACATCTCGAAAAAGGAGGAGTCACCATGCCAGCAGCCAAGAAAGAAGCACTCCTGAAATCCAAGGATGTGGCTCATATCCTCGACCTCCCCCCGGACGACGTGATCTATCTGGCACGCAAGGGGAAACTGCGCGGGGTCAAAGAGGGGAAATACTGGAAGTTCCGTCTCCGGGACGTTAAGTACTATCAGAAAAGAGCCCAGAAGGACTGACCCTCGCATCCGGGGGGTTTGTGATCCAGCCGTCCCGGGTGGCAACCGGCCGTGGCCCTCCCTGGGCGGCGGTGTGTTTACGGTTGGCGTTTCGGGACGGCAGGATCCGTACTCCCGGGGGATGGTGGCGGGCAACCTTTCCCCGTTACTCCCCGTCCTGATATCCGTACGCCTTCAACTTTCTCCAGAGGGTGTTTCGACCAATCCCCAGAACCTCCGCAGCGCGCCCCCGGTTCCCCCCCTGCTGTTCCAGAACATGAAGAATATATCGCTTCTCTACGGATTCCAGCGTGGATCCGGCCCCCACGGGCAAGGCACTCCCCCCCGAATCTCCCCGGACCGGTTCCGGCAGGTCTTCCGGGCGGAGCGTGTCCCCGTTGGCCAGGGCCACCGCCCGTTGAATGGCGTTCTCCAATTCCCGTACATTGCCGGGCCA
>CAYTRL010000301.1:0-7439 GCA_964439795.1 uncultured Thermodesulfobacteriota bacterium
AATGATCGCGGAACTGCAGGAACGCCCTTTCCAGAGCAAACTGGACTTTTTCACCCACATCCTTGAGCGGCCGATTAAAAAAATCGCCCTGGCTTTCGGGGGGATCCTCCTGTTCAGCTACCTCTGGAGCCTGCTTTCGGGCTGGGTCCTGCATTCCGGCATGAACCTTTTCACCCGGACCACTTCCTCCCTGATCCTGAACTACGGATTCATCCTGCTGGGCCTGCTGCTGCTCCTGACCGTCCTGAAGCCGTCCAAGAAAGGCACGGCCTACCGGGAGACGGAACCCAAGAACCTCCGGAAAAAGGCCGCCCGGATCGCCGAGATCCTGCGGGTCAAGTACATCACCTTCGGACACACGCATATCGAGGATGTCTGGAAGGTCCCGGACCGGGACTCGTGGTACTTCAACACCGGCACCTGGTCGCCCCTGATCGACGACGAAATCCGCACCCTGCGCCCGGACGTTCATTTTCCGGTCATGGTCCTGGAGGGGACGGAGGCCCGGCTCGTGCGCTGGAACGACACCACCGGAGAGCTGGAAGATCTGCCGATCCTGGAGGATCGGATACCGGGCTGACAGCGCGTTTTTTCCACCGTCGACAGACGACGTCTCCTTGAGAAACCACTTCCGGAATCGGCTCTTTCTCCCTTCACCACGGGCTTTTTCCTGCCATCTTCATCTTGACATCGCGCGTTCCGTGCTTACCTTTTCAGTCAGGACCCGGATGCTTGAAGCATGATTTTACGCATCCGGACCAATCCAACAAAAAGGAGCGTGAACGGATATGGACCTGAATCTTTTTACACAAAAAGCACAGGAAGCGATCTCCCAGGCGCAGAACCTGGCGATCCAGCACAACCACCAGCAGGTGGACACGGAACATCTCCTGGCAGCCCTGCTTCAGCAGCCGGAGGGGTTGCTGCCCCGGTTTTTTCAGAAGATGGAGATCCCGCTCGACAGTTTTCTGGGCGGGGTGGAACAGATCTTGAGCGGCATGCCCCGGGTCGCCGGCCCGGGCGCCCAACCGGGGAACGTGTACGTAACCCAGCGGCTGAACCAGATCCTGGTCAAGGCCCAGGACGAGGCAAAAAGGCTCAAGGACGAGTATGTGAGCGCGGAGCATGTCCTGCTGGCCATGCTGGAAGAAAGCAGGAAGACTCCCCTGGGAGAGCTGTTCCATAAGTTCGGCATCACCCGGGACCGGTTTCTGAACGCCCTGACCGATATCCGAGGCAAGCAGCGCATCACCAGCGCCACCCCCGAGGGCACCTACGAGGCCCTGAAGCTCTACGGTCGAAACCTCGTGGAACTGGCGCAGAAGGGAAAGCTGGACCCGGTCATCGGCCGGGACACCGAAATCCGGCGGGTCATCCGGATCCTCTCCCGGCGCACCAAGAACAACCCCGTACTCATCGGCGAGGCCGGTGTGGGAAAAACGGCGATCGTGGAGGGGCTTGCCCAGCGCATCGTGCGGGGCGACGTTCCGGAGGGGCTCAAGGACAAGGGCGTGTTCCAGCTGGACATGGGCGCCCTGGTGGCCGGGGCCAAGTACCGCGGTGAGTTCGAGGAGCGGCTCAAGGCCGTCCTGAAGGAGATCGAGGAGAGCGAGGGGCGCCTGCTCCTGTTCATCGACGAGATTCACACCATCGTGGGGGCCGGCAAGGCGGAAGGGTCCATGGACGCTGGCAACCTGCTCAAGCCCATGCTGGCCCGCGGCGAGATCCACTGCATCGGCGCCACCACCCTGGACGAGTACCGGAAGTACATCGAGAAGGACCCGGCGCTGGAACGGCGCTTTCAGCCCGTGCTGGTCAACGAGCCCACCACGGAGGACACGGTTTCCATCCTGCGGGGGCTCAAGGAGCGCTACGAGGTGCACCACGGGGTTGGCATCCGGGACAGCGCCCTGGTGGCGGCGGCCGTGCTCAGCAACCGGTACATCACCGACCGGTTCCTGCCGGACAAGGCCATCGACCTCATCGACGAGGCGGCGGCCATGATCCGCACCGAGATCGACTCCCTGCCCAGTGAGCTGGACGAGATCACCCGGCGGATCATGCAGCTGGAGATCGAGAAGGAAGCCCTGAAGCGGGAAAAGGACCGGGCCTCCAGGGAAAGGATGAAAACCCTGGACAAGGACCTGGCCGATCTCAAGGAGAAGTCCTCGGCCAGGCGCGCTCAGTGGGACGCGGAAAAGGCTGAGATTCAGAAGACCAGCCGGATCCGGGAGGAGATGGAGGCCACCAAGCTGGAGATCGAGAAGGCGGAGCGCGAGTACGACCTGAACAAGGCGGCGGAGCTGCGCTACGGAAAGCTGCAGGGCCTGGAAAAACAGGTGCAGGAGGCCGAGGAGAAGATGGTGCGGGACGGGCAGGGAAAGCGACTGCTCAAGGAGGAGGTCACCGACGAGGAGGTGGCGGATATCGTGGCCAAGTGGACCGGGATCCCGGTGACCAAGATCCTGGAGAGCGAGCGGGAGAAGCTGCTCAAGCTGGACGAGATCCTGCACCGGCGGGTGGTGGGCCAGGACGAGGCGGTCCAGGCGGTGGCCGACGCCGTCATCCGTGCCCGGTCCGGCCTGAAGGACCCCCGGCGCCCCATCGGCTCGTTCCTGTTCCTCGGACCGACCGGCGTGGGGAAGACCGAGCTGGCGCGCACCCTTGCGGCGGCCCTGTTCGACTCTGAGGAGAATATGGTGCGTATCGACATGTCCGAGTACATGGAGAAGCATACCGTATCCCGCCTGCTGGGTGCGCCGCCGGGATACGTGGGATACGAGGAGGGGGGCCAGCTCACCGAGTCCGTGCGGAGAAAGCCGTACTGCGTGATCCTGTTCGACGAGATCGAGAAGGCCCACCCGGACGTGTTCAACGTACTGCTGCAGATCATGGACGACGGGCGCCTGACGGACAGCCAGGGGCATCTCGTTGATTTCAAGAACGCCGTGATCATCATGACCTCCAACGTGGGCAGTCCCCATCTCCTGGAGGGCGGCGGCAAGGAGGGTGAGATTCCCGAGGCCGTGAAGGACAAGGTCATGCAGGACCTGCGCATGAGCTTCCGACCCGAGTTTCTCAACCGGATCGACGACATCGTTCTCTTCAAGCCGCTGACGGTCGATGAGACCAAGCAGATCATCGAACTGCTGCTGGAAGAGATCCGCAAGCGGCTCCATGAACGGGAGATCGATCTGGTCCTGTCGGACGGGGCAAGGGATTTGATCGCCCGGGAGTCCTACGACCCGCTGTACGGGGCAAGGCCCCTGAAGCGCTACCTGCAGCGGGAAGTGGAGACCCGGCTGGGGCGCAAGATCATCGCCGGGGAGATCCCGGACCGGTCCACGATCCGGGTGAACCACGAAAAGGACGGGCTCTCCTTCCAGATTGAGCCCCGGCCGGAGAGTGCCTCGGAGCACGAGAACAACGAGGCCGTGGGAACGGACTGATTGATGCCCTGCCCCACCCTACAACTGTTCCTGTCATCCCCGCGGACGCGGGGATCCAGGGGTGGCAGGGCGTGGGGCCAAAGAGCTTCCTCCTCACCCCGCCCCTGGATTCCGGATCAAGTTCGGTATGACGATATGTTGTTCCCCCTGTTTTCCGTTTGATGGTCGGATTGACGGAAAAGCACAATAGGATCGTCATCCCCGCGGACGCGGGGATCCAGGGGTGGCAGGGCAGGGTCGCCCAGGGTCGTTCATGCCGTTATTTCTTCATACAGATCCAACCGCCCGGGGTTCTCTTTCTCAACCAGAGCAACCTTCCACTCCCTGCGCCATTTCTTCATCTGCCTCTCACGGGTCGTTGCATCACAGGCATCATCGTATGCTTCGTAATACACCAAACGATCCACTCTGTGTTGCTTCGTGAATCCTTCCACTTGCTTACTCTTGTGTTCCCACACTCTCTTCACGAGATCCGAGGTCATCCCAACATACAGGGTGCCGTTCCGTCTGCTGGCCAATACGTAGACGTAGTAAGTCCTCTCCATCATGACCAATCTTTTCTCTATATGCTTTCGTTCTCATATTTATCCTGTCATCCCGGCGAACGCCGGGATCCAGGGGTGACAGGGTGGGGAATCCAGGGCCACCTTTCCCCGCCCCTGGATTCCCGCCTGCGCGGGAATGACAAAAATCCACCGTCATCCCTGCGAAAGAGGTCCTGCTCACGACCGATGAGGAATGCGTCTTTCCCCATCATTCCAGGCTTTCCCCAAAATCCAGTCCTTAGCGAAATTCCAGGGTCACCGGACCTTCGATCCCCCCCGGGAGCAGCATGTCGTCCGATCCATCGTACTGCCGGTAGCGCTCGTCCCCCGCCCGGGCGTACCCCTGAAGCCGGTTCCGGAGCGCCGGGATCACCGTGATCTCCAACGTGTTCATTCCGGGGACGACCTGCCGGCTCACGTCCAGGGCGAACGGGGGCGCCAGCAGGATGCCGGCTTCCTGTCCGTTGACCTCCACCGCGGCCGCCCCGTGAACCCACCCCACGTTCAGCCATGCTGTCCGGCCGGCGGTGGTTGCGGACAGTTCCGCCCTCGCCCGATAGACACCCGGGCTGGAACTGTACCGCAGGGCTTCCAGGTCCCGCCAGTCCGGCAGGGATGAGAGTTCCAGCCTGACGCTGCCTCCGGGCACGTCCGCCCCCTCCACCGAAAGAGTCCACCCTTCCGGCGTTACCGTTTCACGGGGGCCTCCCCTGGGCGCCGCAGACCCGGGGCCCGTGGAGACATCGGGCGGGGGAACGCCCTGAACAAGGAAACCGGAACCGTATGCGGGAAGCACCACCCGGCAAACACCGTCCCCATCCCTGATTGCGGACGCTACCGACCCCGACCAGGCATCCACCCACACCGCATCCCCGGGGGAACCGCCATCCAGGGTGAACGAGGCCTCCACAGGATCCGGGGAAGGGTTCCGGAAGAACAGGATCCGCCCTCCCCCATTTACATCCCGCCGGATGGTACGCACCACGTCTCCCCCGGATTCAAAGACGACGGCAGGAACGACCCCCAACTCCGCCAACACCCCGGAGGCCCCTTCCTGCGGGTCCAAAACAGCGGTGAAAGGGGCTGCAACCACCCTCCCCATGGCCCCGGCCACATCCTGGTCCCCCTGTTCATGGTCGTGGAACCCCGGCTGCCGGGACGGGGCTTGGCCCGCCAGGAGCACCACCGCGCCCTGTTCCGCCAGTTCCGCCAGCCGGCCGGCTGCATCGGCTTGCATGGACGGTGCCTCGGCCACCACCACCGCCTTGCAGGCCGTGGCCCCGACTGCGATCCCGTCCGCTTCCATCCGGGCGGTCCGCAGGCTGTCGTCGTTGACCCAGGCCCAGGTGTAGCCGTTCCGTTCCAGTTCGCGCAGGAACGGCCACCGCTCTACCAGCCACCGGGCCCGGGGGTCCTTCTCGGACAAACCGATGGCCAGCCCGATCTCCAGGAGCGAGTCCAGGGGGACATGGGGTTCCAGGGCTCCCATACGGCCGTTGAACAGGAACTCCTCGTGGTCCGAATCCGCGGCCAGGGTGGTGGGCAACCCGAGCCACGGGTAGTAGACGAGCACGTCCGCTTCCGGCCGTCCCTGCCGCAGCATGTACTGGCAACGGGCGATGTACCGGTTCACCTTCGGCATGAAGCGCCAGAAGGGGCTCGATTCGGCCAGGAGAGACGAATAGTTGGAAGCACCCCCGTACGGCGAGGCAAACGGGTGCCAGCCGGTCTCCCCATAGTCATGGTTCTTCCGGTACGGAAAGCCGTGGTACACGACGCGGTTGATCCCGGAGGTGAACATCTTGTCGGCCGAGGCCTTGATCTTCAGGGGGGTGGTCATGCATGCGCGGCCGATCCACACCAGGGACTCCGCGGAGACCACCGGCCGGCCGTAGATCATGGCCCCGGAAGAGACGATCTTCAGGAACATCTCGGCCCCGCCCGCGAACAGCTGTTCGGCCTCCGGGATGTGCGTGGCGCCGGCGGCGCGGATCAGATCCATGTCCGCGCCGTACGACTGGGCACGGAGCTGCATGCCCCGGCCTTCCACCCACCCGCCCACCGTTCCCAGAAAATGTTCGATGTACAGGTCGGAAACCGTGAGCCGGTAATCGTACCGGACCCGGAAATCCTCCTCGGAGAAACCGAACTCCGGCCCCCGCTTGATGGCGGCCGTGTCGTACACGGAGTTGTCTGCCCCGGGCACCGGAATTGCCGGGAACCAGGGCACCAGGTCGTACCCGCGCCGCTGCCGGAACTCCTGGAGAAACCCGGAGGCGAACAGGCGTTCGTTCTTGAGTTCCAGGCTGTCATTGAAGAGACCGGCCAGCACGCCCCCCTGGTACGGATTCATGCCGGTGGCCGGACCGTAGAGGTGATCCAGGTGCGACAGCATCCGGGCGCTGTCCAGGTGGTCCGCCACGTAGCCCGGTTCGGGCTGCGCGTTGAGCAGGGGGTACTCCCCGTCGGGGATTTCAAAGAACCCTATGATCCGCCAGCTGCCTTCGGGCACGTCCCACACCAGCCGCCCGTCCCCGTCCACCGATTCGGTGAGTACCTGCACCGAGTCCGGGTCCAGGTCAACCCGGTCCGACAGCTCCAGGGGGTTGGGGGAGCGTTCCCCGCCGGTGACCCGGGCGGCCACCACTGCCACGAGCCGGGCGTGCTCTCCCTCGTACCGGGCGAGCCGCTCGCCGAAGAGGGTCTCGGCGATCTCGGCGATCGCATAGAACACGGTCCGGTCCGGCTGCGAAAGGTCCACGGTCTGCCGGGCCGGCCCTTCCAGTGCGTGCTCGCTGAAGAGCAGGGTCTTCAGGGACTCTTCCGGACGGACGTGCATGCCCCCGGTGGGCCAGCCCGAAGCCAGGTTGAGATCGATACGGATCCCGCTCCGGGAAGCCGCAGCCAGGGCCGCAGCCAGATGGGCATAGAACTCCGGCGTGTCGAAGGATGTCCGGCGGGCCCGTTCGTCCGGGGAGACATCGGGCTTCAGTGCCGCGTCGAAAGGCTGGATCTCCGCGCCCCCGAAGCCGTTTTCCGCCAGGACAGCCACCTCCCGGGAAAGCTCCTCATCCGTCACGTCTCCCCCCGGCCACCACCAGCGGACCCAGGGGCGGTATTCCGCAGGGGGATCATCAAACTCCGGAAAGGCCGGGGGGGGATCTGTCTGTGCCGGGCCCGACATGTTTGATGAGCCACCGCATCCGAAAAAACCGGCGCCTGCCGCAGCTCCAAGCAACAGCCCCAGAACAACCAAACCGATATGGATCTGCAGAGACCCTGCCCGCTTGCCGCGCCCTTCCCTCTTCATCCGTTCACTCCAGGTTTCCTGGTTCACACTTACATAAATATGGTTACGAATTCGAAGCTGCTAACGGGTGGATATTGCGAGCGAAGCGAAGTCGAAGATCGCGAACGAAGTGACGCGACCCCCCGGCCCAGAGGG
>CAYTRL010000302.1:0-7413 GCA_964439795.1 uncultured Thermodesulfobacteriota bacterium
CTGGATCACCCTCGTGCTGCTCATCATGATCCTGTGGAGTGCGGTGAAGAACCAGACGGATAGCACGGAACCGCCTTCGTACAGCGATTTCCTGGGATGGGTTCAGGAAGGCCGGGTGGAAAAAGTCACCATCCAGGGACAGGACATCTCCTATCAACTCCGAGATGGAAACACCTACAAGACCTACATGCCGGACGACCCGGACCTGATCGGGACCCTCCGGGAAAACTACGTGAGTATCCTGGTGAAGCCACAGGAAGATTCCAAGTGGTACATGACCCTCCTGATCTCCTGGTTTCCCATGATCCTGCTTATTGCCGTATGGGTGTTCTTCATGCGGCAGATGCAGTCCGGGGGAGGGAAGGCCCTGAGCTTTGGAAAGAGCCGGGCGCGCCTGCTCACCGAATCACAACAGAAGGTCACCTTCGCGGACGTGGCCGGGATCGACGAGGCAAAAGAAGAACTTCAGGAAATCATCGAATTCCTGAAGGATCCGAGGAAGTTCACGCGGTTGGGAGGCCGTATCCCCAAAGGTGTCCTGCTCGTGGGGGCTCCTGGAACCGGCAAGACATTGCTTGCCCGGGCCATTGCCGGGGAGGCGGGTGTGCCGTTTTTCACCATCAGCGGGTCGGATTTCGTGGAGATGTTTGTGGGCGTAGGCGCCTCCCGGGTCCGGGACCTTTTCATCCAGGGCAAGAAACATGCGCCCTGCATCATCTTCATCGACGAGATCGACGCCGTGGGTCGGCACCGGGGTGCCGGGTTGGGTGGCGGACACGACGAGCGCGAGCAGACCCTGAACCAGCTTCTGGTGGAGATGGACGGATTTGAGACCAACGAGGGCGTTATTCTCATTGCAGCCACCAACCGGCCGGATGTACTGGACCCGGCGTTGCTGCGCCCCGGACGGTTCGACCGTCAGGTGGTGGTCCCAAAACCGGACATTCAGGGCCGGCTGGGCATCCTCAATGTGCACACGCGGAAAATGCCCATGGCGCCGGACGTGGACCTGGAACTCCTTGCCCGCGGCACGCCGGGGTTCTCCGGGGCCGATCTTGAAAACCTGGTGAACGAAGCGGCGCTCCTGGCCGCTCGCGGAAGCAAGAACGACATCGACCGGAAGGATTTCGAGAAGGCCAAGGACAAGGTCCTGATGGGCGTGGAACGCAAGAGCATGATCATCAGCGAAGAAGAGAAGATGAACACCGCCTATCACGAAGCCGGTCACGCCCTGGTTGCGGCCGTCCTGCCCGATGCCGATCCGATCCACAAGGTTTCCATCATCCCCCGCGGCATGGCTCTGGGACTGACACAGCAGCTTCCCATAGACGAGAAACACACCTACCCGAAGAAGTATCTCATGAACAACCTTGCCATTCTGTTCGGAGGGCGTGTTGCCGAGGAAATGGTCCTGAAGGATGTGACCACCGGGGCGGGAAACGATATTGAACGAGCCACGGACCTTGCCCGCAAGATGGTCTGCGAGTGGGGCATGAGTGAAGCTATGGGCCCCCTGACCTTTGGGAAAAAGGATCAAGAGATTTTTCTGGGCAGGGAATTGGCACGCCCGTCGGAGTACAGTCCCGAGACTGCGGTTCGTATAGACGCTGAGGTTCGCCGGATCGTGATGGAGAGCTACGAAAGGGCCAATTCCATTCTCAAAGAACATATGAACACCCTTCATCAGCTCGCCCGTACCCTCCTTGAAAAGGAAACCCTGGATGGAGATGAAATCCTGAGCATCGTCTCGCCCCAGGGGACCGCAGCGAAGAAGCGGGAAGAAGAACCTCCCGCACCGGCAAGTACTCCCGTTGAGGAGGCCGAATCCGGCAAGGGGCCCCAAACCCCGAAGGAGAAGGACAGGGATGCCAAGCCCAGCATGGCTCCCGTAGGATTGAAGAGCCAAAAAGAACAAGGGTAGTACACCCTGCTTCGTCCTTTCCTCGGGATTCGGACCTTCGGAGAACGACACCCTGTCCAGGAAGAGGGTTTTCGTGGCCTTGCGCTGCCTTCCCCTACATTCCATGAAGGATCTGTCGGATTTTCTGACGCAGGAGCATCTTGCCTCCGAGGACGGGGGCGATCTTCCGCGCCGCCTTTTTCCCTGCATCTTGTTCCTGGAGGGGGTTTCCTCCGGGCTGGGAAACAGGCTCGTGGAGGGAGCCGGAAGGGTCGGGGGGTGGGCGGCCAGGGTGCGTGCGATAAGCCGCTCCGAGCCGTCGGGTGCCGTACTGCTCTGCGGTGCGCCTGACGGGCTTCTCCGGTTGGCGGAAGAGCTTGATTGCGGCGGGGAGCGGGAACACCTGTCCAGGGAGATCCGCTCCCTGGTCGGCCACCTGACCCGGGATGTTCCCGATCCGATCCGATACAGGGAAAAGACTCTGGACGTTTCCCGGGGACACCTCCTGATGGCTGTTCTCAACGTGACGCCGGACTCCTTTTACGACGGCGGTCGGTACCTGGACTCGGGACAGGCCGAGGAACAGGCGCTCAAGCTGATCGATCAGGGAGCGGACATCCTGGACGTGGGGGGAGCATCCAGCCGCCCGGGCTCGGATCGCGTGCCGGACCAGGAGGAGATCGACCGGGTGCTGCCCGTCATTCGGGCCGTCCGGAGCCAGTGGGACGGCTGGATTTCCGTGGACACGTACTCCGCGCGTGTGGCCCGGGCAGCCCTTGACGAAGGGGCGGACATGATCAACGACATCAGCGCCGGAAAAATGGATCCGGCCATGATGGGTGTTGCCGCCGAAACGGGTGCGCCCGCGGTACTCATGCACATGAAGGGCACCCCCAAAGATATGCAGAAGAACCCTGTTTACGATTCGCTGCTTGCTGAAATCGTTGACGCTTTTGAAGAGGGGATCCGGGATTGGGAGCGGGCCGGCTGCAAGCGGGAAAACCTGCTCATCGATCCGGGGATCGGGTTCGGAAAGACCCTGGACCACAACCTGAGGATCCTTCGAAACCTGGAAGAACTGAAAGTGCTGGGCAGACCGGTCGTGCTGGGAACGTCCCGGAAATCGTTTATCGGCACCCTGTTGAAGCGGGATGTGGAGGAACGGCTTGCCGGGACCCTGGCCACCCTGGCGGTGGGCGCCATGAACGGGGCGCATATTTTTCGTGTTCACGATGTGGTGGAAGCCCGGGAGACCCTGGCCCTGGTCCACGCTATCCAGAAAGCATGAGGCATGAGCTCATTTCATAACCTGGACTGGATCCATATCACCTGGGTGGATATCCTGGACATTCTGGTGGTCGCTTTCGTGACCTACTGGATCCTTCTGCTGATCCGGGGCACTCGGGCGGTGCACATGCTGGGCGGGCTCGGCATCGTCTTCATCGCCTTCGTACTCAGCCAGATCCTTCCCATGTATACCCTGCACTGGATCTTGAACATTTTTCTGGGGTCCATCATCATCATCATCGTGATTCTGTTCCAGGAGGATCTGAGACGGGCCCTCACCCGCATGGGAAGAAACCCACTGTTTTCCGGGATGAGCAAGATCGAAGAAAGCCGACTCCTGGAGGAGATCACCACCGCCATGGGGGCCATGGCCGAAAGGCACGTGGGCGCGCTCCTGGTTCTGGAACGGGAAACGAGACTGGACGAGTTCCTGGCCGGAGGAACGGTGCTGGACGCCAAGGTGAGCCGCGAGGCGCTGAAAAGTATCTTCTTCCCTCTTTCTCCCCTGCATGACGGGGCCACCGTGCTCCGTGAGGGACGCATCTACCTGGCAGGCTGCTTCCTTCCCCTGACGAACCGCACGGATGTCAGCAAGTCCTGGGGTACACGGCACCGGGCGGCCCTGGGCATTGTGGAACGAACGGACGCAGTGGTCATCCTGGTCTCGGAGGAGGACGGTTCCATCGCCGTGGCCCTGGACGGGGAGCTGCACCACGGGTTGGGGCAGGAGGACCTCATCAAGAGTCTCCACGCGTTGTTCACCCCGCATGTACCCAAGAAAGCGCGGAAAGAGGGGGGGGCGGCGTGAAAGATCTTTTTCTGAACAACCTGGGACTCAAACTTCTCTCCATCCTGTTCGCCATCAGCCTGTGGCTGTTCGTGAACCTGAAGGCAACCGAGGAACGGGACCTGCAATTGCCGCTGCAGTGGGAAAACCTGCCGAGTTTTCTGGAGATCACCAACCCGGTGAACGATTTTGTACGGGTCCGGGTGACCGGTCCACGCCGGATCCTCTCGAACCTGAACCCACGAAAATACCCGGTGGTTCTGGATCTCTCGGACGCTCAGGCAGGGCTTATGGACTACCAGATTACGGAAAAGATGGTTTCCCTTATTCCCGGTCTGAAGGTGGACGTGCTGCCGCCGGACAAGGTACAGTTCCGATTAGATCTCATCGTGACCCGGGAAGTTCCCGTCCAACCAACCATCGTCGGAACCCCCCCCATGGGATACGTGCTGGCCAAGGTGGAGGTGGACCCGGAACGGATCGAGATCGTGGGCGCCCAGAGCGAAATCATGGGGGTCGAACACGCCGGGACCAGTGCGATCGATGTGACGACCCTCCGGGAAGATGAGGATAGAACGGTGAAGGTCGCCCTGAAGGGCCCTCACATCTGGCCGGCCGATGGCCAGGAACGGGTCCGGGTACAACTGTTTATTTCAGAACAGGAGATCGGAAAGTGGTTCCGGAACGTGGGTGTGGAGATGGTAAACACCGGAGCTGCGTTCACCGTTCAGCCGGCGTCGGTGGATGTCTACCTGAAGGGGCCTGCGGGAAAGGTGCTGGAACAGAAACCGGAAGATCTTCACGCCCTCGTCCGTGTGCCGGAAGAAGGGGGAATGATGTTCGCCCAACCCGTATTTCTTCACGGGCTGGTCGATGGCGTACAAGCTGAAATCCGTCCCGCGAAGGTGGTTCTGAAGCGGCTGCCGGCTTCCCCCTGACCTTGTACCGTGTTCGGAAAGGAGCGGATCATGGGAAAACTGTTCGGGACCGACGGGGTCCGGGGCGTGGCCAACAAGGAACCGATGACCGCCGAGATTGCCCTCCGGCTCGGCAAGGCGATCGCCTGCCAGTGCCTGTCCCACGGCGGACGACACCGGATCGTGGTGGGAAAAGACACCCGGCTGTCCGGGTACATGCTGGAGAATGCCATGGTGGCCGGGATCTGCTCTATGGGGGTGGATGCACTCGTGATCGGGCCCCTGCCCACACCGGGCATCGCCTTCATCACCCAAAGCATGCGCGCGGATGCCGGGGTTGTGATATCCGCCTCCCACAACCTGTTTCAGGACAACGGGATCAAGTTTTTCCAGCGGGACGGATACAAACTCCCGGACGAGCAGGAAGAGGAGATGGAGGCTCTGATTGCATCGGACCGGTTGACGGACCGGCAGCCCACCGCCGACAAGGTGGGGAAGGCCTTTCGGATCGACGATGCCAACGGAAGATACATCGTTTTCGCAAAGGAGACGTTTCCCAAGGATCTGAGCCTGGAAGGGTTCCGGATCGTGCTGGACTGCGCCAACGGCGCCGGTTATAAGGTGGCGCCGACGGTCCTCACGGAACTGGGCGCCGAGGTGAAGACCCTGGGAGTGGAACCGGACGGAAAGAATATCAACGATCATTGCGGGTCCCAGCATGCGCAGAACATGGCGGAGCGGGTCCGGGAGTACCGTGCCGACGTGGGGATCGCCCTGGACGGTGACGGTGACCGGGTGATTTTTTCCGACGAAGAAGGCAACATCGTGGACGGGGACGCGGTCATGGCGTTCTGCGGCCGGGAGTGGATCCGGCAGGGCCGCCTGCCGGAGAACACTCTGGTGGCCACCGTGATGAGCAACATCGGGCTCGAGATCAGTTTGAAGGAGGTGGGCGGAAAGGTCCTGCGGACGGCAGTGGGGGACCGGTACGTGGTGGAGGAGATGAGGCGTACCGGCGCCATGCTCGGAGGCGAGCAGTCCGGACACATCGTCTTCCGGGAATACATCACCACCGGGGACGGGATCATTACGGCCCTGCAGGTTCTGGCCATCATGAAACGCAACGGGGTGAGTCTCTCCCGGCTGGCGCGCCAGATCAAGCTGATGCCCCAGATCCTCCTGAACATTCCGGTGCGGGAAAAAGAACCGCTGGAAACCCTCTCCGGATTCCAGGATCAAATGGAAAAGGTCGAAAACACGCTGGGAGAGAACGGGCGGCTCCTGGTGAGGTATTCGGGCACGGAACCGCTGCTCCGGATCATGCTGGAGGGCCCGGATCCCGATCAGATCCGCACCTTCGCGGAGGAGCTGGCCGGTACGGTACGCCGGCAGCTGGGGTGAACCCGGCGCCGGGCTTGAACAGGATGAAACCCATGCGAATCGTCACCGCGGATGTCATGCGGGAGCTGGACCGGCGAACCATCGAGGACCTGGGGATCCCGGGCGCCGTGCTCATGGAGAACGCCGGCCGCGGGGCCTCCTCCGTGCTTCTGGAGCAGTTCGATGAATGGGACCGGGGACCGGTTTCCATCGTTTGCGGAGCGGGAAACAACGGGGGAGACGGGTTCGTGGTCGCCCGCTGCCTTTATGAAAGACGGATTCCGGTCCGGGTGTACACCCTGGTTCCCCCGGAGCGGGTTCAGGGGGATGCGGAACTCTTTTTCCGGGTGATGCAGCGCCTGGACATCCCCTGCCGGATCCTGCGTGAAGAGGACATGGACCGGGAAATCATCGATGCGTGGAGGGCGTCTTCCTGTATCGTGGACGCCGTGTTCGGCACCGGGCTTGCCCGTGCGGTGCAGGGACGGTACGCACGGGCCATCGAGAACATCGGGCAGGCCGGGAGACCGGTCCTGGCCCTGGACATCCCTTCGGGGATACACGCGGACACCGGACAGGTACTGGGCACCGCGGTGCGGGCGTCCTGGACGGCTACCTTCGGCCTCCCCAAAAGAGGTCTGTACCTGTTTCCCGGTGCGAGCCACGCGGGAACGGTCCGCTGCGTTCCCATCGGGATTCCCCGTTCCTACGTGGCGGAAATCAATCCCGTGGAAGAGGTGCTGGATCCTGAACCGTATTTCAGGAAACTCCGCAGGAGACCAGACACCCACAAGGGCACCTACGGCCACCTGCTGGTCGTGTCCGGTTCCGCAGGAAAAACAGGCGCCGCCTGCCTCTGTGGAGAATCGGCGCTTCGCAGCGGGGCCGGACTGGTGACCCTTGGAATCCCGGAAACCCTCCACCACATACTGGAAGGAAAACTGACCGAGGTCATGACCCTGCCTCTCCCCGGCGGGAGAGCGGGCATGCTGAAAGCGGCTGCACGGGAGCAGATCCTTGCATTTCTCCAAAACGCCGGCGCTCTCCTGATCGGTCCGGGCCTGGGGATCGACGTGGAGACCGAAGCCCTGGTACGAACCCTGTGGCTGGAAGTGGAAAAACCCATGGTTTGGGACGCGGAC
>CAYTRL010000303.1:0-7388 GCA_964439795.1 uncultured Thermodesulfobacteriota bacterium
AAGAATCAGCCACCTCACGGGTCCGGTCAGAGGAGTCGCAGTCCACGATGATCACATCGAAGACACGACGAGTCTGTCCGGCGAGGTTGTCCAGCAGAGCACCGATGTAGCGTTCTTCGTTCAAGGTGGGAATGATGACACTGAACATGGCGGAACCCCGGTCGTCCAGGGGACGGATGGGATGGTGTGCGGACCGGGCCGGGCGATGAACGGCCGCCGGCCGGGTCAGAAATGGACCGAGACGTTGGCCAGCAGGTCAAACCAGGTGGTGTACCTTCCGGCATCGATTCCGTTGGTGAACCGAAGCTCCGGCCCCACGGACAGCCAGTCCGTGATCCCGAACGCGTAGCCGGCCCCGTACTGCAGCCCCCAGATCGCGTCGTCCTGGCCGCCGGGCGAGCCGCTTGTATCCAGGACCAGAACCCCGGTCTGCAGCTTCAGGGAGAATTCATGTCTGCCCATGCGGTAGCCTCCGCGGAGACCGAACATGAACGGGTTGGCGTTCTGCTTGACCCCCGACAGGGCGCCCTTTCCGCTGTGCATGGACCGCAGAAACGAGAATTCACCGGCCAGGAAACAGTCATTATACCGGAGGAACTCATACCCGAACGACAGGCCGATCGCGCCGCCGCCCTTCAGGAAGTCGCCGTCGCTCCCCAGGATCAGCGAATAGCCGGCCTCCAGGGAAAGGCGGAACGGGTTGTCCTCCCAGGGGGACGTGCGCTTCATGGCCGACGCGTCCTCCACGGGAATGAACTCGATTACCTCGGGCTGGGCGGTCTCGGCGGCAACGGCGACCTCCTCCACCTCCGTGGCCGGGGCCTCCACGGGAGGCGCCGGGGCCGGGGGTGCGTCTCCGGCGGGAGCGGCAGCAACCGCCGCAGGCGGGGCTGGAGCCACAGCTACCGGCGCCGGGACACCGGCCGCAGCCGGGACGGGTGGAGCCGGCACGGGAACCCCGGCAGCGGCCGGGAGCGTCTCCGCCGATGGGGGCAGCAGGGAGATGACCCGGGGCGGATCTCCCGGGGCCAGCCGGATTTTCTCCACGGTCGCGACGTTGACCAGCTGCCAGATCTCGCCGCGGTCGATCTGGAGATCCTCCATCATCAACCGGCACGTCAACCAGTCTCCGTCCTTGAACAGAAACAGGATCCATCCCTTTTTGATCTGCACTTCCTGAATAAGCGATACGTCCACCTGTTCAGGATCCTGATCCGTTGACCTGGCGGCCAGGCCCTCCGTTCGGAGGACCCCGTCCACCTTCTCCCCGTTTTTCAGGATGACCTCATCCCCCCAGCCGACGGTGACAAGCGAACAACAAACCAGAAGGAAAGAGATTGCAAAGAAACAAGGCCTTCCCATAAGGGCTCCAGTCAAAAAGAATTCGGTTTTTGGGTAAACGGAGCGCACCCCGTCCCTCGTATGTCCGGCCCGGCCTGCGGTTGAGCGTTCATCCCCGGATGGCTCATCCCTGAAACGACAGGTTGGAAGGAGGGAAGGAATCGGGCCTGCGGGGGTCATGCGTCCGCAGAGGATTCGTCTCCGTAGAGCCCCCGAACGTCGTTGATGCGGATCCGAAGAACATCCAGAAACATGAGACAACCGTCTCGCCAAACCTTCATGGTGCTCGACGGTCCATAATACCACTGGACCGGAAATTCATCAATGGAAAGCCGATTTTTCTGAGACAGATAAAGCACTTCCACGTCGAATCCGAACCGGTCGATCGTGGTTTTCCGGAAAACTTCCCGGGCAACCTCCGCCCGGAACGCCTTGAAACCACACTGCGTGTCCCGCAGCCCTTTGACCGTGAACAAACGCACCACCAGATTGAATATCCGGCTGGAGAGCTTCCGGGTGAACGGTTCATTGTAGCGCTTGGCGCCCGCCACCTCCCGGGAGGCGATCACCACATCGGCTCCCCCGTTGTCTATCCGCTCGAGGAACTCGCCGATGAGATCCAAGGGCGTGGACAGATCCGCATCGGTAAAGAGGATGCAGTCTCCCCGGGACGCCAGCACTCCGGAACGTACGGCAGCCCCCTTGCCCCGGTGCTCCTCGGAGATCAACCGGAGATGCACGGACGGTTCCTGCTGGATGAACCCGTTTACAATGGCCCGGGTTTCGTCCTCGCTCCCGTCATCCACCACGATCACTTCGCTGGAAAAATCAAGCCCCTTCACAAACCTCACCACCCGCTCCATCGTCTTCCCGATCCGCTTTTCCTCATTGTAAGCCGGAAGGATGAGGGACAAGCGGAAACCCTTTCCGCCTTGAGCGTCAACTTCTGTCATAGAGGGCTCCTGGGACCGTTTTCACTTCGGGAGAGGACGAAGGGATATCCACATGAAACCAACCATATCCTTGATTCTCAGCCAGCCGATGGAAGGATAGGTGATGGGAATGAAAAGATAGTACAACAGAAACGAGAACCGGTACAGCTTCTCTTTCTGGACCAGGCGAAGGAGCGCGGGTTGCCAGGACGGGGGGAGCCGGTTCAACAGGGGCAGGACATGGGCAAAGACACGGGCAAGTTTCTTGTGCGGAATCTTCAGGATGGAGATCCCGTGAATGGAACTCTTTCCCCGGTAGATATCCTGCTGAATTTCCTCGTCGATGTACCCTTTTTCCAGGGCATACTCAAACAGCTTCGTCTGCGGATACGGATAGAAGGTATAGGTGGAAATACCGTGGGGGCGGATCCGGGTGACCAGATCGATCGTCTTTCGCATATCCTCCGGCGTTTCATCCGGAATGGCGAACATGGCCGTGCAGCGGAGATTGATTCCGGCGCCCTGGATCCTCTCGGCGGCCGCGATCAGGTCCTCATTCGTGAATTTTCGGTTGAGCCGTTCCCGGCGGATCTTTTCGCTCCCGCTGTCCACCCCCATGAACAACTCGTGGCATCCCGCCGCCTTCAGGATCCGAACCTTCTTCTCCGAGGTCTGCACCGGGTTTGTCAGGCAGTAAAAAGGCAGGGCGATCTCCCGGCGATACTGTTCGGAAAACGCCTCCAGCCACTCGATATTCGAGGCGAAATCGTCGTCCTCGAAAAAGATGAAACGTGCATCGTACTTTTTCTTGTAAAGGAGGAGTTCTTCGATGACGTTCGGCACGCTTCTCCGGCGAACCGGGTAGCCGTGTTCCTTGTACAGCTTCCTCTGAAAGGCGTGGGTACAGTAAGAACAGTTGAACGGGCAGCCCCGGCTCGTGATCACCATAAAGGCCCTTCGGAACACGCCCGTATTTTCGTAGATCGTCCGGTCGGGGAGCGGCAGAGCATCCAGGTCTTCCTGCAGGGGGCGGACAGGATTGCTCACGATCTTCCCATCCGCCTTGAACCACAAATTCCGGGTGTCCAGGACGTTCTCGCCCTTTTCCATCCGACGCATCAACTCCAGCACCGCGTCTTCCCCCTCGCCCACACAGACCATGTCCACGTTTTCGTCCTGCAGGACATATTCCGGAAGCGCGGATGGATGCGGACCGCCCATGAGAATCCTGGCGCCGGTTTCCTTCTTGAGCAAGGCGGCCATCCGGGAAACATAGGGGTACAGGTTGGACAGGCAGGAGAAACCGATCAGGTCCGGAGCAAATTCACGGGCCTTCCGGATCATCCGGTCCTCCCGGTTCAGCTTCTTGAGGACGTTCAGCCGGATGTAGGTATTATCGTCGAACCCCGGGTCGAAAATCAGCTCGACCTCATGCCCCGCACGCTTCAGAACGGCGGACAGATATTCCAGGCCGATCTGTTCAAAACCCCTTGAATAAAAAAGAATTTTCATGTGAGGATCCGTAGACCCCTTGTGTTATAAGTCATGGTTCATTATAATAAACTTATTGTCTTATCGTATTGGAATAATTATGTTTTTCACTTGTTCCGGACACATCCATCTTTTTCAAACACCATTCAATGATAGATGAAACCCGTCGGACCCGTCAACTGCTTGCCTTGAGCAAAGCCACTGAAACCGTATACTTTTTTCATGGCTCGTCCGCCCCGGGGACGACGTTTGCCGATCTTCTTTACACTGAAGGATCATGACCCTCATCCAACGGTGCCTGCATTGAGCCTCCCTGCGGGCTCAACCGCATGTCCGGCAGCCTTGAAAAACCGATGATCGAAAGGACAAGGACCTTCCTGATGAACGAAACCATTCTGGTTCACCCTCTTGACGGCATCTACAACCGTGTCTACAAGCCCTGGCTCCCCCTTTCCATCCTTTCCGTGGCCTCCACTCTGGTGAAGGAAGGGTTTCCCGTACGGATCATCGACACCCGCGTGGACGCCTCCTGGAGAAAAACCCTCTCCGAGGCCATGAAACGGAAACCGCTCTGCGTGGGAATGACCACCATGACGGGCTCACAGCTGCTGACCGCCATGGAGGCGTCCCGTACCGTCCGGGAGGCGGATGCATCGGTTCCCATCGTGTGGGGCGGACCGCACCCCACCCTCTTTCCCGATGTCACCATTGACAGCCCCCTGGTGGACATGCTCGTGATGGGGGAGGGGGAGATCACCTTCCCAAAACTCCTCAAGCGGCTGGCTGCGGGCGAATCCCCGGACGACCTGGACGGTCTGTGCCTGAATCGGTACGGCACACGGATCAAAAACCCTCCCGGCCCCTTTGTGGACCTGGACACCCTTCCGGACCTGCCCTACCATCTGGTCAACGTGGAGCAGCACCTGCACAAGTATTTCTCCGAAGACCGGGTGGTGGAGGTGGAGACCTCGCGGGGGTGCCCGTACGGCTGCAAATTCTGCTACAACCAGCTTTACAGCAAGCGCCGTTTTCGCGCGCAGAGCCCTGAGCGGGTCCTGGCGACACTGAAGAAGCTGAACCGCGACTACGGGATCTCCTCGTTTCACTTCATCGACGACGCCTTCTTCACCGATCGAAAACGGGTGAACGGGATCGTGGAAGGGATTCTGGAACAGGGACTCTCCCTGAAGCTGGGCTTCCAGGGGGTTCGGATCAGCAACATCGCCGCCCTGTCCAAGGAGGAAATGGCCCGGCTCGTCCGCGCCGGGGCCCGTTTCTTTCAGTTCGGCGTCGAGTCCGGATCGGAAAGGGTCCTGAAGCTCATCGACAAGAAACTGGAGGTGCGGGAGGTCACCGAGGTGAACCGGCGCCTGGCCCGGCACCCGGAGATCATTCCCCTGTACAACTTCATGTGCGGATTTCCCACCGAGACCAAGGCAGAGGTCTTCGAGACAACAAACCTGGCGTCCCGGTTGCTCCAGGAGAACCCCCAGGCCCTCATCAGCCCCTTTCATCAGTACAAGCACTATCCCGGCACCGCGCTGCACGAACTCGCGAAAACCGAGGATTACAGGACCCCCGGCGACCTCCGGGAATGGGCGGACTTCGACTGGACCGAATCGATCCTCTCGGAGAAGCCGAAAGACTTCATGGACACGTTGAAAAAAGTGGAAACCGTGACCATCCTGGCGGATAAGAAGATGGAGCTGCAGACGGACTCCCTGGCGATCCGGGCCATCGCCAGGCTCTACCGTCCCGTGGCGCGTTTCCGCCTCAAGCACCGTCTGTTCAGCCCCATGCCCGAGCACTGGCTCATGAACGCCTTCAAATGGTATCAGAAGGCGCGCATGTAGCCGCCCCGGGGAGCCCCGGTCCCCTCTCCCGGCGCATGCAGGTACAGGAACCGCCATGACCCCAGCCGAAGAAACCGCTGGAAACCCCTCCCCGGGTTTCCACCCGGATGCAGGGAAGAACGATGCCGTTCCCCCTCCGCAACGGGGCCGGGCGGCCGTGTTCTGGATCTTCGCCCTGATGGTCCTCTTCCTGGCCCTGCAGCCCACCTCCCGGGCCCCTCTCAAAGACGAGGGGGGGTACTACCGCATGACGATCGATTTTCCCGCTTACGGACTCGATGTCTACAAAACATTCGACATGACCTCCACCTCCCTCACGCTGATCACGGGCGGCTACATCGCCACGGTGCTTGGGGGGAAAACCCTGTTCGTTGCCCGGGGGTTCGTTCTGCTGGTGTGCGTGGCGTCGCTTCTCCTCTCCTATGCCCTGTTGAGAAGGACGGGGGAAACCCCGCGCATCCTCCTCCTGTTTCTGGGCCTCATCGCCTTGAACCCCCTCTTCTCCCGGTACGCGCACACCTTCACCACCGACGGTGTCTTCACCGCCCTGTGCCTGCTCTCCCTCTGCTTCTACGCGGCGGGGCTGCAGGGAAACCGCCGGACCGATCTGCTGGCCGGTTCCGTGACCGCGGCCCTGGCCATCTACACGAGACAACCCGGCATCATCCTGCCCGTGGTTCCCCTGGCCCTGCTCTTTCTCCGAACCGTGAAACGGAAAGAGCTTCCGGACCTCTGGGCCGTGCCGATCCTGCTCCTTCCCTACGCGGCCTTCGCACCGCTTGCCCTGTTCTTTCACAGCCACTCGGGATCGTATCTCGTCTATGTCTCCAAGCCCTGGGAACACGGGTTCACGCTATGCAACGTGAACGTGCTTCTCTGGTCCGTGAACTTCATCGGCTTTTTCTCCGCACCTTTCTGCTACCACCTGATCCGTGGACACGGGTCCCTGCTCACGTCGTTCCGCAAGGCGCCCCTCGTCCTCTGCCTGCTCCTGAGCGGCTTGATCCTCCTGGGAAGCACCACCCTGGCCAGCAACCTGGGCGGGCTGGGAAGGATCTTCTCCACCCTGCACCTGCCCGGTGTCCTGGTAGGGGCCATCGTGGTGGTCTGCCAGTTCCTGGGCCTGGCCACCCTGGCGATCCTCGGTCTCCGCGCCCTGTCCGGCTCCCTGACGGACGGGGTCTTCCTCCTGTTCACCCTCCTGTACATGGCGGGCATGAGTACCAAGGGAGGAAACATCCTGGTACACTACGCCGCGCCGCTGATCCTGCCCGCAGCCTGGGCTTGCGCCACCGCCTGCCGGCGTGAATATCCGGGCAGCAGAAAGTTCTTTCTCCTGTGCCTCTTCGCGTTCGGCCTCTTCGGAACGGTCTGGTCCAAGGCGGAGAGCGAACTGGGAAACAGCATCCATACCGCCCTTCAATACCTTGAAGAGGCCCGAGAACCGGGGGATCGGACCCTCACCTGGTCCGCCACGGCGCTCCAGCTCGTGGGACGTGAACGGCTGACCTTTTCTCTGGAAGAAGCGGACAACGGGCTGATCACGCCGGAAGACCCGTACCCGATCTCCCTGACCGAGCAGTTCCGGATCGTGAAAGAGATCCCGGCGACCCTTTTCGGCCGTTCGCTGGGCCGGGTGACCGTGTTCCAGCGAACGTCCGGCCAAGCGGCAGCCCCAGAGGAAAACGGAAGGGACCGGTGAAGAGCCTGCCATGAAAACCAGACCGGACCTGAGCATCGTCATCGTAACCTGGAACCGGAGCGGGCTTCT
>CAYTRL010000304.1:0-7386 GCA_964439795.1 uncultured Thermodesulfobacteriota bacterium
TATGCTTTTAGTTCCAAAGATATTAATATAGAGGATACTATTGAGAGTGATGATTGAAAAGCAGGTGGTTGTGAATCACACCGACCTGGGAACCGCCGCCCGGAACCACCGTGTACAGGCCGTGTTTCAGGGCTTCGGCCTGAAGCTGCGCGTAGTTCACCCCTGCATCCACGGTGGCGTTCATGTTCTTTGCGTCGATTTCCAGGCGATCCATCCGCTTGAAATCGATGTGCAGGCAGCCTTCGAACCTGGCGCCCGCCTGGGGCGTCCAGAACGTGATGGACGGGGTGTAGCCGATTTTGTTTCGGCTAGCCACCTTGACGATTTCCTGAATTTCCTCGGTTGTTTTCGGCAGGATGACGATATCCGGCGTGGTTCCCAGGGTTTCCGTCTCGGGATTGATGAAGGCGCGGTCTTTGTTCCGGTATGCCTGACGGATTTCCAGGTCCTGGGAGATGTTCTCGGGCCCCACGATGGATTCCAGTATTTTGTAGATTTCCTGAGATATCATAATCCACCGTCCTTTCCGGTTATCGATTGATACAATACCTGGGTGATATCATAGCATTGGATCGACCGGCCGCCTTCTTCCGACGCCTGGGAGAAAGCATCCTTGCAGTAGGGACATGTGGCAACGAGCGCTTCCAGGCCCAGATCCTCCGCCTCGTCCAATCGATGGTTCGACACCTTCCTTGTGTATTCGGGGTAGGCTTCCGCCACACCGGCTCCGGCGCCGCAGCACATGGTGTTCATCCCGTTCCGAATCATCTCCTTGTACTCGACCCCCGGGATGCTTGCCAGGATTTCGCGGGGTTCCATGATGATCCCTTTGATCCCCCTGCGCCATTCTTTCGGCGGTATGGTGACGCCGTATTTCCCGCGTTCGCCGTGCCAGGGAACCCAGTTGTCACTGCAGCGGGTCAGCTTGCAGGAATCGTGATAGGCGGCCCGCAGGGGGACCGGGTGTTTGAGCTTGAGCGAGCCGTCCTGAATATGTTTATTCGCAACCTGGGTGATGTGAAGAACCTGATAATCCATCTCCGCCGTGGATCGATCCAGAAGTTTGGGATAGTCGACTTTCCAGACCTTGTAGCACTCTGCGCAGCTGGTAACGATGGTGGCGGCGCCCGTGTCCTTCAGGGCGGCGATGTTCTGCCGGGCCTGATGGACCGCTGCATCCGCATCCCCGCTCTCGTAAAGCGGGTTCCCGCAGCATTTTTCCCCGGCAAACAGAGCGTAGCTTACACCGACTGCATCGAGAATACCCGTGGTCGCTTTGGCGATCGCCTGGTTCTTGAAGGAGCTGTTGCATCCCGCGAAATAGACCATGTCCGGCTTGTCGGACACCTTTGCGCCCTTTGGCAGCCACTTGTTTCTCTTGCCGTTGTCCGCCCCGTACCGGTTGCCGCTTTTCGCGATGTTGTCGTTGATGGCCTTGTGCGCCGGAATCGGCGCGGCGCCTTTCTCCACGGCACGGATCCTCAACGTTTCCAGGGTCATGTCCGTGTCCAGGTCGAGATTCCGCTTGCACCCCGCCAGACAGGCGCCGCACAGGTTGCACTGGTAGATGATTTCGGTCATCTTGGGCGTGAAATCCACCTCCCCCTTCATGATGCCCAGGGCGAGCTTGTTTCTGCCCATGCAGGAGTACGCGTCGAACGTGCGATGATACAGGCTGGGGCACCGCATGGAGTATTTGCTTCCTGAGCAGTAAACGTGATCAACCCAGATGCACCCCCTGCAACCGGGGCAGCTCTCCGCGTCCCGACGATAGGTTTCCAGTTTCAGGTTTGCATTTTCAACCATTCTTTTCTCGCCTCCTTAGAAACAGAGTGTGCCCGGGTTCATGATATGGTTGGGGTCGAATATCTGTTTGGTCTTTTTCGCCAGCATGGTGTAGCTGCCGGCCTTCTCGTAGACCAGGTCGGAGATCACCTTCCCATACGGCCGGGTGAAATGAGCCTCCAGCCGGAGGGCCTCCTTGATGCATTCCGTGTACACCTGGATCACGGTCTCGATCTCCTCGCCGTCCTCCGGGTCGTAGAAGAGGTTGAATTCAACGTGCATGCCCGCCCCGAACTCGATGGGCTGGAGGTACACGCCGATTTCCTGCGGAGGGGGTCCCAGCTCCGCAGCGATCTGCCGGACGGTGTCCACAAAGATCGGCGCTTTTTCCATGGTGGTGATGAAGAACAGGTCCTGGCAACCCCCTTTCATTCTATCTTTCCAGTAGGGTTGATCCGCGGGCCACGGGTTTCTCAACAGGTCCGGAAGCTGTTTCGTAGAACCGTACCCCGGGATCACGTCCAGGATTTCGGTGAACGGGAACACGTTGTTGCGCGCTTCAAACAACGCTTCTTTCTCATAGGCGATTTTTTCTTCCGGAAAGTATTTTGCGCCGCTTAAAATCATCAGGACGGACCAGGGCGGGAGCTGTTTTTCGATCTTTGCAAAATCGTTCGACATGTCTTTGGCAAGAATCGAGGCCAGGTCGATGCTGTTCATGGCAAAGCACTCGTGCCCGATGCGTTTTCTTTGAATGGCGTAGAGTGCTTCAACAGCATCCTCGCTCTGTTCGAACGGGATGAAATAGGATTTGTTCACCGGGGGCAGGCGTTCGGTCTTGATGTTCGCCCAGATGGCGGTTCCCATGGTTCCCTGTGCGCCCTGCATCAGCCGCATGGCGTCGATGGGGCCCGGGCCGTATGGGTAGCACCCCTCCGCGAAGTTTCCTTTTTTTCCGAAATTGATGGTGGATGCCGAACCGGTCCGGAACGGCTCCCCCGTGGGCCAGATCATCTGCATGGACAGAATGAGCTCCCCGTATTCGAACATGGGGATCACCGAAGGATCTCTTTCCAGGCAGCTGACCAGCACGGAACTGTCCGCATGGGGAAGCAGCGGCATGATCGTCCGCATCTGCTGTTTTTTCAACTCTTCCGTCAGTTCCCCCCATGTCACGCCCGGTTCGACGGTCACCTTCCTGTTGCGGTTGTCGATCTTCGTAACCTTTTTCATCTTGCTCAAATCAAGAACGATCCCGCCGCAACGGGGCCCGGTGTCCCGGAAGTGAACGCCGGAACTGGACGGCTTCAGCGGAACGTTGTTCTCGTTCGCGAATTGCACCACCTTGCTGGCCGTCTTCATTTCCTTGACGGAAACCACGACGTTCGGCAGCGAGGCGGGCCAGAGCGGATTGCTCATGATGTAGGGCGCCATGTCACCGGGATCATCAAGAACGGCATCCGCCCCTGCGATCTTGATCAGCTTTTCCTTCAGGTTCACGAGGTTTCCTCCTTGTCTCTTCTTTTGAATCATGACGGATCCGGATCTCGCAACGCCTTTCGATTCACCTTTCCGGTTGCCGTCCGCGGCAGCAGTTCGGAAAAAACGTACATGCGGGGCCGCTGGTAGTCGGCGAGTTCACTGTCTTTCATGAACCGGTCGAGGTCCTCCCCGGTCAGGCCCGGGTTCTTGGAAACGACGAACGCCTTGACCCGCTGCCCCCATTCCGGATCCGGTACGCCCACCACGGCGACTTCCGCCACATCGGGGTGGGAAAGCAGGACCTCTTCGACCCGGGCGGGCATGATGTTGATCCCGCCGGATATGATCATGTCGTCCACACGGCCTTCCAGATAGAGATACCCCTCTTCATCCAGCTGTCCCATGTCGCCGGAGTGCCACCAGGTATTGGCCCCGTCCGGTTCGAAGATCCTGCGGGCGGTGGGGGGATCCATCCAGACCAGATTGGCCACCGAGGGACCCCGTATGATCACCTCGCCCAGTTCCCCGACCGGCAGAGAATCCTCTTTTTTCCCCCCCGGCTTAATGATGCGGATGTCCGCGTTGAGCATCGGCTTGCCCACGCTGGCCAGCTTGCCGCCGACCATGTCTTCCTCGAAGGCCACCGCCCCGGCCGACGCGCCCAGCTCCGTGGTCCCGTAGATCTGCATCAGGTGGGGACTGATCCCCTGCTGGATCCGTTTCAGGGTCGTGGGGTCCATGACCTCACCGGCAAAGGCGGCGAGCTTGATCGAGCTCAGGTCGTATTCGCCGCTGTCCGCCCCCTGGGCGAACAGCATCCGCCACATGGTGGGCACCAGAAAGGCCACCGTGGCCTTCTCCGCCTGAACGGCCTCCAGGTATTCCTTGGGGTCCCACTTGCAGCGGAACACGATCTTGGCCCCCACGTTGAAGAACGGGAGGCTGGCGTTGTACCAGGCGACGAACGAGGTGGTGAAGATGTTGAGCAGGGCGTCACCCGGTTTGATCCCGTTGTAGTTGTAGAGCCCGCCCCGGGCGCCGTGGGTCAGGGTGCCGTTGGTGTGGACGATCCCCTTGGGGATGCCGGTGGTCCCGGACGAAAGCACGATGGCCGCCGGGTCGGACTCGTACACCGGCATGGGTTCAAAATCCATGGTATAGTTTTTCAGGTCCGCCGGGATCTCCGCGGCGGGCCCGGCTTCGGGATGCGGCTGGGCAGGCACGGAGGAGGCCGCCCGGATCGAGCCGGTCACGGCGGGAGAGGCATCCAGCAGCCCCTTTGCCTTTTCTTCCATGGAGGCGTCGTACACCAGGATCCTGGGCGAGAGGCGTTCCACCATCGGCGCAAGGGCCTTGGCTGTCTCCCGGATATGCAGGCCCACGGGCAGGGCCCCCAGTTCGAAGGCCGCGAACAATGCGATACAGTGAACCGTGCTGGGGTACAGCATGAGCACCACGCGGTCTCCCTTGCGCACGCCCAGCGAATGGTAGAGCGCGGCGCAACGCTGGACCTGGTCCAGCAGTTCGCTGTACGTATAGCGTGTTGTTTCATCCACCGCGACTTCATGGTTCGGGAACCATCGCGCCGCACGGTGGAACATCTCGCGCACGGTCATCTGATCGCTTTCTCTCATGGTCGGGAGTTCCTTCCTTCCTCGAAGACAAACAGGATCAAACGGCAGGTTTCCGCCCCAGCTTCTGGTGTGCGCGAACGAATTCACTGGCGGTACTGGAACCCAGCACGGAGAGTTCCCCCGCCAGGGCCACGGCCGCCGCGATTTCAGCGAATTTGCGTGCCTTTCCCGGCCCCTCACAGCCCAGAACCTGAAGGCACTCTCTCTGTGTGGGAAGCGTGCATCCCCCCCCGACGGTGCCGACGACCAGGCAGGGAATCTGAACGGTCAGCAGAAGCCCTCCCTCGGGCAGCGGGGACGCATGCAGATATCCGTACGTTGCGTCCGGAAGATATCCCACATCCTGACCGCACGCGATAAAGAGCGCAGCGAGCCCGTTTGCGAACATGCACTGGTGACCCTGGGTTCCCGTCATGGACCAGTACTGCTGCACGGCTTCATAGAGGCGCATCCAGTCCGCGGATGTTGTGCGGAAGATATCCTGGAAAACCGGTTCCGGAAGCCGTACCTCCGCGGTCACGTGTTTCCCGAAGCCTCTCAGGGCGCGGGCGGTTACGGCTTTTTTCCCCATGTCCACAAGATGACGGTTTTTCGGATCCATGCCCGGGGCGTTTTCCGCGATCCAGCCGCTTCCGGCATCCGCGGCGACGACCACCATGTTGGAACCCATGGCGTCACCCGTGCTCATCTCGAATTCCATGATGACGCCCTGGGCGGCAATCCGGCTCCTCATCCCGTGAAATCTGCCGTGCTGCGTCGTTGCTTCCATCACCTGTGCGATTTCATCGGAATGCTGTTCGCACCATTGCGCAAAGCGAACGGCATCATCCAGGTTCGGAATGCGGAACAGGTACGGCACCATGAAAAAGTCGGAGTGAACCCGCGTGCGGCACCCACCAGCCTCGGTGATGGCCTTCATGCCGCGGCTGTAAGATGCCACAAGCGTTCCTTCGCTTGTGGCCAGGGGCACGATGAAATCCCCCTTGGCGGATTCCCCGTTGATTCGAACGGGCCCGGCGAGCCCCAGGGGGACCTGCGCGACCCCGATAAAGTTTTCGATGTTCCCCGCGGTGTCGGCAGGATCAAAACCATAGTGCGTCACGTGCGACAGGTTCACCCCCATCGCCTTGATCATGGACAACCTTTCGGCGATGATTTCCCTGGATGTATTGTCTTTCGCTCGTGGAATTTTCATCGGGTTTCTTATGCTTTGAGCCCTGCGGTGTACCCCTCGTGAACCGCACTGAATACCCTTCGCGGCGCCCTGCAGTCTCCCGCGATAAAATCCTTCCCAACCCCCAGTTCTTCGGCGAGGTGTTTGTCCCGTTCCACCATGGCGATCACCACGGTGTCCACTTCGATCGTCTTTTCCTCTCCTTTGTGCGTGACGACGATGCCCTTGTCCGTGATCCGCTCCAGCGTTGCTTCCCGCATGGCGAAGACGCCCATCATCCTGAATTTCACCTTGTAGCCGATCACATTGGTCGGGGAGATCCCTCTGCCCCATCTCGGGAGATCCGTGGCAAGGGTTACGTTCTTTCCCTGCGCCGCCAGCTTGTCGGCCGTGTACACCGCAAAATGTCTTCCCCCCCAGACGGCGACACGGTCTCCAACGGGGACCTTTTCCGCCAGTACATCAAAGGCGGAGACCACATTCTTCCCATCCACGCCGGGGACATCCGGAAGGACAGGCTTCGGGCCGGTGGCAATGATGACCTGGTCCGGTTTCTCTTTCTCAACCAGCGCAGGCGTAACTTCTTTCCCCAGCACGACCTTGACCCCTGTTTTCCGCACCTGGGTGGCAAAGTATTTTACCACGTCCGCCCACTCGTCCCAGTTGGGGGTTGTGGCGAGCAGATTCAGTTGTCCTCCCAGTTGATCCCCCTTCTCGTAGAGGGTTACGTCGTGCCCCCTCAGGGCTGCCACCCGGGCTGCCTCCATGCCCGCGGGCCCGCCGCCCGCCACCAGGACCTTCTTCTTTTCTTCCGCCGGCTTGATGAGCAGATCCTCGTTCCCTTCTTTTCCGAACCGAGGGTTCATGGTGCAGGCTTGCGTGGCCTCCGCGGCGACAAAGCATCCGTAGTTGCACGCCACGCACAGGGCGATATCCTCGGGCCGGCCTTCGGCCAGTTTCTTGGGGATGTATGGATCCGCCATCAGGGGGCGCATCATTTCCCAGAAATCGAGGATCCCGTCAGCGACGGCCTTCTCGGCGATCTCCGCCCTGTTCATGCGGTATGCCATCATGATCGGGACCTTGACGCCGGCCTTCTTCCAGTTCTCGGCCAGGTAGAGCCAGTGGCCCGGCTTGATATCGGAGGTGATCGCCGGAAAATCCGATTCGTACATTCCCACGGTGGCGCTGAGGGCATCCACCCCTGCTTCCTGGCACATCAAGGCGATCTGGGTGTATTCCTCTTCCGTGGAACCGCCTTTTTTGAGATCCGTGGCAGTCAGCCTGAGTAAAATGGGGTAATCCGGGCCC
>CAYTRL010000305.1:0-7260 GCA_964439795.1 uncultured Thermodesulfobacteriota bacterium
CCCTGTGCAGGATAGATCGCCTTGTCACCAACATTCAGTCTTTCCAACATGGCCCGCCACCCCGATGCCCCCCAGTCAGAGGCCTTAAAGAATCAACCCTGCTCTCCACTGCGCTCCACCCTCAGCCTCTTTACACATTCCGCACACGGCACATGCCCTGGCGGTTCCCGATGAATCCTCTTGTTCTTGCCGCTCGTGTAATGGACATCCACGTCATGCCGCTGTCTTGAGGGACCCGGCTGCATCCTGCAAAAAAACCGGGCGCCTCCCCGCGGGAAAAGCGGTCAGCGCCTCCTCGGATAGGGGGTGCGCGGGGTCAACTTCTGCCGCCGAATGATCAGGCCGTGTGTCAGGTCATAAGGGGAAATGCCCACGGTGACCCGGTCCCCGAGGATTACCCGGATATTGAACTTCCGCATGCGACCCGAAAGCTTTGCTGGAATTTCCTGGCCGGAATCCAGCTTCACCATGAACTTCCCACCGGTCAACACATCCGTGATCAACCCCTCGGTCTGTGCTAGATCATCGCGAGCCACTCTTCCTCCTTCGTTTCCGACTAAAGTTTCTTGACCTCTCCGGCTGCAGGCCCTTTCTCTCCCTGCGTGACGATGAACTCCACCCGGTCACCCTCGTTCAAGGTTTTGAACCCTTCTCCGATGATGGCGGAATGATGAACGAAGACGTCACCGTCCCCTGATTCACGCACGATAAACCCGTAACCCTTCTGGTCGTTGAACCACTTGACCGTACCGGTTTCTTTCTCCATGAATTCAGACCTCCTCTGTTCCCTGAACGCATACCTGGTAATAGCTCACGATTCCCGAAAACAAAAAACGCCCAGACATAGCAGATCTGAGCGGCATAGTCGCGTCATCCTGGACAGAAAGAACCCCCGGTCTATGTCTTATCAGTGTACTCGCTTCCTCCGGCCCGTGTCAACCGGGAGCCCCCAAGGGCCGGAAGAAATCCGTTCGGATCAACGGTGGGTTTTCAATACGGACGGGTTCGAACCGGCGGTTCCGACCCGGATTGGAGGCCGATTGCTTGAAGGCCTTCCCCCATTCCGTTAGAATAATGTTTCCTCAAAAATCCGCAAGAGGATCGCACCTCCGGGAAAGGGTTCATGACAAGCAAGGTTCTGGTCTACGGCATCGACGGCGGCTCCTTTATCTACCTGCGCCCGCTTATGGAAAGGGGCGTTCTGCCCAACCTGCAGGCCATGGCCCGTCAGGGAGTCTCCGGCGACCTGTGGTCTTCTCTTCCGCCGGTGACGGCCGTGGCCTGGTCCAATCTCATGACCGGAAAGACCCCGGCCAAACACCGGATCACCGACTTCCTCATCCGCAAACCCGGCACCTACCAAGAGGTTCCATGCAGCGCCCGGGACCGGCAGGGAAAGGCGTTCTGGGACTACCTGGGCGAAGCGGGAAAGGAAGTGGTCGTCCTGAACGTCCCCATGACTTATCCTCCGTATGTCGCTCGAGGCGTCATGGTCGCGGACGGCTTCCTGAGTCCAGTCAAGAAACGGGATTTCACGTTTCCCCGGGAGATGCTGGACGAAATCGAGGCCCGGTTCGGCCCGTACTACATCCTGCCCAAGTACCTGTTGCACGATCCCTGGCGGTCCGACGAGATGATGCACCTCTATATGAAAGATCTCGAGGACATGCTGGAGTACAAGCTGAAGGTGGCCGAGTATCTCATCGAGACACGCCGCCCCGACCTGGTGAAACACCACGTGTGGGGTTCGGACATCCTTTCCCACAAACTCTGGCGCCTGATGGACGAAGACCATCACCAACACGATGCCGAGATCGCGAACCGCTACCGCCCCCTGATCGAGGGGTACTTTGTCAACGTGGACAAGGGCCTGGGGCGGCTCCGGAAGGCCATGGGAGAAGAGACGTCCACGGTGGTCATCTCGGACCACGGTTTCGGCGAGATCAAGCGCTCCGTCGATCTGAATGCATGGCTCGTCAAGGAAGGGTACATGCATTTCAAGGACACGCCCGGAACACGTTTCCGAATTGCTCTCTGGAAGCGCGGGTTCACCTTCGCCCGGCTGATGGATTTCCTCCTCAAGTTGTTCATCAAGTTGAGCCGACGCATCAAAATCCTTACACCGCCCCCGGAGCGTGCGCTGGCCGCGGCCTGGAGGAAACGGACGCGTCTCTTCCTCTCCCTGAACGACGTGGACTGGTCCCGCACCAAAGCCTATTCCAAGATCGGCATCGGTCAGATCGTATTCAACACCCGGGGCCGGGAACCCGAAGGCATCGTGGAACCGGGAGAGGAGTTCCAGAACCTCAGTGACGAGATGGAGGGCAAGCTCCGGGCCCTGCACGACCCCGAAACGGACGAACGGGTCTTCGACCGGATTCACGTGAAGAGCGGTTTCCCCGGGGGGCCGCATCTCGACGAGGTGGCCGACATCGTGATCTCGCCTTCGTCCAACGGATACGTGGCGCGCACCCCCTCCAACATCATCTTCGACAACAAAGTCATCTCCCCCACGCTCCTCGTGGAGGGACACCGTGACGAAGGGATCCTCCTGGCAGAGGGACCGGAATTCAGAACGGGTGCGCAGATCCAGGACGCGCGACTGGAGGACATCGCCCCGACGGTTCTGCACCTCATGGGGCACCCGGTACCCGCCGACATGGACGGCCGCGTCTTGGAAGACGCCCTGGAAGAGGCGTTCCTGGCCGAGAATCCCGTGAGGTTCATCGAAACCACGGAGAGTGCGGGCGGGGACCGATCAGAGCACCCCGAGGAAGAATCGGCGGAGATTATGGAACGACTGCAAGCGCTGGGCTACGTGGATTGATGAAGGCAGTGAGCAGGCTGACCGCCCGGTTCAGGCGAACCGCGGAGGAACCCCTCGGGCGTCCGCGCACCATTGAATGCAAGGGTTGCGGCAGGACGATCGATATCGCCGACCTTCAGCTCCGGAAGAAATTCATCTGCCGAAACTGCATGCGCACCCTTCGTCTCACCAAACGGCTGCTCCGGTTCCGGTACACCCCCAGGTACAGGATCCGGAAACGCCTGCTGACGCTCCTGCTCGCCGTCCTGTTGATCGGGTTCTCCAGCCTCTGGGGGTATGCGCTTGTGAGCCTGGACGGTTTGGGGCACCCGGTCTTTTTCTACGGCATGACCAGCGGGGTGGCGGTGCTGGTCTCGATCTATGTGGCCGTGGCACGCGAGTACACGGAGGAATACCGCCTTGTCGGGGCCTTCATGCTGATGGCACTGGGACTGAGGCGCGTCGTGATCTGGCACTACGCCGAACAATGGGGACATGCGAGGCCTCTGGAGATCCTCCAGCCCGGGATCGTCGCCATCGGTTTCGGCCTGTCCTTCCTGGTGCTGGTCCGGCGAAGAAGAAAGGTGCTTTCCATACGGTAATCAGGATGCCCCATGCAAGGAGAAGGACCCGTGATGAAGCTACAGCAAAACCCGGGGACCGCCGTTCCGCCCCCGGCGATTCCGTCTCGTTTTCCCGCGGCAACGGGAGACATCGCCATCTACCTGCTTCGGGTGGGCTCGGACAACCAGGCCCGCGCGGTCATTTCCCTGGACGGGCGTCTGGACGCGGAACGCATCAAGCGGGCCGTACGGCTCAGCCTGGACGCCGAACCCGTGCTCGGCTGCCGTTTCGTGGAGCACTGGTGGCGGCCCTACTGGGAACGGTTGCCGAACCTGGATGAAGCCGAATTCTTCCGCCTGGTGGAACCCGAAAACCCGCAGCAGGAGGTGGATCGGTTCATTCTGGACAACATCGACCCAACGGTGGGTCCGCAGGCATGGCTCGGCATCGTCCGGGCGGAGACCGACACCCTGGTGCTGCGCATGAACCACGAGGTCGGAGACGGGGGCGCGACCAAGGAGCTGCTCGCAAAGATCCTGACCTTCTACTACAAGCTGGGCGAGGACCCGGCCTTCCGGCCCGCCCCCAACCTGACCGGCAGCCGGAGCATGCGCCAGATCAGCCGAAGGCTCAGCTTCCGGGAAAAGTTGAGGCTCATCCGGCGCGCGTTCCTGGATTCGAAAATCCGCACCCGGCCGCCGGGCAACTGGGCCTTCCCGTCACGCAACGCGCCCCCCAGGGGCCCACATTTCTCGACCCGAATCATCGGGCCCGCACGGTTCGCCGCCCTCCGCACCTTCTGTCGCCGGCACGGCTTCTCGGTAAACGATGTCCTGGTCGCCGCCTTCAGCCGCGCGCTTTTCCTCATGGTCAAGCCGGCACCGGGCATCCCCCTGCGGTTGAGGATGACGGCCGATCAGCGCCGCCTGCTGCCGTCCCGCATGGGGGAAGCAATCACCAACCTGTCCGGCGGGTACGTGTTGCGGCTGACGCGAGGGCTGGGGGACACGCTGGAGGAGACGGTCAGGCGGGTTCACGAAAAGATCGAAGTGCTGAAAAAGGATTTCATCGGGCTGGGGCCCTGGATCACCATGCCCTTTCTGAAATGGATCCCCTTCGGCTTGATCCGGGGGCTGCTCCATCGGCTCTTGGGCCGCTTGCAGGAAGCGCCTGCCCTCCCCCCCCAGATATCCAACGGGGGCGTGTTGCTCAAGGAATTGCTCGTTTTCGAGGACGTGAAGGCCACGGATTTCATCTTCGCGGGTCCGCTCATCAATCCACCCAACTTTCAGTTCAACATCCTGGGCGTGGACGAAACCGTGTGTCTCAGCGTGTCCTTCTACGAGTCGGGTATCGATCCGGATACGATCGAGGAGCTGTTCGACCGCATCGAGCGGGAACTCCCCCGGGAGGATGCGCCTTAAAAGCCTGTTGAAAAACGGAGCTCATGGTGGCTGTTGAAAAAGTGCCGGACAAATAACACGCGATTTCTGAGAAATGAGGCGCATGTCTTTACGCCATAGTGTCGAAGGATAAGCGTATCTTGAGCCGTTGGCACTTTTTCAACAGGGTCTTAAGCGACATACCCCAGATCCCGTAACTTCTCCAGAACGTCAGCCTCCTCTTCCGCGGACATCTGTCCTTCGCCGCCGCTGAGATCTTCGTCGGAATCCGGAACGGTTTCAACCGGATGGCTCCGGACGTACAGTTCGGTGAGCGTTTCCGTGAGGACGTGCCCGTCCATCCCGTCCGGAACCGGCACGCCGGCCAGGTGGAGCACGGTGGGGGCCACATCGAGAATGGATGCCTCTTCAACCCGAAAACCCTTCCGAACACAGGAATCGTGCATCACCAGGATACCGTTCATGGTGTGGTTTCCGTAGAAGCCGGCTAGGTGGAAGAACGGTTTGTTGGACATGACTCCGGTGAGACTGCTGGCTATGTATCCCTGGTCCTGTGCGATGAAGGTGATGTCCGGGCACTGTTCGATCACCCCTCCGGAATAGATGTCTTCACGCCGGTACACGTCCCCGCCCACCGGATTTCCGGTTTCCGGATCGGTCAGGGCGGCCAACCGCTCCACGATCTCGCTTCGAACCGTTTCGTACTCTTCGCCCGGCTGGACACACCCCTCGGGTTCGCGGCCGGCCACATTGAGATAGATCTGTCCCATCCCGGTCTTGGCATACGCCCGGGTGCGTGACCAGTCCACATCGGCCATGGAAAGAAGAAGCATCTTCTTGCCGATGCGGAACATGGTCAGCTCATCGAAGGGCACGGCTTCCCGGTTCTGGGGTTTCATGGAGGCCGTTATCTTGAGCAACAGATTCAAGAGGTTTCCCCAGTTCATGCCCAGCTTCCAGAGCCAGAGCTTGAAACGCGTGCCCAGCTTTCTCTTGAACGCGAGGTATCCCTGCTCGTAGAGCCACCAGTTCAGATCGATGGCCTTGTAGATGGGACCGAACCCATGGTCGCTCATGACGATCGTGCAGACGTCTTCGCCCATGGCCGCGCGCATTTCTCCGATCTTGTCGTCGAGGCAGGTATAGTAATCCTTGACCGTATCAAGATGCCGCTCGACCCTTTCGCTGGTGGATGCCGGGTGGGTCGGATCCAGGATGTCCCACAGTTCGTGCTGAAGCCGGTCCGTACCCCAGATATGTGTCATCAGCACGTCCGGCTTCTCCTTCTCCGCCAAATAGCATGCGACCCGGGTCTTGTACTCCAGCATCGCGCGGCAATCCTCCACAAGCGCGGTCACCGTCGCATCGTTCATGCACGCACCGAGGATCTTGGTCTTCATGTACAGGTAGTACGGGCCGAACCGTTCTTCGAGCTCGGGCAGAAGCTCCTTGGGGGATACGAAGTCCCGGGCGCCCGACATGGTCAGGAACCCGCTGACCATGACGCCATTCACCTCTTCAGGGGGATAGGTGGTGGGCACATTGAGGCAGACCACCTTTCGGTCCGTTTCGGACAGGATCCGCCAGATCGTGCGCGCCCTTCTGCTCCGGGAATTGATGGGGACCTCTTCGTACGCCCCGGGTTTTTTGAGCAGAAATTCATAGATGCCGTGCTTGGCCGGATTCTTTCCGGTCATGAGGGACGACCAGGCCGGCACCGTGATGGGCGGAACCGTTGTACGCAACGGACCGCTGGACCCCTGGTCCACGAGGGTTTTCAGATTCGGCATCCGACCCTCCGCCATCAACGGATCGAGAATCCTCCAGTCTGCGCCGTCCAGTCCGATGATCAGAACACGTTTGCTCATTCCTTTTTCTTCCCTGGATCCTTTCCGGAACCGATGAGGCCCGTGACCTTCCCGTTCCGGACGGCCATCGGTTCGCCTGTGGGCACATCTTCCGGGACGCGCTTGACCACGTGCAGCGGGTCGCGAACCAAAAAGGCACCGTTGGGCACCTCCAGTCCGCAGGTCAGCCACTGCCCCGAGCCGATCACGCTCCCATGACCGAAACACGCGCCGAGAAACTGCTTGCCTGACCCCACCACCTTGCCGTGGTGCAGGACAGGGACTTCCGTGTTGTGATGTACGAAATCCAGCTTCATGTCGATGGGGAACGCCCCCCCGGTGTGGACCGCTCCTTCCCCCACCACGCATGTCTGAACGGCGGGGTAGCTCACCAGGGAACGGGGATAGAGAACCGAAAAGTTCACCCGTGAGCGCCAGGCGCACACACTGTTGTCGCCCACGGCGGAGAACAGGACCTCGGCGTGCTCGTCCACCTTGACCCCGTTTCCGATCACCGAACCACGCACCACCGCATTCGGTCCGATCTTCACCCCGTCGCCGAGCACGCTTGCCTCCACCACGGCCGACGGGTGGATGTCGCACCCCCTGCCCTTGTAGAGCAGGCGGCCCATGATCTTAT
>CAYTRL010000306.1:0-7236 GCA_964439795.1 uncultured Thermodesulfobacteriota bacterium
CGCCAGGCCCCGTTCCCCGATCCCGTCCAGCAGTTCCCGGATCTCCCGCAGCCAGCATCCCGCTTCCTCCTTTTTCCAGGGCCGGCAGTCATGCACCAGGACCACGTCCCCCGGGGTGAGCCGTTTGAGGATCCGCCCGGCCAAGCCCCGTACCCTGAGGTTGCCCATGTCCCCTGCACGACGCGAGAAGCCGGCACAATACATGCCGGACTCCAGGAGCACCCGCCAGAGCAGGGGGTTCGTGACGCCCACCGGCGGACGAAAGGCCAAGGGCCGGATGCCGTGTTTCTCCAGGGTTTCCTGACACGCACGAATCTCCGCACGGATGCGGATGCGGCTGCGCAGCATGAGGAACACATCGTGCGAATGGGAATGGTTGCCGACCTCGTGGCCGCGGTCCAGGATCGTCCGGGTCAGGTCCGGATGGGCCTCAGCCTTCCTTCCAGACAGAAAGAAAGTTGCTTTCAGGCCGCGCTCCTCCAGCAGGTCGAGCAGCGCCGGGGTGGTGAGCGGATCCGGGCCGTCGTCGATGGTCAGGGCCACGTCCCCGGTTCCGCGGGGCCCCCGCGTCACGATGGGAAGAAAAAACTGCATCGGCTGAACAAAGGGGGCGATCAGGAACGAGAATAGCAGGAACGCGGCCGGGGGCCACAGGGCCCACCACGGATCCACGAACCACAGACCCAGCGCCGCCTGGAGCGAACCGATCCCCACCAGGTGAAACGGGGCCAGGGGAAACAGGGTGGCTCCCGGGGGATCCGGGGGTGAGGGAGGAACGTTCTTCATGGATCCGGTTTTTCACGGAGAGACGGCTGAGGCAGGAACGCGGCTCCCCAGGTTCCGGGTCCCATGTGCGCGCCCGACGTGTTCGAGAGCGGGCGGATCAGGAACTCGGCCTCGGGACAGAGCTCACGGAGCCGGGGCCACACGGTCTGTTCCACGAACGCCTCGGTATCCGTGTACTCCAGCAGAAACCGGGTCACGGCCCGGCTCTGGAGGACCTCGCTCACCCGCTCCAGAAGAAAAGCCAGTTGATCTGGCCGGTTCCTCAGGACCGTGACCTTGGCGGCCCCCTCCGGCGTGGGGGTGATCACCGGTTTCATGTGCAGCAGGTCCCCGAAAAAGGAGCTTGTCCTGGACATTCTCCCCCCTGCCGCCAGGTACTGCAAACGGTCCAGGAAGATGTATTCTCGACACAGGGAAAGCGCCTCTTCGGCAAACTCGATCACCCGTCCGGGGTCCCGGGCCTCGGCGGAAACACGGGCCGTGGCCAGGGCCACCAGCCCCAGTTTCCCGGAAGCCAGGCCCGAATCCACAACAATCAGACGGTCATCGGGGTCGTTCTCTTCTTTCCAGGCCCGGGCCACGCCGTAATTCCCGGTGTAGACCGACCCCACGCAGAGGTACAGCGAACGGGGAAAAAGACTGATCAGTTTTTCATACTGCTGGTGCCGCTCGAAAAGGGAGGCCTGGGAGGTGGAGACCTTGACGCCCTCGCGCATGACCCGGTACAGGTGAACCGGGTCGAGACAGCTCTCGGGGAAGCTCCGGTCTCCCAGGTTCACGTAACTGTCCAGAAGCGTGATCCCTTCCCGGGCCGCGTCCTCCCGCGTGACCGAACCGGCGGAGTCGGTGACCACGTGCAGGGCCTGCCGGAGAACCGCCTGCGGGAACATCGTCGTCTGCCGGCCCAGGTCGTCCGAGGACACCTGGATCACGTTTCCCAGCCGGCTGAGTTCCTGCTGCACCCGTTCACGGTCTCCGGTGTGCAGGTGGGCTTTCACCAGGTTTCCCCGGGCATGGGTCACGGTCGCATCGCCCAGCATGCGGATGTTGTCTACCACACCCGACGATGCGTCCACCCCCTCCAGCACCACATCCATGCAGTAGCCCTGCTCCGTTCCGGGACGGTAGGCCTGGTTCAGCACAAGCCTGTCCCCGAACACCTTCGCCACCGGGCGGTACTTGGAGGGGTTTCCCGCCAGGGATGTAAAAAACCCTTCGAGAAACAGGAAGATGCCCAGGGCCCCGGCATCCACCACCCCCGCTTCCTGGAGCACGGGCAGTTGGTCGGTTGTGGACAGGACCGTGCGTTCCAGGGAATCCAGGATCGTTTCCGTCCACCGCGCATCCTGAAGGCCCCGGTGGCGCTCCAGCAGGTCGCACAGCTCATCGAACACGCTCAGAATCGTTCCGGTCCGTGGATCCTCCACGGCCTGCCACGCCTGTTCTCTTCCCGTCAGGGCCGCTTCCAGCAGACCGTCCGGACTCTCGACCCTGAGGAATTCGGAAAAAAAACGCGTCCCGATATTGCCGGACATGCCCCGGGAGGACAGCAGCAGTCCCCGGATGACCTCTTCGCGGTTCTTCTTTTCCAGGTGATGAATCGGGGCCAGGCTGAGCACCAGGTTTCTGCCGGTATCCCCGTCCGCCACGGGAAAGACGTTGATCCGGTCGATCCTGTCCGCCCACGCGGCCAGGCGCTCGTAGCCGGTCATGAAAGCCCGGCGGATCTCTTCGTCCATGGCCCTTTCACGTTCTGCACTTCCTGCTCTCAAGGGACTGCCTCACGGTGGCTGGATTGTCACGGATCCGGACAAAGCACCCGGACCCTGCCAGAAAAAAATCATTATCACAACGATTCCTTCCAGGGTCAATTCCATACCGGTTTCTTGACCCGTTGACGGGTCCGATGTTACCATCCCCCCCTCATCGTAAAACCTGCGCCTGGAACCCATCCATGTTCCTCTTTCTCCTGACCCTGATCGCGGCGTATCTGGCCGGGTCGGTAAATTTTTCCATTCTCCTCTTTCGTCTGCTGGGAAGGGAAGATCTCCGCACGAGCTTCAGCGGAAACCCCGGAGTGTCCAACGTGTATCGGTTGGCCGGCCCGGGATGGGCGGCCCTGGTCCTGGTTCTGGACCTTCTTCGCGCCATGGGGGTAGCGGTTCTGGCCCGGGCATGGTGCACTCCGGCGGAGATTTCCTGGTGCGCCCTGTCCCTGATCGCAGGGAACATGGCTCCCCTGTTTCACGGCTTTCAAGGCGGCAAGGGCGTGGCGAACTATCTGGGGTTCACCCTTGTGGCGGCCCCCTGGGCCGCCCTGCTGGGCGCATGGGTCTGGCTGCTGATCTTCAGCATCACGCAGAAGCCTTTTCTCGGCTCCTTCGGCATGGTTACCGCGCTTTCCGCCGGGTTGGCCCGGAGTGCCGGATTTGCTCCGTGGGCCCTGTTCGCCACAGGGCTGATTCTCGTTTTCATCGTTTTTGCCCACCGGAAAAACCTGACCGAAAGCCGAGCCGTCTGATGTCCATCCCCGGCGACCCACAGCAGGATAGAGAGGCCCGATGAAGATCGCTCTGGTACACCCTGCCGGCTCCAACTGGATGCCCGGCAAAAAAGACATGACGGCCACGGCCAACCGGATGGCCCCACTGGGCCTTCTGTCCATTGCCGCCCACCTGGAAAAAAAAGGCCACCAGGTCCTTGTCCACGACTGCCTGGGCCCCCGGGCCCCTGCCGGCACAACGGCAAACGGAAAGATCATCCTTGATTTCAAGCCGGACCTGGTGGGGGTGTCCGTCACTACGTCCGGGTTTCTCGACGGGTACGACCTTGCTGTGTACCTGAAACGCTCGAACCCCCGGTTGAAAACCGTCTTCGGGGGAGTTCATATCTCCGCCATGGGAGCCGCCCTGCTGGCGGACTACCCGGAGATCGACTTTCTCTGTATGGGCGAAGGCGAGGTCACCATGGAAGAACTGGCCGAGGGTAAGGACCCGGGCCGGATCTACGGGCTGGCCTGGCGGGGAGAGGCGGGGGGCGTTACCAACCCCTCCCGAACGCCCATCCCTTCCCTGGACGACCTGCCTTTTCCCGCCTATGAAAAACTGGAGGGGTTTCCCCGAGGTTATCGTCTGCCCATGTTCAGCTATATCCGCACTCCGGGAGCCACCATGATCACCAGCCGGGGGTGCCCCTACCAGTGTTCGTTCTGCGACCGGACGGTCTTCGGCCGCAGCTACCGGTACAACTCGGCCGAATATGTCTACGAGCACATGAAAACCCTGCGTACGAGGTTCGGGGTGCGTCACATCAACATCTACGACGACCTGTTCACCACGCACCGGTCAAGGGTCGTAGAACTCTGCAACCTCCTGACGTCACGCCCCCTGGGGCTGCATCTGAACTGCGCCGTACGCGTGGGCCACACGGATGAAGAACTGCTCACCCTGCTGAAAGAGGCGGGTTTTCTGCAGCTGTCCCTGGGGATTGAAACCGGCGACCCGGACCTGATCCGGACACACAAGCCCGGGGTGGACCTGGAAGAGATCCGGGACACGGTGAAACGGATCCAGGCCAGGGGCCTCCGGGCCAAGGGCCTGTTCATGATGGGGCTTCCCGGGGAAACCGAGGCGTCCATCAAAAGGACGAGCGATTTCGTCATCTCCCTGGGCCTCGACGACATGAACATGTCCAAGTTCACACCGTTCCCGGGAGCGCCGGTCTGGTCCACGATTCAGGAGGAGGGAACGTTCGACGAGGACTGGAAAAAGATGAACTGCCTGAACTTCGTCTTTGTCCCCAGGGGGATCGAGTCCAGGGAAAAGCTGGATCAACTGTACAACGAACACGTGAAACGGTTCTACACGGACCCGGGCTGGCGGAGGAGGTTTCGAAAACGCTTCTGGCAGCACCGGCGAAGCCTGTGGTACTTCCTGTCCCACCTGCCCACCTTCCTGGCTGCAAAGAATACGTTCGAACCGGAACCCTCCCAGGGGCGGACGCCCCCCGAGGAACCGGCTTCGTAAAGCGCAGGAAGAAGCGAGTGTTCACGATCCAGAAGATTTCGGATCAGACGATCAGCCCGGCGCCCGGAGCACCTGCAGCACGATCTCCGCACAATCCCGATCGTCGTGGACCACCGTACCGGAAAAGACCCCGTAGTTGTCCTGGGTGAGGAGGTTCCGGGTCTTCATGGTGAGCCGGGCCCCAACGGGAATGGGATCGGCGGCAAGCCAGGCGTTCTTGATGCCTACGATGTACCCGAACCCCACCCGTTTCTGTTTCTCGGAGTCGTCCCAGCCGGCCATGGCGGCCGTGGCCTGTGCGACCAGTTCGATCATGACGTGGGGGTTCACGTGCTTCCCGTCGCAGAGAGGCCAGGTCTCCCTGACCACCGACCGGGTGATGCCGTCCCGTACATAGTCAAACCCTTCAAAAACATCCACAAGCCGCATCCGGCCCCGGTGCGGGACCAGGTCCTCGATAGGGACATCCACTTTATCCACGAGCCGGGAAGGCCCGGATTTCCGGGAGTTGCGTTCCGGCGTCGGCCCGCCGGAGAAAAACATCCCCTCGGCGATCGGATCCGTGTCCTTGAAGATCTTGAACCGAAACGAATCGGCTTGACCGGTGGGAAGCGGCGAGAGTTTCACGGCAAGGGTATCCCCGGGCCGGACGATCTGCCGGAAACGGACCCGTTTGTATACCCGGCCGGCGCCGGCCGGGTGGTACAGGAGCCCACGGTCGCCCAGCGCCCCGTCCACCAGCCCCATCAAGCCCAGCGCCGGAAAGATCGGTTCCGACGGGAAATGGCCCGAAAACCAATGGGATTCCAGCGGGATGAAACAGCGCGCATCAATCTCTTCCCGGGTCGTGTTCCGTTCAAGCGGGATGGAAAAATCAGGTTGCATCTCGTGAGGTCTTTTCATGCCAACGGGGTTGTCAGGAATCTTCATCCACCGCGGGTGAAGCGGGTTCCCGTGGACCCGCCCTTCCCCATCGCTCCCCAGCCCTTCTGGCCCCCCACCGGAGAAACGGCATGGTGTACTGGGTGCCGGCCAGGACCATTCCCAGAAGGAACATCAGATGGGAGAATCCGTATAGCACCGGACCGCCCACCGCGATCAGCCAGGGATCTTCCATGCGGTATGCCAGATAACCCAGCAGGGAGATGGCCGGCCAACCAACGATATAGCTGAACCCCATGAAGAAAATCCCGGCCCAGGTACGGGCGGTGGGGCGCTGCTTCAACTCGCTCAGGTCCGCTTCATCCTGCACCGCTTTCCGGACGAAATGCGTGTTTTCGATTTTTTCCAGGAAACCCATCCGCTGATGCACCGACAATCCGGGGGAATGAACACGAACCTTCCTGCCCTGATGTTTTGGGCTATAATACCATAGAACGCATGGTGCACAAAGTAAGGACATCCCCCTTTGGAAAAGGAAAAGCCCCCTGGGAAAGCCCCGGCGCAGGGATCTCTCCCCGCCCTGTGGAAAGAAACCGAACCGTTTTTGACAGGGCCCGGGCATGAGGATATTCTTCCTTCCTGTCGGCAACGGAAGCGTTCCATGCAGGTCCCGTACGTCACCCTTCAGCGCTACGTCTCCTGAATATGAAAAGACAGACCGGCTGGGAAGCGTTTGACAGGATCTACTGTATCTCCGTGGACGAACGCGAGGACAGACGCAACACGGCGCGGGAGCAGTTTGCCCGGGTGGGCCTGGCCCACCGGGTGGAGTTCGTTCTCGTGAAAAAACACCCCGACGATCCGGAGCAGGGCATCTATGAATCTCACATGCTCTGCATGCAGCACGGAATCCGCGCCGGCGCGGCGACCATCGTCATCTTTGAGGACGACGTGATCTTCGAACGTTTCGACCCGGAAACTCTGGAACACTGCACGGAATTCCTCTCCGGGCACCCCGCTTGGAAGATCTGCCACCTGGGCTGCATGGTCAAGAGCAGCCGGAAAACCGGAACCCGTTCCGTACGAGAGATCCGGTACCGGAGCCTCACGCACGCCTACATAGTCCATGGGCCCTTTGCGGAAAAGATATGCCGGGAACCGTGGCAGGGAACCGCCTACGACGACTTTTTGCAGTCGTTCCGGGAAGACCACTACATCATCCACCCCACGCTCGCCTTTCAGAGCGATTCCCCTTCGGACAACGACAGCTGGCGGATGCTGGAGACCTTCCGAAATTCGATCGGAGGCATGAAGCGGCTGCAGAAGATGAACGAGTTCTACCACTGCCACCGGCCCCTGATCATCGCCCTGCACCTGCTTGTCTTCACGCTCCTCGCCCTGTGGATTTTCTGACCTCCCGACCCATCCTGTGCTATTGAAAGAATCCATTAGGGCAGGCCGTTCAAAAGGTGCCAGATGCAAGGCGCACGAAATCCTGAGGAAGGAGCAACTGTGTTTTGTGTCAAGTCAGTTCACCTCTGAA
>CAYTRL010000307.1:0-7236 GCA_964439795.1 uncultured Thermodesulfobacteriota bacterium
CCCAAAAAACACTTTGCGCTGTCAGGGAACGAAAAGATATCGGGCGAATCAAAGATGTGAGGTTCTTTCGTTCCGGTTTTCCCATAGCGTTTCATGGCGTTGTTGTTGAAACGATTCCCACTCCACATGATTGCGCAGATGGTTCGGTTTTTATTGTTGACGATGGGAAATCCAGACTAGGAATCATGACGGATTTTGGGCATGTCAATAAAGAGCTTTCCGAAGCCATAGAAACACTTGATGGCGTGTATCTGGAGAGCAATTATGATCCGCATCTGCTCGAAAACGGATCCTATCCAAATTTTTTAAAGCGGAGAATCATGGGTCCCGGCGGGCATATTTCGAATGCTGAAGCGGCAACTTTAATCAAAAAGAATACGAAGGGTCGTCTGAAATGGCTTTGCCTGGCTCATTTATCAGAGGAAAACAACACACCGCATCTTGCCTATAAGACGGCCGAATCGATACTGAGGGAAACGGTTCCCATCCATGTGGCAAAGCGCTATGAAGCCAGCAGCGTTCTTACATTGTGAGCTTCCTTTTGACGACCTCTCCCGGAATTGAAGATCTCCATTCGATATCTCTGTCCGACCTTGGCTACGCGCACCCGGCGGCTCCCGCGGACGGATCGATGTGGGCCTCGGCTTCCACGAACACGCGCTTCACGTTGGGAAAGGTTTTCTTGATCTTCCGCTCCATCCAGGCGATGGCCCCCTCGATCTGCTCGGCCCGGGTCCCGGCGGAGAACTTCACGCTGATATTCACCAGGATGAAATCAGGCCCCATGTGCATGGTGAGCACCTCGTGCACCCGCTCGATCTCCTCGATACCCCGGGCGATCCCGCGGATCCCGTCCACCACTTGCCTGTTGGCGCTCTCCCCGATGAGCAGGCCCTTGGTCTCGTAGGCGAGCCACACGGCCGTGCCGCCCAGGATCACGCCGATCAGGATGGACGCCAGCCCGTCGAACCAGTACAGGCCCGTCAACTGGCTCAGCAGGATACCGATGAAGGCCACCACGAGACCCAGCATCGCCGCCGAGTCCTCGAACAGCACCACGAACAGGGACGGGTCCTTGCCCCGCTGCACGGCTTCCAGGAAGCCCCATTTCCCCTTGGCCCGGGAAAAAGCGGAAAAGGCGAAGATCCAGGCCGCGCCCTCGAACAGGAGGGCCAGGCCCAGCACCACGTAGTTGACCATGGGGTTCTCGATGGGGTGCGGGGCCCGGATACGCTGCACCCCCTCATAGATGGAGATCCCCGCCCCCAGGGTAAAGATCGACATGGCCACCACGAAGCTCCAGAAGTAGATCTCCTTTCCGTGTCCGAAGGGATAGGCCTCGTCCGCGGGCTTCCGGGCCTTTCGCAGCCCGTAGAGGAGCAGGATCTGGTTGCCCGTATCCACTAGCGAGTGGATGCCCTCGGAGAACATGGCGGAACTGGCCGTGACCGCGGACGCGATCAGCTTGGTGACGGCGATGAGCGAGTTGCCTACCAGCGCCGCCAGGATCACTTTTTTTGACGAAGAAGCCATGGGATATTTTCCTTTATAAGAGGTCAGTGTAGTGTGGAGACGGGAATAGATCAATGACCTCCGGGACCGGAAGGAGCCCGTCCGCGGGAAACATCGGGCCTTTTCCGGCATCCAAGGAGGTGTCCTGTGAACCTTTCACACGAGGAAGAACGCCCATGATCATGGAACGGCTGAAAAAAGGGTTCGTCCTGGGTGACGGGGGTATGATCTTCGAGCTGGAACGGAGGGGATACCTCAGCGCGGGGCCCTACACACCGGAAGTGGTCATCGAACACCCCCAGGTCGTCCGGCAGCTCCAGACCGATTTTGCCCGGGCCGGGTCGGACGTTCTCCAGGCCTGTACCTATTACGCCCATGAATCGAAGCTGGAAGCGATCGGCATGGCGGGAGCCCTCCGGGAGATCAACGACACCGCCACGCGCATCGCCCGGGAGGTGGCCGATGAATACGGCTGCCTGGTGGCGGGAAACCTGAGCAATTCGTGGGTCTACAACCCGGCCGATCCGGCCACGCACCTGGAGACCCGCCGTCAGTTCGACGAACAGGCGGCCTTCCAGGGACCCGAGAGGACGGACCTCTTCATCGCCGAGACTCTGGAATGCCTTGGGGAGGCGAAGATCGCCCTGGAGGCCATCCAGGCCACGGGAAAACCGGCCATGATCACCCTGGGGTTCAAATACCGGGACCGGACCCTGGACGATGTCCTCCTGGAGGACGCCTTTCGGGATCTGGTGGATTCCGGCGCGGACATCGTGGGGATCAACTGCTTCAGGGACCCGGACATGATGCTGCCCCTGGCGGCCCGGCTGAGAAAGGCCGTCGGCGGGTACATCGCAACACAACCCGTGGCCTATCACTGCTCCCCGGAAAAACCGTACTTTCAGATCCAGGAGATTCACGGGGACCCCGCCTTTCCCCTGGAACTGGACCCGTTTCTGCTCACGCGGCGGGAAATGGCGGCCTACGCCCTGGCGGCCCGGAAGATGGACATCCAGTTCATCGGCGCATGCTGCGGGGCCGGCCCCCACCACATCCGTGCCATGGCCGAGGCCCTGGGCAGGACCGTACCCAACAGCAGGTATTCCCCGAAACTTGAGCTGCACCCGATCATCGGTACCGAGGACTACATCCGGGAGAAAGACGAACGCATCCTGCGCGAACAGCGGTTTCCCAACCGGCACAACGTCACCGGGGATGCCGACAAGAAACCCGACAGATAGAAAGCCCCCCAAAAAAAATTCAACAAAAGTCCGGATTCTTCCGAATCAGTATTAAAGTCCCGTCTTTGGGGGACTTTTGTGCTTTTTCAGTCCGACACCTTGAGATTCGGCATTTTTTTCCAGGGATGCATCTATGAAACGGCTTCTTTGTTCCCTGGCCGCGTGGATCTTGTTGTTCCTCTGCCCCGGGTTCCCCTGTGGGTCCCAGGCCGGTGTGTTCTCCCTGCTCTTCGAAGGAAAACATACGGTGCAGGATCCTTCCCTTCCCCTGTCCACCCGCCATCGTGAAGTTCACACAGGCGACCTGGATACGATGGTTGAGCGGAAAACCATCCGCGTCCTGACCACCTTCAACATGACCGACTACTTCCTGCACAACGGCAGGGCTTGCGGTTTCGAGTACAACCTGTTGCAGGAATATGAAAAGCACCTGAACCGGGGCAAAAAACGCAAGGAACTGCGGGTTCGGCTCGAGTGGTACCCGGTCCCTTTTGACAGGCTCATCCCCTATCTGAACGAGGGAAAAGGCGACCTGGTGGCGGCCGGGCTCACGATTACGGAAAACCGGCTCCGGGAGGTGGATTTCACACGACCCTACCTGCGTACGGTGGATGAAGTGGTCGTGGCCCACAAGGACGTGAAGGGGCTGAACGGGATCATGGATCTTGCCGGGCGGGACGTATTCGTCCGGCCGGCCTGCAGCTACCACGAACACCTGCGGGCCCTGAACCGAAGACTGGCCGCCGCCGGCCGGCCCCAGGTCAGGATCCTGGAGGTGAGCAACCTGCTGAGCGACGAGGATATCCTGGAAATGGTCAACGCCGGCACCCTGGAGATGACCGTGGTGGATTCACACGTGGCCCGACTCTGGGCCCGTGTCCTGCCCAACATCCGTGTCTGCAACCGCGTCAAGGTGAACGAAAACGGTCAGATCGCCTGGATGGTGCGGAAGGACAGCCCCCGACTGAAAAAGAGCCTGAACGATTTCATCAAGAAGAACAAACAGGGGACCCTGCTGGGCAATATTCTGTTCACCCGGTACTTCGACAACGTGCAATGGGTCAGCAACCCCCTCTGCAGAGAACAGATGGAAAGCCTTTCCACGTACGCGCCCCTGTTCAAGAAGTACGGGAAGCGGTACGGGATCGACTGGCGCCTGATCGCGGCGCAGGCCTACCAGGAGTCGGGCTTGAAGCATGACCAGCGGTCCCACGCGGGTGCCGTGGGGATCATGCAGGTGCTTCCGTCCACGGGCCGGGACCACCGGATCCGCATCCCGGACGTGTATGATCCGGAAAACAACATCCACGCCGCGGTCAAATACCTGGCCCTGATGCGCGACACCTACTTCCACGGGAAGGACATCGCCCCCCAGGCCCGGATGCGCCTGTCCCTGGCCGCCTACAACGCGGGCCCCGGGAAGATCATCCGGGCACGCAGAAAGGCGGAAGCGCTGGGATACGATAACGGCAGGTGGTTTCAGAACACCGAATACGGCACGCTCCTGACCGTGGGCCGGGAGCCGGTCCGCTATGTCTCCAACATCAACAAGTACTATCTTTCCTACGTCATGGCCGACGAAATCCTCCGGCTGCGGGGAAACAAGAAGGAGAGCATCCAGAAGGACACACAACCGCTCCCTCCCGGGCTCCCCTTCCGCCCGGCGAACCATCCTGCCGGGGATGGTGCGTCTATCGGAGGGTTCTGCCTGCGATCCATTGCCCCGAAGAACGGCGTTGGTGCAAGCCTTTGGTAATCAGCGTTCAGGGCAACCCGTTCGACCGAATGATCTTCCGCAAGGATCCGCGGAAACCGTGACCCCCTAACGAGCCGGTGAAAAAAAAGGTCTCTGTGTTTACGTCATTCCGGACTTGATCCGGAATCCAGGGGAGGGGCAAAGGGGGCTGCTAGGTGTCCCTGCCTTACCACGCCTGGATCCCCGCGTCCGAGAGTGTCGATGAATGTCTTTTTCCCCCTCATGCCCTCCCCGGATCAAGCCCGGGGCAAGCTCCAGTAGGCATCCAGAAGTGCTTCTGAACTGTGGATCCCGGATCAAGTCCGGGATGACAGAGAAGCAACAATGCCTCGTTAATCGACACCCGCGTCCGCGGGGACGACAACAACTTGGACGTTTTCAGCCTCTTCAGGGCGTCCCATTGTTTATTGTGACACGGACGGCCGGACCTCGATCTGATGACGAAGCGTGATGGTCTCCCCGGGGGCCAGCTCTCTCTTCCTGGCCCAGAGCTCCAGTTCCACCTCGCCCAGGGTTTCCGGATAGGAGTAGATCCATGTGTAGTCGATGTCCTCGTTGTCGAAGTGCTGGGTCACTTCAAACCCCTTGGAACCGGAGAAGGTCCAGGACCCGTCGGGTGCGTCCCGGTCATAGAAGTGCTCTCCTTCCCGCAGGCCGGCGATGACCCCGGTCATGTCCTGGTCCACAACCTCCCCATCCAGGCTGGTGAATCGCACCCGCGTACTGGCTACCTCGCCCAGGTCCAGTTCCAGGTGGCTTCGCAGGCGCGGCGTCTTCGGCGTGTCATGCAGGTTCTTGAGCTCCGTTTCCACCGTGAGAACCGGCTTGAACATCTCAATGGTCAGGGTCTTCTTCAGCTGGAATCCGTCTATGGTCTGGGAGACCATGGTGACGGACCTCCAGTGTTTCTCCACCGTCAGGGCGGGCTCCACCCATCCGTAGAACCGGAACCCGTCCCCCACCCGGTCCTCCAGGCCTCCGGCGAACGGGAAGAACAGGCTTTCCTTGACGTTGTACGCGGTGACGCACGTGCCCGTCTTCCGGTCCGTGATCCGGAGCACCCTCCCCCCCAGGAGGGGGGCATATTCCACCTTGAGAATCTCGGTGTGGATCTCCTTCACCGGGGGCTCCAGCTTGATCAGGAGGTAGATGACCGCCATATACAGAGGGTCACCCGCTACCTCCCGAACGACCTGAAAACCGTGGTCCTCCATCCGCGTGAAGAACTGTATCATCTCGCACAGGGACGCGATGTCGCTGTTCCAATCCACCCTCCCGTTACGGATCTCGTACCCGTTGCGGGGAAAGGAGCGGGCGTAGGTGAGCGGCATCCGGGCCACGCGGACCCGCTCCAGGAGTTCCGCGTCGTTCTCGACCCGGGCCTCGGCCTCATCGAACAGGGCGTCCGCCTGCTCCATGACCGCGTCGGTGAGGTAGCCCTGGCCCGGGTTGGTGTACAGGTGCATGTGCACGTTGTCGTTCTCCACCTTGTCGTGGAGCACCCCGATGTAATCCTGGATCGGCTCCCAGGCTGCCCCGTAGTACCCCTCAAGAAAATCCTCCCGGAGCGCGTCCGGATCCTGATCCGGGTCCCACAGGAGCTTCATGCCGTAGAACGGTCTCAGCAGGCTGAACTCACCGCCGCCGCCGCCGTTGCCCATACCCTGCAGGTAGATCCCCTCCACCCCGATATCGCGGTAGAACCGGAGGTCCGAGGACATGGCGCGCAGGTTGGGGAACGGATTGTAGTAGTGGGTGAAGTCGGTGATGTAGTGCCACATGTACAGGTGGTTCGCCAGTTCGGACCAGGCCAGGGCCCGGCGCTTGTAGTCGGCGTTCAGGGGGCACGAGACGATCGGGTGGCTGTCGCAGGAAGGGTACATGTGGCATAGCCACACCGCAACGTTGGGGTGCATCTCCAACCCCACGGGCGGCTCATCGGTGTACATGTACGCCAGGGTGCCGATGACCTTGTCCGGAAACTCCTCCTCCGTTCTGGCGGCCAGCTGGTTCACAAACCAGAACTGCGTGCCCCCCGGGGTGCCGTACAGCTCGTTCAAGGCAGAGCACGCCGAACACTGGCAGTAGTTGTAGTAGTCCATCTGGGAAAAGTTGTGTTGCCGCACGTCAGGCTTGTCCCGCATCCGCTGCAGCATGCGCTCCGTGACGATTTCCAGAACGTCCGGGTTGGTGAGGCAGAGCTGCGTCTCCTCCCGGTGGCGGACCCCGCCGATCTCGGAGAAGTACTCCGGGTGTGTGTCGTAGAACTCGCCGGGGCTCACATACCGGAAGTAGCTGTGACACCGGCCGTCATGGGCGTGCTCGACCCCATACGGGTGATCCGGTCCCTTGTCGCCGTTGTTGTCGCCCACATGGGCAAGGAAGGCATCGTCCCTGCCCGGCCAGTTGTAGGAGGTGTGGCGCCAGAGAAAGGCCGGCTTCACGATCCGGTCCGCCGCCTCCACGGTCACGGTGGACTGCGGGGGGGTCCTGGTGACGCCGGGGGCATACCACCTGACGCCCAGTGAATCCTCCAGCAAACGGTGCACCCCGTACATCGTACCGGCCATGGGAGTACCGGCGATCACCACGTGCGGCGGCACGGTCTTCAACAGATATCCCTGTTCTCCCAGGTCATCCGGTTCCGGATCCACCCCCAGGGCTTCCGCCCCGGGGCCGCACCCTAGCACGATCTTCGGTCCGCTCACCGCGGAACCGTCGCTCACG
>CAYTRL010000308.1:0-7210 GCA_964439795.1 uncultured Thermodesulfobacteriota bacterium
CCCACAACCGGGGATCTGCAGGGACTGTGGAGGGACACCTCCGCACAACATCTTCAGATGCGGTTTCTTGAGACCGGGGAGGTCTTTTTCATGGTTCCCGTGTGCGAAACCTCAAAGTATGTAGAGGTGGGGGGCAATGCACTGGACGGGTTCCGGGTCAAGTTAATCGACCCAGCGGAGGACCGGGCCCCGGCGGGACCTTCTTCCCCGTGCCGTGAGCGGTTTCGTAAACCGTTCCGCCTGAAAAGGGACACCGGGGGCGCATGGTTTCTGTACCGGGAGGATTTGGGCCGTTTGGATCGTGAAGTTCACCGTCCCGGGACCGGGGGAGGCGCCCCCCCCTCGGCGGCAGGCCGGGGAAGTGAGGATCCGTGACCCCCGGTGCGCGGTGGGTCGGACGGGTCAACCGGGTCGGATCGGGGCTCCAGCATACCGGACAGTTTTTCCTGGAACCTGGAAAGCTCCGTTTCTCCCTTTGAGGTCAGCGTGAAGAGAGCCCCCGATTTCTTCTCCTCTCGGTGGAGCATTCCCAACTCCTTCATGCGGGTCAGAGCGTTGCGGAAGACGAACACCGAACGAGATTCCGGACGAAGCAGGTCCCCGCGTCTGTAGAGCCGGTCTGCGGATTCCAGGACCCGCTTGATCAGATCCTTTTCTTCACATCCCCCGGACGCCAGGATCTGCCCGGCGGCCTTCAGAAACAGATAGTACGATTCAACAAAGTTCATGATCAGGTTGCCCATGTAGGCGAACGGCTCCGCCTCTCGGACGACCAGACTCCCCGATTCATCCCGGGAAAGAATGCCCCGCTTTTCCACGATCAGACGATCCACGCAGTCGGCGTACACGTGCAGTGCGTTTTCCGGGGGAAAGATGAACTCCCGCTTGAACAGCTGGAAAAAGAACTCGATTCCCTGAAGGAACCGGGGCAACTCGAGTCGCGTGGTACGGTGCAGCCGGAAGGACGCGGTGGAGAACGCCAAGGGCAGAAAGAAGTGGAGAATGTTGTTCTTGTAGAAGTTCAGGGGGAGTCTTCGGGCTTCTTCCAGGGTGTAGATCGTCCCCTCCGGGTCGTCCCATGCCTGTACCGCCTTGTCGGACGCGAATACGTCCAGGGCTTCGTCCACGGCCCAGGGAAGGTTTTGCAGGCTCAGGGAGCACCGGGCCTTCAGATCCTGAAGCAGGGAGAAAAGAAAGGAGGCACGCCGGTGGATTTCCTCCCGGGTGATGCCCCGGCGGTCATGGTTCAGGAGGACCGTGGCAACGAGCGCGGAGGGTGTAACCGTGGTCACCGAGTTGATGGAGTAGGAGGTTCGGCGGGCCAGGTCTTCCGCGATCCGAACCCGTCCTCCACTCCCGAGACGTGAATAATCCACGCGCAGGTTCTGCAGGTGGTCGCGGACCGACAGGGGGTCTCCGAACTGTATGTACACCCGCCCATATTTCTTCCGAAGGAATTTGGGGGTTTTCAACAAGTCCCGGAACCTCTCCCGTTCCTTTTTCCCCCCGCCCGATTCATCGGTGTAGCTGGACTCCTCCACGACTTTTTCGTAGTTGATGGAAATAGGGATCAGGTACAGATCTTCCGTGATGCCCTCGGAAAAGATGTCCAGCTCCATGGAGAGCATGCCCAGCTTGGGGTTCATCAGCTTTCCCGTGCGGCTGCGTGTGCCCTCCAGAAAGAACTCCTGTACATACCCCTCCCGCTGCAGCCACTTGATGTAGGTCTGGAACACGGTCGTATAGAGCAACTGCCCGCGGAAGGTCCTGCGGATGAAGAAGGCGCCGGCCTTCCGGAAGATACGTCCCAGCGGCCAGAACGACAGGTTGACCCCCGCCGCAATGTGCGGGGGCGGCAGATCGTTGTGATAGAAGGCGTAGGAGAGCACCAGGTAGTCGAGGTGGCTCTTGTGGCTCGGCAACAGAATCAACGATCCCTTCCGGCTCGCTTGCTTGACGGCTTCGATCCCCTTCCGGTCCACGGAAAAACCGGAGTAGATGTTGTTCCAGACCCAGGTCAGCACCCAGTCCAGAAATTCGATATAGGCAATATTGTAATCTGCGGCGATCTCGTGAGCGAAGCGGGATGCTCGCTTCATCATCTTGTCGAAGGAGACCCCCTCGGTTCGCGCCATCTCCCGGGCAAGGGTCCGCAAACGCATGCTGCTCAGGATAGATTGTATAATGTACTTTCTCGGTTTCAGACGGGGACCTGTGATCTGTTTTCCCGCCAGGCTTAATTCCCTGTAAAGCGACCAGCGTATCTTCTTTCGCAGGAGATCTTCCTCTACATGTGCGTTCTCCTGCCGGAAAGCTTTCAGGTCCATGACCTGGCCCAGGGTGGCCACGGATTGTCGAGAATAGCGGAGAAGCATCAGAATCTGCCGGATGAATCCCGGGGACTCCTTGTCCCCCAGGGTGACATCCACAAGGCTGCGCTGCATCTTGACGGGCTTCTTTCCCCAGAGAATGTCCATGGGCGCCAGGAACACCGGGTCCGGGGAAGTGGCCTGAAAGGCCAGCAGCGCCTTTAACATCTCCGCAGGTTCCGTGTGTGATCGCTTGCGAAAGAGACGGGAATGACGGAGAAAGAGGACGAGGCTCCGGCGCTGCTTCAAGGTGTCCTGGATGAAGTCGGACAGGGGAACAGGGGGAGCCGGCTCACGACCGTTCAGAAGAGCCCGCAGAGGTTCGATCATCGACCGGAAGATCCGCCCGACAGGTTGAAAGAAGAGGAACGTGGGGATCCCGTTTCCGTACGAGGCCAAGGGGAGTTGAAGACGCAGGCACCAGAAATTGATGAACAGGTAGTGCAGCACGCTGGAACTGTGCATGACGTATACCAGGTGTCCGCTGTTTGAAAGGCCTCTCAACCTGGCTTCCTGTGAGGGGGAAAACCGGATGGGGGCGAAAACCCGTTCAAAAAAGGATCGGAGAAGAAGGCCGAAACCGTCGCGCATGGGTCGTGCCCGTACATGGATCGTTTCCTTGGGTGAATCCATGATCAGGGGGTCCTCCGTGCATACAGCCCGGGGCTTGGTCTATCCCACGTTGACATATTCCACGTCTTGGGGGGCCGTGTCCAGTATGCTCCGGGACAGGTCCAGAAAATGCGGAGAACAATCGGTCAGGTATACCTTCGGAGGCGCCCCCGCCCCCCCCTCGGTACCCGCCGCAAGCAACCCTTTATCCTCCAGGGCCCGCCGCACCTGCACGGGCACCTCCTCCGCCGAGTCAACAAGGAGAACCGAAGGACCCATGACCCGAGCCAGAACCGGTTTCAGGAGGGGGTAATGTGTGCATCCCAGCACAAGGACGTCGATGTTCCGTTTCACCAGGGGATCCAGGTAGCGATGTGCAATGGCCAGGGTGATTTCGTCCTCAATCCAGCCCTCCTCGGCCAGGGAGACGAACAGCGGACAGGGGACGGAAAGGATATCGATCTGCTCACGATACGATCGAATGGCTTTTTCATACGCCTGGCTCCGGACGGTGGCCACGGTGCCGATCACCCCCACTCGCCGAGTGCGTGTGGACACGGCGGCTTTTTCGGCGCCGGGAAAGATCACACCCACGATCGGCACCTTGAACCGTGATTCCAGCACGTCCAGGGCCAGTGCGGAAGCGGTATTGCAGGCCACGACCAGGCACTTGACCCCTTTTTCCAGCAGAAACGCCGCATTGTTCAACGAGTAGCGAACCACCGTTTCACGGGATTTGATCCCGTAGGGAAGGCGGGCCGTGTCCCCGAGATAGATCATCCTCTCGCCGGGCAGATGCACGAGCATCTGCTTCAGGACGGTGAGTCCTCCAACGCCCGAGTCAAAGATGCCGATGGGACGATCGTTCATTCGGCCTCCTTGACGCCGCCCTTTTCAGGGGGGGCGCCGGCGTCCGGGGAAAAGGAGGAAACGGCTTCCAGTATCTTCTTCCAGAGTTCCTGCTTTCCCAGCCCGGTCCTGGAAGAGTACAGGATGGGTTTTTCGGCGCTGGACAGGGAGGAAGCAATGGAGCCCGCGCGGGCCGCCCGCTGGCTGAAAGGGATTTTGTCCGCCTTGGTGCAAACGGGGATGAACGGTATTCCGTACACCTGGAGCCATTCCTCCAGCATCCGGTCCTGTTCCGAAGGCTCCCGGCGGAGATCGAGGATCCACACGACGCTCACAAGATGTTTCTGCTGTTTCAGATAGCTGTCGATCAAAAACTTCCATCCGGTGCGCATCTGCTTGGACACCTTTGCGTAGCCGTACCCGGGAAGGTCCACTAGGCGGAAACGGTCGTTGACCAGAAAAAAATCGATGGACCGGGTCTTTCCAGGCTGGGAACTGACCTTCACGAGCCCCTTGCGGTTCAGCAGGTTGTTGATCAAGCTAGACTTCCCCACGTTGGATCGACCTGCAAAGGCCACCTCCGGCAGGATCGAACGCGGAAAATCCTTCGGGTCCCTGCAACGTTTTTCGACGGTGATACGGTTGAATTTCATGACGGTTCGGATCGGTTTTCGAGAAAATTCCGGATCCGCTGCAACGCCTCTTCAATATTCTCTTCAGAGTTGGCGTACGTGAACCGGATGTACCCTTCCGCGTTTTGCCCGAAATCCACCCCGGGGGTCACCCCCACGCCGGCATGTTCCAGAAGATCGAAAGCAAAAGACATCGAATCGTTGGAGAACGCCCGGATGTTTGCCAGGACGTAAAAGGCGCCGGTAGGCTCCACCTGGACACCGAATCCAAGGCGCCGGAGACCATCCAGCAGGCGCTTTCTTCTCCGGTCGTACATTTGCCGCATGGCCTCCATCTCCCCCTGAGCTTCTCGCAGGGCGGTCAAGGCGGACGACTGGACAAAGGAGTTGGCCGAGATGAAGAAATTTTGGTGCAGGGTCTGGAGCGCCCGCATGTACGGCTTGGGCGCGATGAGATAACCGATTCTCCAGCCGGTCATAGCATACAGCTTTGAGAAACCGTTCAAAATAAAGACATCGTCTGAAAACTCCAGCGCACTGTGCGCCGGTTCCTCGTAGACCAGTCCGTGATAAATTTCATCCGAAACGATGGTGTGCCCCAGTCCCGCAACCTCCCGGAGAAGGTCCGGGGGAGTGATCGTCCCTGTGGGGTTGGCCGGGGAGTTGACCAGGATGGCCCGGGTCCGGGGGCCGATGCTCGCATGCAACCCCTCCACGGTGTACTGGAATCCGTTTTCCTCCTGTACGGGTATCGTGACGCCGCGAGCGCCGCTGAACTGGATGAAACTGGGGTAACAGGGATAGTGCGGATCGGGCAGAAGGATCTCGTCCCCGGCATGACACAGAACGGAGAAAGCCAGCAGCATGGCAGGGCTGGTTCCCGAGGTCACCAGCACACAATCAGGAGAGACCCGGACTTGGTGTTTTTCCCAATATTCCCGGCAGATTTCCTCGCGAAGTTCCAGCATGCCGAGACTGTGCGTGTATCCCGGCCGGGTCTCCTGGAGGGATCGGATGCAAGCATCTTTGATACACTGCGGCGTATCGAAATCGGGCTCCCCGATCTCCAGGTGGATAATGTGCCTGCCGCTGGATTCCAGTTCCTGTGCCCGCTCCAGGATCTCCATGGCGAGAAACGGTTTGATGTTCCGGATGCGATCCGGGACTTCCTGTGTACCCGGTTCAGATGCTTTCATGCGTCACACCTCGTGAGCGCGATTATGGAGGAAAATCGCGAGGAAAGAAAGGTTTCTTCATTAACACAAAAACAGGAGGGAGTAAACCGGACCCTGCAGCATAAGCCGGCTCGCAAGCGATTGACAAAAAAAGATTCTAATGGAAACAATAGGTCGACTCACACAACACAAGCCAGGAGAGAGGCATGCACCCCGTTCTATTTGTGATTCCTATCCCCTTCTCCGAAACAAAAATTCTCATCTACTCGGTTTTCTTCTCCATTACGGTGGCGCTGGTTCTGGGGATCTATCTGGGAACCCGCGCCGCGCAGAAGCAGGGCCTTCCGGTGGAAACCGCCCTGAATATGACGTTTTTCGGGTTGATTTCGTTGATCCTGGGAGCGCGCCTCTACGCATTTTTCGAAAACCCCTCTTTTTATTTCGCTCATCCCCTGCGGCTGATCAAGCTCTGGGAGGGAAGTCTGGCAACGTACGGTGGAGCCATCGGCGGGGTACTGGGCTGCCTGATCTATCTTCGCGTCAAGAAACAGCCGATCTTTCCGTTTCTGGATGCCTACGCCCCGTACGGCTTTCTGGGCATAGCCATCATCCGCTTCGGGGATTTTCTCAACGGGACCGCGTTTGGAAAGCGTACCGATCTGATGTGGGGAGTTTCTTTTCCCAAAGACAGCTTCGCTTACAATTACCACCGCAATCACGGCTGGATCACCTCCGATGCCGCGTCGTCCCTTCCGGTGCATCCGGCACAACTCTACTCGACCCTGATCTGCCTGCTGATCTTCGGGTGTCTGCTGTGGCGGATAAAAAGGGGTAAGGCGTTCCAGGGAGAGATCTTCCTTTTCGGCGGTTTGATCTATTCGGGTGCACGCTTTCTGATCGATTTTGCCCGTGACGATTTGAGGACACACCTCCCCCTGCAGCTGTCTTCCACTCAGTGGGTGGGAATTTTCGTGTTTCTGATCCTGCTCGCGGCCTATCTGCTTTTACGGTGGAGGGGCGGGAATACGGCTACGGATGCCGACGTTGCCGGCAGCCCGGATCGGATGGAAAGCAGGGGGGCAGGCAGCGTCTGACGTTCGAGGAGGGGTGTGGTTCTGTTCTCCGGGGGTCAAAGAGCGGAGTCCGGACACTGGATCTCCACGAAGGGGTCACAGACAAGGGTTTGCAAAATCGAATCGCTCTCAAGAGAAATGGGTCGTCCCATCAGGGATGGACAGTAGAGGTTGACCCACTTGATAACGGCCCGGATGATGTCCTCCCGCTGGAGTTGTTTCTTGCGGAGGATGATATCCCTTGAGGAAGGCGAAATCTTTTCAGCGTATCGCAACAGCTGGTTCCTTGTGTAGGAATCCGTGTAGACCGTGAAAAGAAAGGGATACTCTTCTCCGATTTTTACAAAAACATCTCCCCAGGAAGCCGGAATTTCCTCCTCTTGATCCGCAGACGATTCTGCAAACCCCTCTTGCTGTATTTCCGGACTGAAAACGACGATCTCATCCAGTTCGCCAAAATCCCGCAGTTGCTTCTCTGGAAGTTCGTCGACGTTGCCGGA
>CAYTRL010000309.1:0-725 GCA_964439795.1 uncultured Thermodesulfobacteriota bacterium
ACCAGCTTTTTATAACCATATATTTAAAAACCCGAACGGTGGGTATTCACCTTATTTAGAGTTGTAGGTAATTTTACACACAAGATATGGTATGTCAAGAAAAAAAATAAAGATTTTACATATTTTTCTCATCCCCTCTCAACCGGGAAATTCAAAATAGATTTCTAACTCGATCAAAATTCTGTTTCAAAGAGACCCATAAACGTATATAGAAAATTTATTAGGCTTATAATCAGACAGGAGAACACCCGGGTCTCCGTAACAGAGGTGTGAGAACCAAAAAACCGGCGGTTTACAGGGAAAAAAGGGGAGACAGGCGGCGGGCATCCAGGCGGTTCAGTCCGTGCGTCCGGGCGATCCGGAAAGCAGCCTGGTATTCTTCGGAATGTATTCTTCTTGATAAAATCTTATTTATTTTAATATTACCACACGGTCGGTACTGATCCATGATGTTCAGGTAGGTATTCCGGGAAAGGTGCGATGCGATCCAGGGAAAGATCTCTTCGGTTCCCGCCAGCCCGGCGGGAAGAACCAGGTGCCGGACCAGCAGTCCCCGGGTCGCCACACCGTTGTCGTCCAGGCTCAGATCTCCCACCTGCCGATGCATCTCCATGAGGGCCGCATACAGGGCGCCGGGATAATCCTCCGCATCCGCCAGGTCCCGCGCCACGTCCTGGGAGCTGAACTTGGCATCCGGCATGTAGATGTCGAAGAGGCCTTCCAGC
>CAYTRL010000309.1:735-7204 GCA_964439795.1 uncultured Thermodesulfobacteriota bacterium
AGGCGCAAGCTGTTCAGCGCATCGTACCCGCCGGTGTTGTACACCAGCGGCACGCGGAGTCCGGCTTCCACAGCCAGAGGAAGCGCCTCCACGATCTGGGCGATCACATGACTGGGCGAAACGAAATTCACATTGTGGCAGCCCTGCTCCTGCAGGGAGACCATCATCTTCGCCAGGGTTTCCGCCGGGACCGGGTGCCCCGCGCCTTCATGGCTGATCTCATAGTTCTGGCAAAAACGGCATCGGAGGTTGCAATGTGTGAAAAAGATGGTGCCGGACCCGCCCCGACCCACCAGAGGGTCTTCTTCACCGAAGTGGGCCCCGTAGCTGGAAACCACGGCGTAGCGTCCCGTCCTGCAGAAGCCCCTCTCGTCCGAGCGTCGGTCCACCCTGCACTGCCGGGGGCACAGTTCACAGCAGGCGAGCGACTTCAGGAGAGCGTTCACTCTGCGGGCAAGTTCGCCCGTACGGTGGGCTTCCAGGTAGGCTGCTTCGGCCATGGGGGTCGGGTGAAGAAAACGTTAGAACCTACCATGAAAAAATCCACGTTCTCAGCGTAGATCTTTTCAGCAGGTCATTTTGAACAAAAGGCGGAGCTGAAAGCTGAAAGCGGATTGCTGATCGCTCGCGGCTTCGCCGCCTGAGCTTCGGATCAGGACAGCGGTCCGGTCTTCACACCCCGCTTCTCTCGAAGATCGGAAAGCCACTGCCGGAAGACCTCCTGTTTCTTCTTCTCCAGTTGCCGGCGCTGATAACTTTCCTTTTCCTGCTCATAGGCCTGCCAGTCCGGATCCTTTCGATCCTTGAACTGGATCACGTACATTTTCCCGTTGACATCGAAAACCTCCGATGCCACAGGGTTCTCCTCGGAAAGAGAAAAAGCGCTTTCCGCCAGCTCCGGGGAGGAGCCGATCCGGGGAATATACCCGGCCATGCGGGAAAACGGGCCCGTATCGAAGACCGTAACCGTGGACTCATTATCCCCGAGCTTTTCTGCGGACGAACCGTTGCGCATCTCACCGAGAACCTGCCGGGCCTTTTCCCGGGCCAGGTCGCGGCTTATCTCACGCCGGTACTGCTTCTCCACCCGTTCCCTGGCGTCTTCGTACGGCGGCACCTCCGGAGCCTTCCTCTCCAGCAACCGGAATACATAGTAGCCGTCCGTGCCCTTGACCGCGTTGCTGATCTGGCCCGTTTCCGCCAGAAAGGCGGCGTTCTGAAGGGCGGGCTCCCGTCCCAGGTCAGGAAGGCTTTCCCCGCGGGAAAAGAAATCGGTCTGCTCCAGGGAAAGCGCATCCCCCTCCCCGGCCGCGAGTCCGCTGAACCCTCCGGATTCCCGCGCCGACCACATCACATCCTCGGCCCGCCTTCTCGCGACTCTCCAGGCGCCTTCCCGGCGCAGCGTCTCCCGGATCTTTTCCTGCACCTGCTCCAGCGGATCCATGCCGGACTTGCGGTGGTCCTCCACCTTCAACAGGTGAAGCCCGTAGGGAGACTTGACGATATCACTGACCTGCCCCAGCTCCAGGGAAAACGCGGCCTGTTCCACTTCCGGCACGAGCTGGTCCCGTTTCATGTACCCGAGGTCTCCCCCGGCCGAAGCGGAGGGGTCCTCGGAATGGGCCCGAGCCAGCTCGGCAAAGTCTTCGCCCCGATCGATCCGTTCTTTGAGCCCCTTCAGCACCTCTCTCTTTTCCTGGAATACCGACTCCTCCGAGCCGGGCGCCACGCGCAACAGGATATGACGAAGCCGAAGCTCTTCCGGATGGGAAAACTCATCGATGTGCGTATCGTAGTACTCTTCCACATCGCCGGTGTAAACTTTCACCCCGTCGCGGTACGGCGCCGACGGGATCTTCACGTATTCAATCCTCACCTTTTCCGGCGTGAGAAACTGGTCCCCCCGCTCCTGGAAATACGGCTTCAGCACCTCCTCGTCCACCTCCACGGCGTCCTCGAAGCCCCGCGGGTCCAGCGCGAGCACCTGCAGGTCCACCTGTTCGTTGTCCAGTGCATAGCGGTTGCGAAGTTCCTGTTCAGAAACCTTCACGTTCCCCTGGATCAGGTCCTGCAGCTTCTGAATCAGGATTTCCTCCCGCTGCATCCCCTCGAAGTCGGGCGGTGTCATGCGGTTCCGTCGCAGCAGGTTGAAATACAACTCTTTGCTGAACCGTCCGTCCCGCTGAAAGTAGGGCAGCGAGAGGATCTTTTCCTGCAGTTCCTCATCGGTGACCTCCAGCTTCAGCCGCAGGGCTTCCTGCTGCTGCAGGGCCTGGTTGATCAGGTTGTCCAGCGCGGTTTCCCGGAGCCGCATCTGCTCCATCATTTCATTGGAAAACCGGTCTTTGTAGAGATCCCGGTAAAACCGGACCATGTTCTCGTAGGCCTGGTTCCAATGTCCCCGGGTAATGACTTGATCCCCCACCCGTGCCACCACGTTATCGTCTCCCCCCGGGTCGCGCAACGTGGGCAGGATGCCGAACCCGATAACGAACGAGAGCGCGATACCCACCAGGATCACCTTGATCATCCAGGATCCTGCATTCCTTCGAAGATAGCTCAACATGCTTTCCCATCCCCCTGTTCTGGAAGTTCCCCCTGTCACCGACGCCGGGCCCGTTCACCGGATCATCGGGAAGAGGGAAGGTTCCGGATCCGTTCCGGAAGACATCCTCACCGTATCAACATAGAAAAGGTCCAGCAAAAATGCAACCATTCGAGGCGTTTCCCGGTTTTCTCTCCCCATTCCCCCGCCCCGCGACAGGGGCGGGAAGGATTTGATCGGGTCAGGAAAATTGGTTACTATTCATGGGGATCGGGTTTCCGCCGGCAAGCTGGCCCTCCTGTTCTTATGCCCCTCACACACTGGTTTCCGGGAAAAAAATCGATGCTGTTCAACTGGATTCTTGGGCTGATCTCTTCGGATCTTGCCATTGACTTGGGAACGTCGACCACCCTCGTATACGTGAACGGAAAGGGGATCGTCATTTGCGAACCCTCGGTGGTGGCGGTCCGGGAAGACGAAACCGGCACGAAACGGATCGTGGCCATCGGCAACGACGCCAAGCGCATGATCGGGAGAACGAACCCGCACGTGGAGGCCATCCGCCCCATCCGTGCCGGGGTGATCTCCGACTTTGAGATCACCGAGGTCCTTCTCCGGCGCTTCATCCTGAAGGCCCACCAGCGCACGGGGCTCGTGCGTCCGAGGATCATCATCTGTGTGCCCCACCGGGCCACGGACGTGGAACGGCGGGCCATTCGGGAATCCGCTTTTTCGGCGGGGGCTCGCGAGGTGTATCTCATCGAGGAACCGCTGGCCGCGTCCATCGGCGCCGGCCTGCCCATTTCCGAGCCCAGCGGGAACCTGGTGCTGGACATCGGAGGAGGCAATACGGAGGTGGCCGTCATCTCCCTGTCCGGAATCGTCTACACCCACTACGTGGATGCCGCCGGAGATACGCTGAACGAGTCCATCCTGCACTACATCAAGCGAAAATACAATCTCCTGGTGGGGGAGAACACGGCGGAGACCATCAAGATCCACCTGGGCTCGGCATGGCACACCAGCGAGCCCCGCGTCATGGAGGTCAAGGGGCGGGACTTGATTGCGGGCCTGCCCCGACGGATCATGCTTCGATCGGAGGAGGTGTGGGAGGCGATGAAAGAAACCGTGGAACAGATCGTGGAAGCCGTCAAGGTCACCCTGGAGAGGACCCCGCCGGAACTCACCGTGGACATCATGGAGCGGGGGCTCACCCTCACCGGCGGCGGGGCCCTGCTGACGGATCTGGACGTCCTGCTGCAGTACGAAACGGGACTGCCCGTTCATGTGGCCAAGGATCCGGTGGCGTGCGTGGCGTTGGGCTCGGGCAAGGCCCTGCAGGAACTCTCCCTCTTGAAACGTGTGGCCCTGGAAAACTGATGATCGTGGAAACGGCCGTTCCGTCGCGGACCCCCCTGCCGTGGGGGACTCCTTCTTTGCGGGACGATCGTCGAGTTGAAAACAGACATCTAACCCCGGGATTCTATCCGACTGCCGACACATCATGAAGAAACTGTTCGCTTTTCTTCATCGCCACCGGTACGCGACCCTCTTCCTGCTTTTGCTGGGCCTGGGCATGGCCATGCTGCTGTCGGGACAGGACGAAGGGCCGGGTTCCGGTGTCCTTCCCGCTGCCGTCCTGGAACTGTTCGGGCCCTTCCAGAAAGGGCTGGAAAAAGGGTTCCGTTTCTTCACGGGGACCTGGGAACGCTACGTGTATCTGGTGGATCTCGAGGAAGAGAACCGGATGCTGCGGGAAATCGTTCAGGAGTTAAAAAAAGATATCAACGAATTGACCGAGGAACAACTGGAGAACCGGCGCCTCCGGTCCCTCATCGGCTTCAAGCAGAGCGTTCCAAAACCCCTGCTCCCGGCCCAGATCATCGGAAAAGACCTCACCGGCTGGTTCCAGACCCTCACCATCGACCGGGGGCGTCAGGACGGGATCGAGGAGGGGATGGCCGTACTGTCCGTCCAGGGGATCGTGGGACAGGTCATGGAAACCTCCGGTAACTTCGCCCGGGTCCTGCTCATCACCGATCCGAACAGCGCCGTGGCCGCCATGGTGCAGCGTACGCGGGCCCGGGGAATCGTGGAAGGGAAAGGGTTCCAGGGATGCATCTTGAAGTACGTGCACCGTTCGGAACAGATCACCCAGGGGGACCGTGTGCTCTCTTCCGGGCTGGACGGGGTGTACCCGAAGGGAACCATGGTGGGGACGGTTTCCCGCCTGCGCAAGAGAGAGACGGAGCTCTTCCAGGAAGTCGATGTCCAGCCCTCGGTGGATTTCAACAAGCTGGAGGAGGTCATCGTGGTTTGTGAAAAACCGTTTCAGGACACGGACCCCAAGGAGAATTCCGACCCTTGAACACCCTGGTCCTTTTACTCATCGGCATGACCGCCACCCTGCTGCAGAGTACGCTGCTTCGACACGTGCTGCCCGCCTACCTGCTTCCCGACTCGACCCTGCTTCTTGTTCTCTTCGCCAGCCTTTTCTTCCCCTTCGGGCGGGGGCTGATTGTGAGCTTCCTTCTGGGGCTGCTGGCCGACCTCTTCTCTGGTGCGCCGGAAGGCTGGAATACCCTGTTCTTCCTTTGCGTCTTCTTGATCAACCGATCGATCCTGTCGCGGATCTTCCTGAAACGTTCCCGTTCCGCCATCGGTCTTTTTCTGCTGGACTTTGCCTTGAAGCTGCCCTACCTGGCGATCCTGTCCACCCTGTTCCGGTTCCCGGTTCCCTCCGTGGACAGGATCCTGGCCGGATGGTCCGGCGAGTGGTTCACCAGTCTCCTTCTGATGCCGTTTTTATTCCGACTGCTCACGGAGACCCTGGGGTTTCAAAAGATCCGTTTTCTCACCCTGCAAAAAAACAGCGCGCGATGACGAACCTTCGAGACGTATCCAGCGAACCCTATGCCAAACCGTTTCTGGTCGTCTCCTTCTGCATCGCGGCCCTGTTCGTTGTGCTGATCCTTCGGCTGTTCTACATCCAACTGTGGCAGGGAGAGACCTACCACAGCCTCTCGGAAAACAACCGCATCCGTTTGCTGGAGATCCACTCGCCCCGGGGCAAGATCATGGACGTGAACCACGAAAACCTCGCGGACAACCGTCCCTGTTTCCAGGTCACCGCCATCCCGGAGGAGGTCCAGGACTACGACGCCCTGGAACAGACCCTGACCGCCCGCTCTCCCCTCCCCCCGGAGACACTGGAGAAACGGATACAGGAGCTGAAGAAAGCCACGCCTTTCCGCTCCTACCTCCTGTGGAAGGATGCCACCTGGGAAACCATGGCCTTTCTGGAGGCCAACCGCGTGAGGATCCCCGGGGTGGTCATCCAGGTGAACCAGTCCCGGGATTATCTGTTCGGGGACCTGCTGGCGAACGTGATCGGATACATGGGCGAGATCAACGCGTCGCAGTTGGAACAGGACCATGGCAAGCACTACCGCATGGGTGACTGGATCGGCAAGGTGGGCGTGGAAAAGATGATGGAAGAGCACCTGCGGGGCCAGAAAGGCGGCATGCAGGTGGAGGTGGACGCCCGGGGACGACAGATACGCATTCTTCAGGAGCGTGCTCCGTTCCCCGGCTCCAACGTGGTTCTCTGCCTGGACCGGAGGCTCCAGGAGACGGCCCGGGATGCCCTGGGAGACCAGACAGGAACGGCCATCGCCGTGGACCCCCGGGACGGCAGCGTGCTGTGTTACGTGAACCGTCCCTCGTTCGATCCGAACCTGTTCGTCCGCGGCATCCCTCTCCGGGAATGGGAAGAACTGCGAGACGATCCGCGCCACCCGCTGACCAACCGCGGGATCCAGGGACAATACCCCCCCGGCAGTGTGTTCAAGATCCTGGTATCCATCGCCGCTCTGGAAGAGGGGGTGATCCCGCCCGAGGAAAAGATCTTTTGCAGCGGCGCCC
>CAYTRL010000310.1:0-7202 GCA_964439795.1 uncultured Thermodesulfobacteriota bacterium
ACGAAATGTACAGTCCCATGGGAGCCAGGAGAAACAGCAGGATGACTATGAATTCTCTCAACGAAAAGAGTTCTGCCAAATGTTTGATGGTGTCTCCTGTGAAAGCCGCCATGGTTTCGGCCTCTAGGGTGAAGTCCGGGTTCCGGCAATCGGGGCAACCGTCACATCGAATTCGTAATCACTCGTCCCGTCTCCCGTCAACGTGATGGGATCGAAATCTACCCACACGAAGTCCGACAGCTCGGGCATTCCCGGAAATTTCCCTTCATTCATCTTCAAATACACAACGAGATAGTATTCGCCCGCCATACACCGGTCCCTGTAATACGAGCATCCCGGAATCGTCATTTCAACGGGTTTGCCGACGTTGATATCCGGATAGCGGATCTCATTTTCATCAATACCCACATCCGGCGGCCGCACGAACAGCTCACCGTCTCTGTAGAGAAACGCGGCCAGCATGTAGGGCGTTTCCGTAAGCGGATCTCGTACATTTATTTTCACGTTGATTTGATCACATCTGGCACAGACATCTTCGGGACCGTGGGAGGGTGAAAAACCAGTACAATCACAGGGTACGAAGCACGTGCCGCTGTCGGAGCAGACCCGGGCCCCGGGCTTTCCGTTGCTGCACGTGCACGGTTCTGTTTCGCCCGGGTTGCAGACGGGAGATGTTCCCTGACAGTCCTCTGGGGGAGCGGATCCATCCCGGACACAGCGAACTTCTCCGAGGCTCAGGGAATGGTTGTAGCCGACCGATGCCGTGTCGAAAAACACATAGGCAGCCCATTGATCCGGATCGTCCGCCGCCCGGGTTCGGCTCCAGAATTCCAGGTAGTGTGTGGAACTGGCAGGATCCACGTTGTTACAGGTCCCGGTCAGTTCTGTCCTCCAGTAACACCCGCCTTCACCGGGACCCGTAAGGGGAGTCGGCTTGCCCAGGCAGGGAATGTGAGTGAGGAGGGGCTGTCCGTTCATGGAACTTCCCTCTTCAATGTAGCAGGATCCGTTTTCCTGCGTGAATTCGTTTCCCAGGATAATGCTCCGAAGCTCCTTGATGCCGGGCAGGCGCCAGTCCTCATAGCCGCCGAGCACCAATTCTTCACAGTATCGCTGCGCATCAAAGGAAGTCACACCTCCTTTTCCCTGCTCGTAAGCATCTTTCTGTGGGTCCTGCCAGCAGAGACCCGTATCGGCGTCACACCAGACCCTGTATGTCGTGCAACCGCAGGCGTTCCCTTCGGCGCTCTCTTCATGGCAGTCCGGTGGCCGGGTTGTACCGTCAGGGCAGTAATACTTTTCCGCCTCACCGGATGAAAAGGATGCTGCACGGTCACAAGCAGGGAAAAGAAAGAGGCTTCCAGCCAGAATCCACGACAACGCGATGCAACCTGATTTCATGCCCATCCCTTTTCTTGTGCTGTGATCTCCTCCAGTTTTCACCCTTCCGGAATTGTATGTTTTTATCTCTGGAAATGACAGGCCATATGACACGATGTGGAGAAAAGAGATGTTTAAGCTTTTTTTTGATGAACGGCGGATAGAGAGTAAAAGGAGTAGCCCTTACGCAGAGGGGCCTTCAGGACAGCCGGCATGGTATTGAAGCACCGAAACAAAGAAGGCCGTATCCATATCGGATACGGCCTTCTTTGTTTCGCATTGGGGTTGTCTAGCTTCTCTGCTTTCTCCCATAGGCTCCAAGACCGAGCAATCCCGACCCAAGCAGGAACAGGGTGGCAGGCTCAGGAACCGGGGCAGGGGTAGATCCCTGTGTGTTGATAAAACTTTCGCTTCCCCCAGTGTCATATCCCTGGACATGGATTCCGACCCTGAGATCCTCGGCATTCAGAGCGTCGATAAGATCGGAAAAATCCATGCCGGCCTGGAGGCTGAAAAGTACCGCCACATATTCACCCGGATTCACGCCGTTGGGTTGTACGGGGGCTTCGGGGTCGATGGAGATATCAGCCGAAAACCCGGCCGGATTCCCTCCGGGCAGGTTGGGAGGCGCGGCGGAGTCTGTACCGTATTCCACGCCCGGGTCAGAGTCGTCCACGGAAAGAAGGCCCGCAAGAATGTCTCCATCAAAATAGATCTGCGTGATGGAGGAATCTTCCGGGCCGTCGTTGTGAAAGGTGAACCAGGCTTCTCCCCCGCCGTTGTCCGTCACATCAAGCCAAAGTTGAGCCTCTCCGATAGCGGCATCGCCGGCATCGTTTCCCGTGATATTGGAGAAGCTGAAGGGTACCGCCTCAGCCGCCACAGGGCTGAAGAGGAAGAAGCAAACAATAAGCATCAACGGTGGGCCTTTTGCATTCCATCTGTATTTTTCCATGATGTCCTCATCTACACCGTTTTCTCTGACCTGAATCTACAAGAAAAGGAAAGCTGAAGAGCTTTCACTCGTAGAGGGCCTGACTTTTTTCAGGTTGAACAGAACAATAGATAGAAACCCGCTTCCAACAATCATAGATAAGGGAAAGGATGGAAAAGGTTCCGGATGGCGAGATATATCTAAAAGGCTGCTCAGTGGCCCATGGGCTCCGCCCCGCCCGGGCGGGCTTTGCGGATCAGGAAGACCAGGGCCAGGGTAATCGCAAAGAAGATCCCGTTCAGAAAGAAGGCGTCGTTGATGGCCATCATGTAGGCCTGCCGGTTCACCTCCCCGTAGAGGAAGCCCAGGGCTCCTTTCAGGGAGAAGGCCTCTCCAACTCCCAGATGGGATTCGATCCATTGCCGCATACCGCCCAGGGACTGCTGAAACCCGAAATCGTAGGGTGAGAGCCGTTCCACCAGGCGGGTCTGGTGAAACTGGGCCCGGCGCGCCAACTGCGTGGTCAGGAAGGCCACCCCGAAACTCCCCCCGATGTTCCGGGTGAAGTTGAACATGGCCGTGGCGTTTCCCATCTTCTCCCGGGGAATCCCGGACACGGTCATGGCGCCCAGGGGAACGAAGAAGAAGGCCAGCCCGATCCCCTGCACGACCCGCGGCCACATGATGGAATCGAAATCGGCATCCAGGTTGAACCCGCTCATGAGAAACAGGGCATACGCGTTCAGGGCGATCCCCAGAAAGAGCATCAACCGCGGTTCGATCCGCTGCATGAGCCTTCCCACCAGGGGCATCAGCAGGAACGAGGCCACCCCGCCCAGGGCCAGCACCCAGCCGGCCCACCAGGAGGTATAGCCCATGAGCTTCTGCACGTATATGGGCATCAGTACGATGCTCGAGAAGAAAGCAAAGAAACCGAAGAACATGATCAGGTTTCCGGCCGCAAAGGTCCGGTCCCGGAACACCGAGAGATCCACCACCGGGTCCCGGACCCGCAGTTCGTGATAGATAAACCAGATCAGTGCAACCCCGGCCAGCAGGGAGAGCCTGAGGATGAACGGGGAGGTGAACCAGTCCAGCCGCTCCCCGCGGTCCAATACCAGCTGCAGGCTGCCCACGCCCACCACGAGCAGCATGATGCCCAGGGAGTCCACCCGCCGCCCCCGCTGACGGAGGTAGGGCGGGTCATGAATGAACAGCAGGATGAGAAAGATGGAGATGATGCCCACGGGGATGTTGATGTAGAAGATCCAGCGCCAGCTCCAGCTGTCCGTGATCCACCCGCCCAGGATCGGGCCCACGATGGGCGCGATCACGATCCCCATGCCGAAGATGGCCATGGCCGTTCCGTGCTCCTCGGGCGGAAAGGTCTCCAGGAGGATGGCGTTGGACAGGGGTTGAAGCCCCCCGCCGGCCATCCCCTGCAGGATGCGGCAGGCCACGAGCATCCCCAGGCTCGTGGCGGCGCCGCAGGCCAGGGAACTCAGGGTGAACAGTCCCACGGAAAGGAGCAGATAGCGCCTGCGGCCGATCCGGGTGGCCAGCCAGCCGCTGATGGGGATGATGATGGCGTTGGCGACCAGGTAGCTCGTCAGCACCCAGGTCACCTCGTCCAGCCCCGCACTCAGGCTTCCCTGGATGTGGTTCAGGGAAACGTTGACGATGGTCATGTCGAGGATCTCGATGAACGTGGGGATCATGACCACAAGGGCCACCAAGTACTTGTTGGGTGCGGGGGCTTGGTTCACAGGGGTGACCCCTCTGCAGGCGGGAAGCTATAACCCGGGCAGGAACGAGAACAGACGGGATAGAAACGGCTTTTTCGCCGGAACGATCGACACTTCCGCGGACATGCCCAGGCGCAGCCGGCTGCCGGGGTCCCCCGATGGATCGTCCTCCAGCACCACCTTCACGGGAATACGTTGTACGACCTTTACCCAGTTTCCGGTGGCGTTTTCCGGGGGGAACAGGGAGAAGGCGGCGCCGGAACCGGCCTGAATGCTCTCCACGACCCCGTGGAACAACTGGTCTGGAAAGGTGTCCACCCGGACCCGGGCCTTCAGGCCCGGCCGGATCCTGGCAAGCTGGGTTTCCTTGTAGTTGGCCTCCACCCACAGGTTTTCGAGATCCACCACCGCCATGAGGGGAGCGCCCGCCCGTAACACCATTCCCGGTTCCACATTCTTCTTGGAAACGATCCCCTTTCCCGGGGACCGGATCTCCGAGTACCCGAGCCGCAGCTTTGCCTCCGCCATACGGCTGGCCGCGATCTGGACCGCCGTCCGTCCGGTCTCGATACGTGCCTCGGACAGGCTTCCCTGGGCGTCTGCCGCGTTTTTTCTGGACGTGAGCACGCGGTGCCGGGTCACGGCACGATCGTATCGATCTTCTGAAACCGTCTTTTTGTTCCAGAGCGTTTTTATTCGTGCGAGATCTTTCCTGGCCTGATCGAGCTGGGCGTCCACCAGGGTTTCCTCCGCCTCTGCGGCGCGCACGGCGATTAGGGCTTCCTGCAGCTGCATCCGGGCTCCGGCCAGCTCCCCTTCCGCCAGCCGGACCATGATCTCCGGCTGCTCGGGGTCCAGGCGCACCAGGAGCTGGCCGGGCTCCACCGGCTGGTGTGCCGCCACTAAAACCTCCAGGACGGTACCTGGGACCCGGGTCTGGACGCTGTAGACCGTTGCGTGCACGTAGGCATCGTCCGTGACGATCCGTCCGCCCCGGTAGGCAAGGTACACCAACGTCCCCAGGGCACCCGCCAGGAGCAGAAAAACCAGGAACACCACCCGGGTCCCCCGCCCCCGGGATTCCTGTCCCCCGGGAGCACCGCTGTCCGGCTGCGGCTGTTCTGGATTTCGCTTTTCCGTCTCCATCATCGTACCCCTCGCTGCACACGATCATGGCGCATGTGGGCCGAGGAAAAAAGATGCCAGATTCACCGGGATTGTGCAACCGGAAGCCTCAGGCATCACAGGGTTTCTCGAGCACCCCCGGCACCTTGCCGTCCATTAAAATTCGGCGCATTATGAGAACGTCGAGTACCACGCACTTTTCATTCTGCTTTATGCTTTCGCAAACCGCCCCCGCCCCAGGCACCTTGACCTGTCCCGCCGCACGTGGAAAGATGTGGCGGTCACAACGCGGTGACATCCCGAAGAATTGATCGGACCGTCAAGGTTGCTCTGCACGTTGTTCTTTCCCAGGAGGTGCCGCCATGGAACTGAAATCCCGATTTGCATTCGACTATCCTCCGGACATCATCCGTGAATGTATCACAGATGAAGAATCTATCCGCTACATCACCAAGCACCATCCGGAGGTCTCCTCCCTGAAAATCTTGAAAAAACGGGAAGAGGGCGAAAAGGTCTACCTGGATATTCAATACACAATAGACGTCCCCATGCCCGGACCGGTGAAGAAGGTGCTGGGCGACCTGAACACCTTCGTGGTTGAGATCATCATGGACAACAAGAACAACCAGGGCACGCTGGAGATCACGCCGGCCAAGATGGCCGACAAGATCAAGGCGGGCGGGCGGATCTTCTTCGAGCCCCAGGGCGATCAACAGTGGGTCCAGAACATCGTGGGTGACGTCACGGTAAAGATGTTCGGGGTGGGAAAACTCGTGGAAAAATTCATCGTATCCAGCTTCCAGAAGTCCTTTGACATGGAATGCAAGCTCCGCAACGACTACCTGAAGGAGACCCGGGGTTGATCCGGAGAGTGGCTTTCAGCTTTCAGCGTTCGGGATTCAGCTTTCCCCTTACCTTTCCCCCCCGCTGCATCCATGGGGCAGGGATCCCGTGAATATACGATCGATCCGGTTTCGAAAATGGCGAGGTCCATGCAAGGAAAGGCCCCATCTCCTCCCATGCCAAGCAACCCTCCCCTGGCGGTCCTCTTCGACATGGACGGTCTCATGCTGGAGAGCGAAGAACTCTGGAGCGAGGTGGACCGGGAGGTGGCCAACGAATACGGACGATCGTTCGATCCCGCCCTGAAGCCCCTCTTCATGGGTTGCGAGAAGATCGAGTCCGCCCGGCGCTTCTGCAAGGCATACCGCCTCTCGGAAACCCCTGAGGTGATCGCGCGGAAACGGCTGACCCTTGCCTACCGGTTCTATCGGGAACGCGTCCGGCTCATGCCCGGCCTCCGGGGCCTGGTCCGGGATCTGACGGTGTGGGAAAAACCCCTGGCCGTGGCCACCAGCGCGGACCGGGAAATCGTATCCATCGTCCGGGCAAAGTTTGAACTCTTTTCCGCCTTTCAGGCGGTGGTGTGCGCTGACGAGGTGGCACGGGGAAAGCCCGCACCGGATCTGTTCCTGGAAGCGGCCCGCCGCCTGAAGGTACCGGCATCCGGTTGCGTGGTCCTGGAAGATTCGCCCCACGGGGTAAACGCCGCCCTCGCGGCGGGCATGAAGGTGATCGGGGTCCCCAACCCGGCGGTGGACCCGGGGCAGATGAGCGGAGCGCATCTCCTGGTGGAGCGCCTGCGGGACATCACCCGGCACAGGATGGGGGCCCTGTTCCAGGATAGTTGATCATCCTCTCCCATGAATCCGTAATTCCATCAGATCCAACGATCTATGGAACCACTGTTCCAAACGGCTTTGAATGAATATCGGGATGATCACATCTTCCCGAAGAGGATCCGGAATTCCGTGAGCCAGGGTTACTAGATGGTCCGGTCTTCTCATTTGAAGAGGACGGCCATTGATCGTTTGTTTTTACGGTAAACCCGTACCTTTTACACTCTTCCTGGGTTCGAATAAAGAATTTATTAAAGAGTTTCACAATCCGAACCTTTCCGAAATTTTTGGCTCCTCAGCAGAATTTGTGGGTAAATCGACATGATTTTCGGTCATGAA
>CAYTRL010000311.1:0-7150 GCA_964439795.1 uncultured Thermodesulfobacteriota bacterium
CCCGGAACTGGCGGTCCTCCACCAGGCCCGTGAACTGGATGAACCGGTCGGCCAGCGTGGATTTTCCGTGATCGATGTGTGCGATGATACTGAAGTTACGGACCGTTTTCATGATCGGACCCCGGCGACCCGTTTCGGGTCGGAAAAGTATTCCCGTGTTGTGCGGACCACCAGCGGGCTCAGCCCCACCAGCGCGATCAGGTTGGGCCAGGCCATCAGGGCGTTGGTGACATCCGACAGTGTCCACACCATGGTGAGTTCGGTACAGGCGCCCACCGGTAGCAGAATGCAGAAGAGCACGCGGTAGGGCGTGACCATCCGGGGGCCCAGGTCCGGGCCGAACAGGTACTCCACCGAACGGTCACCGTAGTAGGACCAGCTGATGGCTGTGGAAAACGCGAACAGGATGATGCCGATGGCGACGATGTAGCCGCCGATCCCGGGCAGCCCGCTGTCGAACGCCCTGGCTGTGAGCACCGCGCCGGTTTCCCCGGATGTATAAACCCCGGTAACGAGGATGACCAGGGCCGTCATGGTGCAGATCACGATGGTGTCGATGAACGGCCCGAGCATGGCCACCAGCCCCTCCCGGACCGGTTCCCGGGTCTGGGCCGCGCCGTGGGCGATGGGCGCGCTGCCCAGCCCCGCCTCGTTGGAAAAGACGCCCCGGGCCACACCGAACCGGATCGCCTGGGCCACGGCCGCGCCGGCGAACCCGCCCGTGGCGGCCGTGCCGGTGAAGGCTTCAATGAAGATCCGCTCCAGCGCCGCCGGCACCGCGGTCAGGTGGGTGGCGATCACCCAGAGGGAACCGGACACGTAGAAGAGTGCCATGAGCGGCACGAGCCGGCTGGCCACCTGCCCGATGCGCCGGATGCCTCCCACGATCACGATAAAGACCAGCCCCCCGATGATCAGGCCGGTGGCCAGCTTGGGGATGCCGAAGTATTCCCGGACCGGCTCGGCCACCGAATTGGCCTGGACCATGTTGCCGATGCCGAAGGAGGCCACGGCGGCGAATAGGGCGAACAGGGTCCCCAGCCACTTCCACCCCAGGCCCTTTTCCAGGTAGTACATGGGCCCGGCGCTCACCGTCCCGTCCTCGTGAACGGTCCGGAAACGCAGGGACAGCAGGCATTCCGCGTACTTGAGCGCCATGCCGAACAGGGCGGTAACCCACATCCAGAAGACGGCCCCCGGCCCGCCCAGGGCCACCGCTGTACCCACCCCTGCGATGTTGCCCGTACCGATGGTGGCCGACAGTGCCGCGCTCAGTGCCTGGAAGTGGGAGATCTCCCCCTCGTCATCCGGGTTGTCGTACTTTCCGGAGATGAGGGTCCACGCATAGCCGAACTTCCGGACCTGGATGACCTTGACCATCACGGTGAGAAGAAACCCGGTGCCGAACAGGAGGACGATGGTCACCGGGCCCCAGAGGATTCCGTTCAGTTTTTCGAGCACTGCCTGCATAATCGTCAGGTTCCTGACCGGTACCATGTTTGCCGGGGAGGGGGTGGAAGCCGGACCGCGGAACGCACGCCGTCCGGTATCTTGGAAAGCGGAAAACCGGGCCAATTCGTTCCCGATCCTAAACCAATCAAAGTATACAATCCCAGGGCACTTTTCAAGGTCACGGCTTGTTTCGAGGGGAAGCGGCCCGGCAGTTCCCCTCCTTGATCATTTTACCTGGAATCAGTAGGATCACCTCTGTATTCCCGCCCAATCATCACCCATCCATGAAGAGGAGATGGAGAATGTTTCGTGCAAGACGCCTGACCGCTGCCTTGTTTCCGTGGATTGTTGCGGTGTTCCTTCTCGGTTTCCTGATGACGGGTTGCATCTACGTATCGGGCAAGGGACTCCTGGATACAGGGCCCCGGCCTCTCAAGGAAACCCTGATCAGCGGGCAGGGGAAGGACAAGATCCTGGTGATCGACATGAAGGGGGTGATCACCGAAAAGGAGAGGGGAGGGCTGTTCAGCCTGAAAAAGGAACCCGGGATGGTTTCCTCGATCCGCGAGCAGCTGGACAAGGCGGCCAAGGACAAGCATGTTCGCGGGATTCTGCTCCTGATCGACAGCCCGGGGGGAACGGTGACCGCCAGTGACATCATCTATCACGAGCTCGAGACGTTCCGGACCGTCCAGAAGGTGACCATGCACGCCTACTTCATGGGGACCGCCGCTTCCGGCGCCTACCTGATCGCCCAGGCCGCGGAGCGCATCGTGGCCACGCCTACCACCACCACCGGAAGCATCGGCGTGATCCTGATGAACCTCAACCTGAGCGGGTTGATGGAAAAAGTGGGGGTGAGCGATACCAGCATGAAATCCGGTCCGTTCAAGGATATGGGCTCCCCCTTGCGGAAACCCAACGCCAGGGACGAGGCGATCCTCCAGGGGATCGTGGACAGCATGTACCGCCGCTTCTGCCGGATTATCGAAGAGAACCGTCCCGACGTCCGGATTTCGGAACATCCGGAGCTGGCCGACGGCAGGATCTTTACTGCGGACCAGGCACTGGAGAACGGCCTGGTGGACGAGATCGGGTACCTTTCCAAGGCCCTGGAGGGCTTGAAGAGTTCGATGGGGGTCCCGGAGGCCCGGGTGGTCCGTTATGTCCGGAGCGGTGAGTATATGCCGAACCTGTACGCCTTGGGGGCGGCCGCGTCGGGCGGCCACGGGGACTTCAACCTGATCAAGCTGGATGTGGAGAGCCTGGCGGCCGGGGGAGGACCCGTGTTCATGTACCTGTGGCTTCCCGGGATATAGATCCACTGCGAGGGACCGGATGGGAACCGAACAGGGTGAAGGGCCGGAGCGCCGGATCCACGTGGAGTGCTATAGCGGGTACAAGGCGGAGGAGCGGCCGGTCTCGTTCCGGGTGGGGGAGGAGAAGCTCGTTGTGGATCGGGTGATCGACCGGTGGGCCGGGGAGGATCACGACTATTTCAAACTGCTCGCGGATGACCGCAGGGTGTACATTCTCCGCCGCGACCGGACCGAAGACCGCTGGACCCTGGAACGGGTCACGGATCCCCTGAGAAACCGGGACACCAGGCCCGGTCCGCAGCGCGGAAAACGGGGAACAGAGGGAGAGGTGTGATGCCGGTCAAGTGGCGTCCCGCCTGTTCCCGGGACGAGACGACGCGTTTCCTGTCCTTGTTCGGCAATCCGGACTACAGCTTCAACCTCGTGCCCTCATGAACGTGACCACGGAGCCTGCGAGTGACCAGGGCATCCCATGATGTGATCATCATCGGTTCCGGCATGGGCGGTTCCGCCGCCGGGGCGATCCTGGCCCGGGAAGGGCGAAAGGTCCTGATCCTGGAGAAGAATCCGCGGGTCGGCGGCGCCTGCTCTTATTACGAGAAGGACGGCGTGCACGTGGATGTGGGCTGTCACTTCATCAGCCGCGGAAACCGTGGGCCCATCGGGGAGGTGCAGCGCCGTCTCGGCGCCCGCCGCCTCATCCGGTTCCTGCAACCGGACCCCATGTTCCGGATCGAGGCCCCGTATTTTGCGTCCCAGGGCGGTTCCATGCTATGGCCCGCTCTCTCCCTGTTCCGGCAGATGGGTGCCGGCCCGGCGGGCGTCCTGGGACTCTGCGGCAGGTTTTTTCCCCGGATGATCTTGCCGGAGAAAATCCTTCCGCCGCTGAATGCGCGGAGTGTGGAGGATTATTTTCTCTCCTTTACGCGGAATCCGCTCCCGATACAGTTCATGAGCGTCGCCATGGGGCTCTACTTCGTGATCCCGTACTGGCAGGCCTCCGTGGAGGAGATGTTCTGGTGCACGAGGAAGGCCTTTCTGGCCGGAGATAGAGGCTACCCGGAGGGGGGGGCCGTCACCATTCCGAGAACTTTCCTCGAGGGGGCCGAGGCCCACGGCGCGGAACTTGTCCTGGGCAGCCGCGTGAGCAGGATCTGCGTGCAGGGCCGGAGAGCGGTGGGAGTGGAAACCGCAGACGGAAAATTCTACGCCGCCAACGCCGTTGTCAGCACCAGCTCGCTCCCGGGCACCGTATCACTGGCTGGCGGGGAGAACTTCCCGCCCGCCTACAGGGAACGGGTGGAGGGGACAAAAAGTTCCATGAGCGCGATCCAGGTCAAGGTGTTGCTGGACAGGGCGGTGATCCGGGAAGGGTTCCTCGGATGCATCATGGACCAGCGTCCCGCCCCCGCTCCTCCAACCATCGACGATATCCGGAAGACCTGGGAAGACACGCTTGAGGGCAGGGTCCCGGAGATCTTCTCGTTCTTCTGCACGGTTCCCACGAACAGCGACCCGTCCCTGGCGCCTCCCGGGATGCAGCTGGTAACCGTGTCCACCGCAATCGCCCCCTGCGACCGCACCCCCGTGGACCCGCCCGAAAAATGGATCGACGCCCTGCTGGAGGCCCTGTTTCTCCGGTGGCCGGAGTCCCGGGAGCACGTGGTGTGGGTTGATCGGAAGGACAGCCGGTTCCTGGAAAAATGGCTGGGCAAACAGGGTGGCCCGGTGATCTCCACCTGCCAGGACACGGGGCAGGTGGGACCCGGCAGACATTCCAACGCCACGCCGGTCCCGGGCCTGTTCGTGGCCGGTGACTGCGCCGGGGGCAGGGGCATCGGGACCGAACTGGCCTGTCAGAGCGGCATTGATTGCGCGGAGAGGATCCTGAGGGCCAGGCCTTTTTGAGTTCAGCCTCCCGGTCTGCTACCATTGGATTTTCATCAGGGGCATACCGTTCTTGCGATTAAAAAGCGGCGGAGCCCCCGCAGGATCGGCCCCCGACCCACGGGTCCGTCTGGGTCCAGGTTAACCAAAACACCGGACCGAACTGAAACCACCCGGTAAAGAAGCAGAGCAAACCGGCAAGGGATCCTGATGAAAAGCTACATCGATTTCCTTCTGCGACATCGCTGGCTGGTGCTCTCGGCGGTCTTTCTCCTCACCCTGGTGTTCCTGAACTTCTTCTCCAACCTCAAGCTCACCGAGAATCTCGACAGGGTCATGTATCAGGACGACCCCCACTTCCCCTTTTACGAGGAGTTCATCCGCGACTTCGGGTATGACCAGGTCATCGTCGTGGCCTTCGAGACCGGGCACGCCCTGTCCCGGGAGTCCCTGGAACTCACGGACACCCTGATCGCAGAGTTCAGCGGGCTGGACGGCGTGGTGGAGGTCGTGGGGCTCACCAACGCCATCGAACTGGAGGCCGACGAGGAGGTGATCGCCGTCCGGAAGCTCATACGGGAGGAGCCGAGGACCGCGGCGGAGCGGAAAACCGTTGAAGAGAAAATCCGGTCGAACCCCCTGTACCACAAGATCCTGGTGAACGACGATCTCTCCGCGACGGCGGTGTACATCAAGGGGGACGAGGTCCTCTCCTACAACGTCGTGAAGCGGGAGGCCCTGCTGAAAAAGCTCCAGGAGATCATCGGCAGGGAAGAGGCCCGGACCGGAATAAAGATCCACATCGGAGGCCTGCCGGTACTGGCCGCCTTCACGACCCAGTACACCAAGCGGGATGTTTCCATTTTTCTTCCCTTCAGCATCCTGCTGATCCTGGCCTCCATGTTCCTCATCTTCCGGAACTACTTCCTGATGATCATCCCTTTTCTGGCCATCCTGCTCAGCAACTTCTGGACCATCGGCCTTCTGGCGTGGATCACCGGGGAGATCAATGTCATCACCATCCTCATCCCCACTTTTGTGTTCGTGATCGGTACATCGGACTGCATCCACATCCTGAGCAACTACCAGGACACCCTCTTCCGCTTGAGCAGCAAGCGAGAGGCGATCCTGCAGACCCTGCGGCTCACCGCGATCCCCTGCCTGATGACCAGCGTGACGACCATGGTGGGGTTCGCCTCCCTGCTCGTGAGCCACAACGTGGCGCTGAGGGAACTGGGACTGTACACGGCCTTCGGGATCGGCTGCGCGTTTCTCCTCGGGGTCACCTTCATCCCGATTCTGCTGTCGTTCCTCACCTACACACACCTGGAAAACTACATGAAGGTCGACAACCGGGTGCGGACGTGTGTGCTGCGCTTTCTGGAAAAAGCAGCCGGCCTGGCCACCACCCGTAGACGGGAGATCATCGCGATCTCCCTGGCCGTCTCGGTGCTCCTGGGCTACGGTGTGGCAACGAAGCTGCGCGTGGAGGAAGACTCTACCAACTACTTCGGCCGGGACACGGACATCAAGAGGGCATGCGACTTCATCAACACGCATTTCCCGGGAACCGGCGTGATCTACGCGGTCATCACAGGAAAGGGCGGCCCGGGTTCGGTCCTGGAGCCGGATACCCTGCGGGTCATCGAGGGGTTCAAGGAACACATGGAGCGTCACGAATTCGTGGGAAAGATGGTGGGGATCACGGACCTGATCCGCTACATCGGTTCCCGCTATGACATGGGCGCGAACCTCCCGGACACAAAAGAGGGGGTGATCCAGCTCCTGATGCTTGTGGAGGACAACGAGTTCATCGCCCACTATCTCGAGGACGAACAGAGACGAACGGCCATGGCCATCTACGGCGGCGCCACGTCCATGGCCGCCATGACCGACGTTTTCAAGGAGGCGCGGCATTACATGGACGGCAACACGGGCGGCGCGTTCGACATGGCCCTCACCGGCGTCGGCGTCCTTCTCTACAACCACCTGGACCCGCTCGTGGACGACCTTGTTCGGGCCCTGGCCCTGGCCGTCGTGATCATCACCCTGCTCATCTGGCTGATGTTCCGCTCTCTCAAGGTGGCCCTGCTGAGTCTCGTGCCGAACATCGCACCCGTGCTCTTCACCTTCGGGGTGATGGCCCTGCTGGACGTGCCTCTCAATCTGCTCACCTCCCCCCTGGCCTGCGTGGCCTTCGGCCTCGCCGTGGACGACTCCCTGCACTTCCTGGCCCGGTTTCGGATCGAGATCCGGAAGGATTACGATTACAAGGCCGCCACGCACCGGACCCTGCAATCCGTGGGCAAGGCGATCATCTTCACCACTCTGGTCTTCATCGGGGGCTTTTGCATTTTTCTCCTGTCCTCGTTCCAGGTTTCCAGAAATTTCGGTGCGCTGGTCTCCTTCACCCTCTTAGGCGCGCTGGCCGCGGACCTCTATCTTCTGCCGGCCCTGCTCATCGTGTTCCAGCCGTTTGGCCGACGGGCCCC
>CAYTRL010000312.1:0-7144 GCA_964439795.1 uncultured Thermodesulfobacteriota bacterium
CCACGGCCCGGTCTTCCTCCACGTCCTTGACCTGTGCGTGAACCTTTTGCAGTTCCTCCAGGGATTTCTCCACCTCTTCCTCTTTCACCTCCAGGGGCGGCACTTCCGGCTGGATCCCCTGGTAGTCCTTTACATCGATCTCGGGTTTCACGTCCAGGGTGATGGTGAAAGGAAAGCTCTTCCCTTCTTCCAGGGGAGAGGAGTCGATGTCGGGTTCGCCCAGAGGGGTCAGGGAGTGTTCCTTGAGGGCTTCTTCAAAGGAGGACGAAACGATCTGGGAGGCTACCTCTCCGAGGATCTGCTGTTTGAAAAACCGCTTGATCACGCTGGGAGGGGCCTTTCCCTTCCGGAATCCGCGCACGTCCACTTCTTTGGAGAGCTTTTTACAATATTTTTCCAACTCTTTGTTCACTTCTTCCGGAGGAACCTCGAATACCAGTTTCTTCTGAGACCCGCCCAGATCTTCCACAACAGCTTTCATGATCAGCTCCCTCTCACTTTTGCCTTTACCTTCCCAAACAAATAAAGAAATCAAACACTTATATCAGAATCTTGCCTGCAATGCAATAAAACGGAAACAAGGGGGCGGGGAACCGGTCTATTTTCCGGCCGGGGTTCTGCATGTAGAAGGCTGTTGACGGCCATCCATCGGGTTAGAAACACGAGAGCCGTCCGAGGATTCAGTTCAGGCCGGGAGTTTTTCCTTGGGCGGTGGTGTTGGAACGGTGGTGCGAGAGGGGGGATTCGAACCCCCAAGGGATTTCTCCCGCTGGATCCTAAATCCAGTGCGTCTGCCGTTCCGCCACTCTCGCCGGAAAGAGTGTTTCTCTCTTCACTTTTATACCCAAAGACCGTCAGGTGGATCAAGCAAACCGGTTGGAGTCCGGGAACGATTTCGAACACAGGCCCGCCCCCCCTGAGTTCAAATTCGTCTTTTTTGTGCCGTTTTTTGTCTTGCCCGGGAGCCCTGGAGCGGCGACGGGCTCGCCGCCGGGGGGGGCGTCAGCGGGTCCGGATTTCAAAAAAACAGCTTCAAGACTTTGAAAAATAATATCTTTTTTCTTTCTGCTCTTTCCGGAAAAGCCAGGACGGAGTATCCCGGACCCCTCCCATCGTTTTGACTTGTAAAACCATGCGATCCTGGTTTGAATTTTGCGTGAAATAGGCCGGCCCCTGAATAAGCCTGCCTCAAGTTTTCCATCCTGGCTCGAGCATCGAGGAGGGTTTCATGAAGAGGAACAAAACGACAAAGAGGTGTTTGTCCCTGTGGGTCGCGTTGGCCCTTTCCCTGGCCTGTCTGGTTCCGGCGGGGGATCTTCTGGCGGCCGGATCGGGATTCATCCAGGTGGCCCCCAGCGGGCGGTACTTCCAGCACCAGGACGGCGTTCCCTTTTTTCCCGTGGGGATCCACGGGTACGACATGATCCACAAGAATGTGAACCGGAGCTACTGGGAGGCCTACTTCAAGCTGATGAACCGCCACGGGGTCAACGTGCTTCGCATGCTGATCGACGGCCGGACCGCCGGTGGTTTGTCCGCCGATCCGGAGTGCTGGTTCGAGGCAAACAACCTTGAAAACCCCGTTCCCGATTGTGGCGACGCCTTCGCCGGGGGGTGCGACCTCTCCTGTACGCCGGCCTACAACCCCGTGGTGGAGGAAACCCTGACCTTCTTCTTCTCGCTGGCGGAGAAATACCAGGTCTACCTGCAGATCGGACCCCTGGCCCCGGGGGTCATTGCCATGAACAACGGGGAAACCTATCCCCACCTGGAGACCGCGGGCGGGCCGATCACGGGCGAGGACCCGTTTGCCAAGACGAATCAGTTCTTTACCAACGGCAGGGCGGCGTGCCTGCAGATGAAACGGTTTGCGTGGCTGGTGGAACGCTGGGGAGACAACCCATACCTTTTCAGCTGGGAGCTGATGAACGAGATGGACCTGTTTGCCAACATGGGGCAAGACAACCTGGAGAATATCCGGCGATGGATCGACACCGTTGGCTCCTATGTGAAGCAGATCGACCCGAACCATTTGATCACGGCGTCCGCCTCCAACCCGTTGGCCATACCCTCCCCGTTCAACAAGGCCGACCGGAACCTGGAGATCTGGAACCACCCGAACATGGACGTGGTCACCTACCACGGTTACGGCTCGTACTTCGATCCCGCATTCACCGAAGGGAACTTCTGGTCCGAACTGGACACGATCCAGTACCAGCTCAAGCTGCACACGGCCCTGACCGAACAGGTGATCCCTGCTACGTGCAGCCCCGCGTATCCGAACCGCCCCGTGCACGTCAACGAGGAACTTTGTGCCAGCCGGGCGTCGGTGCGGTTTCAGCACGACCCACAGACCCCCTGGTCTGACGGGAAGATGGCGGACCATTTCCGCATGGCCAAGTGGGTACACGCGGCTAGCGGGAGCGCCGGGACACCGGTTCAGTACTACACGGACGAGTTCTACGGGGCGTCGGACGCGGCCGGGCAAAAGGGGTACTGGGGGTTCAGCTATGACGACTACCACAGCCTCAAGGTGCTCGTGAACCTGTTAAAGCATGTGGACTGGGCGGGGTTCGTACCGGTCCAGGCGCATGACCGCGTCAGCGCCCCTGAGCTCTATACCATGGCCACGGCAGACCAGGGCGGAAGCGTGATGCTGGCCTGGCTCCTCCATCACACGGAAAACGCACTTCCGGACCCCGTAGAGGTCACATTCACCGGGCTGAGCGACACCGGGCACCAGATCGTCTGGTACAGCGACCGCACCGGAGAGGTGCTTCGAAGCGATACCCTCGAGGGAACCGGGGGCGTCCTGTCCGTGCCGGCCTCCGTCTTCGCGGACCCGGAACCGGACTGGGACTGGGCCGGGGAGCATGTGGCGGTCCTGGTGAGGCCCCTGCAGGAAGGGGTCGATGACATCAACCCGGATTCCGACGGTGACGGCGTGATCGATCTGCTGGACAACTGTCCTCAGGTGTCCAACACCGACCAGCTGGACCGGGACGCTGACACGGTCGGGGACGTGTGTGACAACTGCCCGAAAAACTTCAACCGGCTCCAGGGAGACTTCGATGGGGACGGAAACGGCGACGAGTGCCAGCGTCCCTGCCGGTTCGGCGACCTGGGGAAGGGGGCCTTCTACGTGGATTTCGAACAGGGCCTGAACAGCAACAGCGGGCAGGAGGGGGATCCCTGGAGGACGATCGGCTACGCCAAGCTGAACACCTGCTACGGGTCGGAGATCCACGTGGCCACGTGCGGGAACGGGGTCCTGGACGGGGACGAGTCCTGTGACTGCCTGGAAGGGTGTGCCGGGGGCATGTGCAGCAGCGACTGCTTCACGTGTGAGATGGTCAACTGCGCCCAGGTTCCCCTGCCGGCCGGTTCCCGAGGGGAGCGGTCCTTCGACGCGGCGGGATCGCCGGCCGAACTCTCGAATGCGGCTTGTTCCTTTTTCTTTCCGTTGGCGGCCGTCGCGGGATGCGTGCTGGTATTGAAACGGAAGCAAAGGCGGGACGACCGGGACTAGAGCGGTCCCTGCCTGTCAGCGCATCGTGTCTGTCACCACGATGATATCGAAGATGGAACGCCAGGTGAGGGGCAGCACGATCACGGTTCCCCCGCCCAGCCCGGAGGCGATCTCCTTTGCCTGGGCTTCAAAGCCGTCCGCGTAATACACCCGGGTCCCATCGAATTTCTTCTTGACCCGATCTATCCTGGCCGTGGGATAGCCCCATACCTTGAGCTTTCGGGCCGTGGCCCGCGCCGTTTCCAGGCCGCCGTGGCTGGCCAGCACCTTGATGTTCACCCGGGACCTCTTCGGCGGTCGGGCTTCCCCCTGCTGCTGTTTCTCCGCAACTGCGGCGGTCTCCTGCAGCTGAGTTTCCAGCGACTGGATTTTTTCCTCCAGAAGGTTCTGCTGCGCCTTCATGGCCCTGTATTCCTCGAGCACTTCCCGGCTTTTGGCCAGGACCTCTTTATCCGTGGCCAGGATCTCCTGGCTTTTTTCCCTGAGTTTCTTGTTTTCCTCCCACAGTTGGTCCTTGGTGACCTTCTCTTTGTCCCGCTCTTCCGGGGTTACCCCTGCCACGTGTCTGGAATAGGTGTCGCAGGCGCCCAGAAAGAACACGAGCAGCAGGATCGAAAAAGAGGTTTGTTTTTTCATTCTGAACCGTGCCTCCCGGGTTTCCACAGGATGGAAAGTCATGCTCATCCCGCAAAATTTCCCATGAGAGACCGGTCATGTCAAGGGGAACTTGTTCTTTGGTGCAGGGGCGGCGGGTTGTCAGTCCGTGGCCAGCAGCTGGTCGAAGAGGGCGCCGTCCACCATGTTGTCCGAAAAACCCTGGATCCTGCAGGTCCGGTTGTTACACGTGACGGCGATCTGCCCGCTTCCCGCTGCGGCGACCTGGTTGTACAGCTCTATGCCGCTGGAATAGGGAGACAGGGATTCCAGCGGGTTTCCCAGGGAATGCAGGTTGTCCCATATCCCCGGGATGCCCGGGATGTTGCCCGGCCGGCCGGCATCGTCGGCCGCGTTCAGCAATCCGTCCCCGTTGAAGTCCACCACCTGGGATTCTCTCGTGGAAACCGTTTGCATCCAGTTGTACAGCTCCCGCTGCACGGTGGAACAGGATTCCACGATGACTCGGGCCCGGGCCTTCTTCTGCATGCCGAGGAAGTGGGGGATGGCTATGGAGGAAAGGATGCCGACGATCAGGACCACAATGGCCAGCTCGATGAGTGTAAATCCTCGATTGCTTTCGTATTGTTTCCTGTGTTCGTTCATGGGAGCGCCCTGTTTCAATTGTGTGATTTTTATCCAGGGATACAGCAAGCAATGTGCCAACAAGCCTGTGGGGAGACCGATGTTCTGGAAATCCGCTGGCATCGATGGGCCGTGGGAGGTGCCAGGAAAATTGATTCAGTTGGAATTTCAGCATGTTACGATCAAACTGTCCTCCACTGACAAGCAGGGCGAACCTTGCAGCCACCGAACCATGCCGGGAAGATATCGTGGACGAAAAAGGACAAAATGGCCACAAAATGCGGACCGCCGCAGGGCGGCGGTGTTTCGTCACCGGGTACCGGACCCGCCTGCTCCGGATTCCGTCTCTTTGTTTTTACGGTCCCTGACCTGGAGCTTTCCGTTCACCGGCAGGGCATCCAGGAGGATCGTTGTGGATCCGTCCCGGTTTTCAAAGGCGGATCCCACCCGGAGCCACAGGCTTTTTTCCCAGCCGTCTTTTTCTACGATGGTGAACACATCTTTCATGCTTCCTTTCCCCCTGTTCTGTTGAGAAGGTCATGAGTTCTTCCGGTTTCAAAGGCGGGTGCCTGTTTCGTTCTGCCGGGGTTGGTGTGCCTGTGGTGTTCAACCCTCTTCCCGGTCCAGGAGGCGGTACTGGATCGCCTCGGCAAGGTGAGCCGGCCGGATCCGTTCCGCGCCGTCCAGGTCGGCCAGCGTTCGGCTGACCTTGAGAATCCGGTGACAGGCCCGCGCGCTCAGACGGAGTTTTTCGAATGCTGCTTCCAGCATACGGTCCCCTGCCTTGTCCAGGGCGCAGTATTGGACCAGCTGCCCGGCGTTCAACTGTGCATTGGTCAGCACCCCGGATCCTTCGAACCGCTTTTCTTGAATTCCGCGTGCCAGGAGCACCCGGTTCCGAACGGTTTCCGAGCCGTTCTCCATGGAATCGATCCGGGCAAGGTCCTTGTACGGGACCCGGGTCACCTCCACGTGCAGGTCGATCCGGTCAAGCAGGGGGCCGCTGAGCCGGCTCCGGTAACGATGGACCTGGGATTCGTCGCAGGTGCAGGTACGGTCCGTGGCCCCCAGGTACCCGCACGGGCAGGGGTTCATGGCCCCCACGAAGAGCACCGATGCCGGGTATCGGGCTGATACTCCGACCCGGGCCACGGTGAGCTGCCGTTCCTCCAGGGGCTGCCTCAGCTGTTCCAGGACCTGGCGTGGGAACTCGGTGAGTTCGTCCAGGAAGAGGACGCCGTTGTGAGCCAGGCTGATCTCTCCGGGCCGGGGAGGGCGGCCGCCGCCGATCAGGCCGGCGTTGCTGATGTGGTGATGCGGGGCCCGAAAGGGGCGCGCCGTGACCAGGGGCCTGTCCGGGGAGAGGATCCCGGCGATGCTGTGGATGCGGGTCGTTTCCACGGCCTCGGGGAGAGACAGGGGAGGGAGCACGGAGGAGATCCTGCGGGCCAGCATGGTTTTGCCGGCTCCCGGAGGCCCTACCATGAGCAGGTTGTGGTTTCCCGCCGCGGCGATCTCCACGGCCCGCTTGGCCGCCTCCTGGCCCTTGATCTCCTTGAGGTCCGGCCCGTGAGGGTTGTTGACCGTAAACAGCCCTTCACGGTCCAGCCGTGTCCGGGGAGGCGCCTCCGTACCGGATGCGAACGCCACGGCCTGACGCAGGTCGGCAACGGGCCGCACGTCCGCTTGCTCCACCACCGCCGCCTCCCGAGCGTTTTCCCGGGGCAGCACGATCCCCTTGAGGCCGTGCTCCCAAGCGGCCATGGCCAGGGAGATGGCCCCCCGTACCGGCCGGACCTGTCCGTCCAGGGCCAGCTCCCCCGCGAACAGGAACTCCCGAAGCAGTTTCGTATCCCACTCGGCCTGGCAGGCCACCATCCCCAAAGCGATGGGCAGGTCAAAGGCGGTGCCTAATTTTTTGAGATACGCCGGGGCCAGGTTCACCGTGATCCGGCGATTGGGGTAGCCGAACTTCGTGTTGGCGAGCGCGGCCCGGATCCGGTCCCGGCTCTCCCGGACCGCCTCCTCGGGCAACCCAACGATGGTGAACTTGGGCAGGCCGCCGCCGGCCACATCCACCTCCACATGCACGAGGTGGGCGTCGATGCCGATAATCGTGCCGCTCTGTACCGTGGCGAGCATGGTTCGGTCCTGACTCCGGATGGGGATGGCTTGCCGGCCCAAAGGACAGTTTGCTTCCCGAAGGTCGGTGTCCCGTTCCATGGAATGGTCGTGGGCTGTGACTGAATGTGGGAGAACCGAAAAGCAAGAAGCCTGCCATGAGGGTCTCTTTCGAGGTTGTCTACACGCCCAGCAAGGTTTTTCAACAACGAGGAGGGGGATGGCCTGCAATTAGAATTCTTAACTATCCTTCAT
>CAYTRL010000313.1:0-7126 GCA_964439795.1 uncultured Thermodesulfobacteriota bacterium
TCCTCCTTACCCCTGCCCCTGGATTCCGGATCAAGTCCGGAATGACGGAAAATACAGAATCTTTGTTTTTCAAATGGCTCTTAAAGCTCACCCACCCATCCCTTGCCTGCAGCCCGGGCCTGTGCCTCGGCGTTGTAGGAACTCCGGACCCGCGGGCCGGACTCCACCCAGAAAAAACCCAGACCCATGGCTTCCCGCTTCAGGTCCCGGAACTCCTCCGGGGTGTAGTACCTCGCCACGGGGAGGCAGCTCTTGCCGGGCTGGAGATACTGGCCGATGGTGAGGATGTCGCATCCGGCCTCCCGGATGTCCGCCATGAGTTCCCGCAGTTCATCGTGTTCTTCGCCGAGACCCACCATGAAACCGGATTTGGTATGAGTGGACGGGTCCAGATCTTTTGCTTTTCGCAGCACCTCCAGGGATCGTCCGTACCGAGCCCGGGATCGGACCCTCGGATAGAGCCGCGACACGGATTCCACGTTGTGGTTCAGGATTTCCGGCCGTTCCTCCATCACGGCGGCCAGGGCCGAACGGCTTCCCTGGAAGTCCGGGATGAGGACCTCCACGGTACTGCCCGGAACCCTGTCCCGCACCTCCCGGATGGTCTCGGCGAACAGGGATGCGCCGCCGTCCGGAAGGTCGTCCCGGGTGACCGAGGTGACGACCACGTGCCGGAGCCCCATGGATACCGCAGCCGCCGCCACGTTGCCCGGTTCCCGCGGGTCCGGGGGACCCGGGACGCCGCTCTTCACGGCGCAGAACCCGCAGTCCCGGGAACAGGTGTCCCCCAGGATCAGAAACGTGGCGTTCCCCTGACCGAAGCACTCCGCCCGGTTGGGGCACCGGGCTTCCTCGCACACCGTGTGGAGCCCGTTCCGGTTCAGGCTGGCCCGGGCCCGGGCCACGTTCTCGCTCAGCGGCATCCGTATCCGCAGCCAGGGTGGCTTCCGAAGGCTTTCCATCAACTCAGAACCCCCATCTGTCGGCAATCCCAGATCGACCCTTTCCAGTTCGAAATCTCCCCGTTGTCCCCGCAAACCGTGCAACGCCAGAAGATCCGTTCTTCCCCTCCGGGCTCGATGATGTGGTTGATTACACCCGGACACGGTCCCCGGTTGGGTCTGCAACGGCATTTCACCTCGATCTCCGGGTCGGAAAAACCACCGGGAGCGGTGGCAGCCGTGATGACGGCTCCCACATGGTTGGCCAGGCTTCTTGCCGGTCCGGACAGATCCTCCGGAATCCCCCCCTTTTCATCCAGGAAATGCGTGATATCCGTTACCCACGTATCCGCCAAGGAGAACTCCTTCTACAGTTATTCCTCAGATCCATGGGAAGTCGCGGTACTCATAGGCGTAAACCCATAACGCACCGTATGCATATTGCGAGGAGCAGCCGAAGGCTGCGACGCGGCAATCCGCTGGGATCAAAGGACTCACAGGGCCGGGGGGTTGCCGCGCTTCGCTCGCAATCTCCTCACAGGAGCGGCCTCGAATTCGTGACCATCTTTGAGACGGCGTGTCCGTAGATACGATTGGTCACGTTCAAGAAAATTATGTTTTCTGTCAAATGCGAAGCCGACCACCCGGTATTATGCCAATTCCGAGGAGGAATTTGAACCAAGGACTCAAGACCGATATCCGGTTCATGTGCAGGAGGGGGCTTGTGCCGGGAGAGTTGAGAGGAAAACGAGCGCGGAACGGCCGTGCCGGCGAAGAAGAGGTCCACGGGTCCGTATCCACCCTTTACGGGCAACGTTCGGTCATCCAGGCCTGCGGTTGCGGCGACGGAGCCGACGGAACAGACCGCGTCCCTTGCCGTCCGTCACGTTCTTTGCCGAGATGGGCTTCGCCCGCTTGTCCGGATCGGTCATGGGGATTTGCACGAGTCCCGGGTCTTTCCACTCGAAGAGCCCGGCAACCCTTCCGGAAGTTTTCTTGCGGGCTCCGCCATCCGCCCCCCCGGGCGGGCGGATCCAGGTAAAGCACTTCCTCCCGTAGGGCCGGGTGCACTCCACGTCGTGAAAGGCAGGGGACCAGGTCCCGTTATTCAGGACCTCGACCCCCTTGAAGTTCACGTGTCTCTCCCGGTGCGTATGTCCGTGCACGATCCGCTTCACCCCGGCGATCCACGCCACGGCGGGTGAATGCCGCAGCGCCTCTTTCTGGACCTTGTAGACGTCCGAGTTCACGGTCCGGGCGTAGAAAAAGAAGGGCGGCAGGAACAGGAGCAGCGGGATCCAGAACCACCAACCCGAGAAACGGCCGAACACGTTCAGAAAGGTAAAGATCTGGAAACTCCCGAACAGGACGACCCCCAGCAGCAGGGCCCGGTCCAGCCAGAGCTCTCGCAGGATCTTGAGCGGGTTGAAGATCGCCGGATGGACACGAAGTTCGCGCAGCGACATGACCACCTGGGGCGTCGTTTGGGAACGGGCCGCGATTTCCTGGATCCGCGGGTGCAGGTGAAACGGGTTCTTGTACGCGGGCAGCACCCCGTCCATGAGCGATACGAAGAGGGTCACCGTGGCGCCCCAAAACCACGTCCAGAGCAGCAGGGGCTGGATCCGGAGAAGGTATTTGAAAAAAAACACCATGTACCCGCTCAGGGACATGATGTAGCTGCTTTCCACATGAGGATTGAACAACCCCATACCGTTGGTCATGTACTTCCCGGCCAGATCCCCGAACGGGATCCGGACGTAATTCTTCGAACCCTTCCTGATCAGGGGGAAGACCGGATTCTGGCAGAGACAGTAGGCATCGTACTGGTTGCCGTGCTCGATGAGCGTGTCGCCGCCGGAGATGTAGAACCAGTCCGCAAAGCCCACGCGGCTTCGCGCCCCCTCCGGCAGGTCCAGAACCCGGACGATTTCCCGCTGCACCGAAGGCCAGTGCAGCTCCATGTCGTGGTTGCCGAAGACGAACACCACCCGATGACCGTTGGTTAGGAAGGTACGCAGCGCCTCCACGAAGACGGGGTGGTCCTGCAGGATCCGGCGGATCTTGAACCGTGATTTGGCCTCCTCGGCGCTGAGTCCCCGCTTGCGCTCGAGCCAGCTCACCGTAAAGCCCGGGTCTTCCGGCAGGCTCAGGAACGAGTCGAAGTCGAAGATATCCCCGTTGAGAACCAGCTCCACGGGCCCATCGGTCTGCATTTCCAGGAAGGCCAGAAGACGCTGGAAGCTGGAATCGATAAACAGGTCCGGCTGTTTGAACCGCTTCCAGAGGGGGTGCCGGTTTCGGGGCGGTTCCGCTTCGGAAAGGTGGATGTCGCCCAGGACGATGGTATCCGAGGCGAAACGGTCGTTCTCCGTTTCCCTGTTCATCTCCCCTGCAGGACCGGTATACCCTTCCATGTTCATCTTCCTCGGACGGCTGTCAGGATCCTTCCAGATACGGTTTCAGCCCCTGCAGGACCTTTTCCGTGGCCCCGGCTTTCTCCTCCACGTACTCCCGGCAGATCCGTCCCACCCGGCTTCTCGCCTCCGGATCCTCGGTGAACCGCCGGATCCCGTCCACCAGTTCCTGCCGGGTCGACACGGAGAAGACCCCCTTGCGTTCCACCAGATCCACCGCCTCCTGGAAGACATGGTACCGGGGACCGAAGAAAATCGGCATGCCGAATACAGCCGGTTCCAGGATGCTGTGGATCCCGCCGCCGAAACCGTCCCCGATATAGGTCAGATCCGCCAGACGGTAGAGGTAGGTGAGCATCCCGATGGTATCCACCACAAGAACCTGCCTGTTCTCCAGGTCCTGGGCCTCGCCTCGCGTGTACACCGCCGCCCGCTCCCCGAACAGGTTCAGAACCCTGCGGATGTTCTCCGGATCCACGTGATGGGGGACGATCACGAACTTCAATGCAGGAAACTCCTGCAGAACGCTCTCCAGCAGCTTGTCGTCGTATGGCCATGTGCTGCCCGCCACAAGGCACAGCCGGTCGCCCCGGAACGTCTCGACGAGGGGATACTCCCGGCGTTCCCGGGCGGCCTCCCATACCCGGTCGAAGCGGCTGTCCCCGGTCAGGGTGTGGTTCCGCACGCCGATGCCGTCCAGCAGGTCCCGGGTTTCCTGGTTCTGTGCGAAAAAACGGGACACACGGCGCAGGGTCGGGCGGGCCCAGAACCCGGTGGGTTTGAAGAAGATCTGGGTTTTCCGAAAGACCGCGGAGACCACCACCACCGGCACACGCCTGCGGGCCATCTCAAAGAAGAAGTTGTGCCAGAACTCGTAGCGGATGAACACGGCCAGCTTCGGCCTTGTGATCTCCAGGAACCGCCGGGCGTTTCCAGGCGTGTCCAACGGAAGGTAGTGGACATGGTCCACCTGGTCGAAGTCCTTTCTGATCTCGTAGCCCGAGGGAGAAAAAAACGTAAGGAGAATCCGGTGATCCGGGTACCGTTTCCGCACGCCCTCGATGATGGGCCGGCCCTGCTCGAACTCTCCCAGGGAAGCGGCGTGAAACCAGATCAGGGGCTGCTCGCCCTGCAGGTCGTCCCGGAGCCTTGCGGCCCAGTCTTTTCGCCCCTCCACGAACAATCGGGCCTTTTCGTTGAACCGGGCCGCCAGCAGGGCGAACAGGCCATAGAGGCGGATGAAGAGGGTGTAGATCGGGTTCATCGACGTTTCGGCTTCAACGGTCGGGGTTCGCCTGCTGTTTTTCCAGCAGTCGTTTCACTCGCTCCAGGTCTTCCGGCGTGTCCACTCCCACGCTCTCCTTGTCCGTAATTTCCACCCGGATCCTGTAGCCGTTTTCCAGCCACCGGTTCTGCTCGAGCCGCTCGCTGGTTTCCAGGGGCGACAGGGGCAGTTGCGTGATCTCCTTCAGCACGCGGCCCCCATAGGCGTAGATCCCAACGTGCTTGGTAAACCGGTGGCGCGCAAGCCAATTTTCCTGCTTCTCCTCCATCACGTAGGGAACGGGCGTGCGGCTGAAGTAAAGGGCGGTCATGTCCCGGGTGAAGACCACCTTGACCTCGCCGGGAAGAAAGAGGTCCTCCTCGCTCAGGATCGGGCTGACCAGGGTGGCGATCTCGGTATCAGGGCGGTGGAAGCAGCTCATAAGCTTCTCCAGCATCTCCGGGTGCAGAACGGGCTCGTCCCCCTGTATGTTGATCACCACGTCGAACCGTTCGCCGGTGGTCTCCTCGATCTTTTCCAGCGCCTCCCGGCAGCGGTCGGTGCCGCTGGGGCATGACACGGATGTCATGACGACCTCCCCCCCGAACCCGGCCACCGCCCGCTGGATCCGCTCGTCGTCCGTGGCCACCCACACGTGATCCAGCACCGCCCGAGCACACTCGTAGACCCGTTGGATCATGGTCTTGCCGGCTATGTCCGCAAGCGCCTTCCCGGGAAACCGCGTGGAAGCGTAGCGTGCCGGTATGATACCCAAGAACCTCATATGCCGTCCTTTTCCGTCACATCCGCAGGAACAGCTCCCGGAGCCAGTCCTTCCGGACCCTGTCCCGCCAGTCTTTTCCAAAGGCGTGGTCCCACATATGCTCCAGCCGCCAGGCGGTTTCCACCATCCGGTCCATCTGCTCCGGGGACAGGCCGGCCGTCACGCCCTCCGGCAGCTTGATCCCCTGTTTGTCCAGCATGGAGCGGAACACCCGCACACCCTCGGGATACACCTCCTCCAGTTGATTGAAGGCGATGCAGTTGGCCAGGCCGTGCCGGGTGTGAAGCACAAAGGAGAGGCCGTAGGAGAGCGCATGACAGACCCCCACCTGGGAGTAGGTCACGCTCAGCCCCCCCAGATAGGAGGCGATCATCAACTTTTCATCGGCGGCCCGGGATCCGGCCTCCTCCTCCAGGAAGGCCTCGCGGCACAGATCCATGGATTTTTCCGCAAACGCGTCGCTGTAAGCGTTCCGCCATGTTCCCGACAGCGACTCCACGGCGTGGATGTAACAGTCCATCCCGGTGTGAAACCGCTGATCCCGGGGAGCGTCCGCCGTCAGGTCGGGATCCAGGACAACCTGGTCCGGCATGGTGTGGTCGCACTTGATGCCCAGCTTTTTTTCCGGTCCCAGCAGGACCGTGGTCATGGAGGCCTCCGCACCGGTACCGGAGAGGGTGGGGATGCACGCCTTGAACACCCCCGGGTTCCGGATCAGGTCCAGACCCTGGTAGTCCGCGGAGGACCCGGGGTTGGTGAGCATCAGGGCCACCGCCTTGGCGTAGTCCATGACACTCCCCCCGCCGATGCCCACCACCGCGTCCGGCGGGACGCCCTCCGCCCGGGCCAGGATCTCGTCCCGGTACCGGTCCACATCCTCCGTGGTGGGCTCCACGTCCACGTTCACCCAGATCCTGAGGTCCTGTTTCCGGACCGGGACCCGTTCGCCCAGGGGCTTTTCCCGGAACACCTCGTCCACCAGGAAAACCACGGAGAGGTCCCGATCGGTCCTCCGGGGGGCCAGCACTTCGTCCAGTCGGTCGAAGCTTCCCCTGCCGAAGGCGAAAAACTCCACGTTCTTGAAGTTGCGGAAGGAATAGATCATGGCTCACCCTTCTCGGCACGCGACCCCGAGGATATTGATAGACGTCTTATTCTGTCATGCCGGCGGCGAAGGCCGGCATCCAGAAATGCTTCAGAACTGTGGATTCCGGATCAAGTCCGGAATGACGGGTCCCCATACGCGTTCTATTTCGACACACTCCCTCGCTACACTATTTCCCGAGCTCCGCCTGCAGGACCTTTTCGATGGTTCGCAGGTTCCTCTCCAGGTCCTCCTCGGTCCAGCCCAGCCGGATCTCGATCATCTGCATGCGGCTCATGATGTCGTCCGTCCGCGGCAGGTCCACGCGGGTGTAGTCGGGAACGTTGTCCAGAAGATGAAGGGGAAGTTTGTAGACACTCTTGAGGTTCTTCAGGTGCTCCCAGTTCCGCAGGTAGTGAAAGTTGTTCCGGTACCAGTAAGCGGTGCCCGCACCCGCCTTTCCCAGGGCCTCGTGCACCCGCCCGGCGGTCTCCGCGTCCGGAAGCAGGAAGCCCAGCGTGGTGGCCGAATCCCCTGCCTCGTCGGGCACGTGCCGGAAGGTCAGCTGGGGAAAGCGGGACTGTTGTTAAAAATCGACTTTTGTAGCTGTCAATGAAGCTGATCACGGTTGTAATT
>CAYTRL010000314.1:0-7090 GCA_964439795.1 uncultured Thermodesulfobacteriota bacterium
CAAGCGGTTCGGGATCGTCCACGTGGACTTCGACACCCTGGAGCGCACCCCCAAGTCCAGCGCCGCCTGGTACAGCGACCTGATCCGGAAGGGAGAATATTCATGGGAGGAGCCGGGATGAAACGCTTCTGGTTCGCGGTTGCCACCGTTCTTTTTCTCGCGTCCCTTCACTGCGTACCGGACCGGACGGACCCGGACGGGGGTCTTTCCTCCATCCCGGGTTTCTCCCCGGAGGCGAACCGCCGCCTGGAGTCTTTTCTGCGCCAGACGGAAAACGAGCCGGGCAGGAAAGTGGCGGTCTTCGACGGCGACGGAACGGTGCTGGGACAGGTCCCTCACTACCTGGCGGACGAATGTCTGTACGGCTACGCCCGGGAGCATCCGGAACGGAAGCCCGAACTCATCCGGAGGATGAAGGGCCTCTCCAACGTGTCCATGCCGTACGTGCAGAACCGCGTCCACTTCTTCGCGGGGACGGACCTTCAGTTTCTGCGGGACCTGGGGGAAACCTGTTTCCGAACCGATTATTCCGGCAAGATTTACGCGCCCATGCGCGACCTCATCCAGGTACTGAAAGACAACGGGTTCGAGATCTGGGTGGTCACGGCTTCCCCGGAGGCGCTGTACCAGCAGTTTCTCAGCCACGAACTCCGGATCCCCATCACGCACGTGGTGGGCGTGAAATCCGTGGTGCGGGACGGTGCCATCACGGACGAGATCGTCCCGCCCGTGCCCCAGGACCACGGCAAGAAGGAAGCCATCGAGACGTTCGTGCAGGAGCGGCCCCTTCTCGTGGCCGGCAACAGCCGGGGCGACAAGGAGATGATCGAGTACAGCCGTGGGTTGAAGATCATCGTGAACCCGGACGAACACATCGCCCCGGACCAGGAGGAAAGCATCGCGGACTACGCCCGGCGAAAGCAGTGGTTGATCGTGCATGTCCGGGATGTGCCGGAACCCGGATTCCCGTCCGTGTCCTCCGGGACCTACGGGGTTCGCACCAACAAAACCCGGGACGTTCCATGAACCGGACCCCAAGGGAAAGGCCTGCGGTATGACATTCCCGGATGTCCGAAGATGGTTCGCACCCGCGCCCCACCGCCCGCGCCTGCCGGACGCCGAGGTGCGGCGGCGCTACCCCCGGTACCGCTGGAGCACCCTGGAATCCACCTTCATCGGCTACGCCACGTTCTACCTGGTGCGCAACAACCTGTCCACCGTGGCCAAGGAGATGGAGGGGGCCCTCCACTACGATCACAGCATGATCGGCAACATCCTGGCCCTGACGGCCATCTCGTACGGCTTCGGAAAGTTCTTCATGGGGGCCCTGTCCGACCGGAGCAACCCGCGGGTGTTCATGCCGTTCGGGCTGCTGCTCACGGCGGGCTGCAACTTCCTGTTCGGTGGCGTGGAGAGCTACCACGCGCACCTGGCCCTGTGGGGGTTGAACGGGTTTATCCAGGGCATGGGCTGGCCGCCATGCGGACGGTCCATCGGTCACTGGTACAGCGTGAACGAACGGGGCACCATCTTCTCGGTGTGGAACGTGGCCCACAACGTGGGCGGGGGCGTGGCCGGGGTGGTGGCCGCGGCCGCGGCCTCACGCTTGGGGTGGCAGTACGCCTTCTACTTTCCGGGGGCCATCGCCCTGGTCTGCGCCGCCTACCTTCTGCTCCGGCTGCGCGACACCCCGCAGTCGGTGGGCCTGCCTCCCGTGGAAGAATACCGGAACGATTACACGGAGGAGGAACGGAAGAGCGGCACCCAGGAGGAGGAGCTGGGCACCCGGGAACTCCTGGTCCGGCACATCCTCAAGAACAAGTACCTGTGGGTTTTCGCCGCGGCCAACTTTTTTGTCTACATCACCCGGTACAGCATGCTGGACTGGGGCCCGGTCTACCTGCGGGAGGTGAAGAACGCCACCCTTGAGGGGGGCGGGATCGCCATCTTGATCCTGGAATTCGGCGGCATCCCCTCCACCCTGCTCATGGGCTGGCTCTCGGACAAGCTGGGTGGCCGTCGGGGCATGGTGAGCCTGCTCTGCATGATCCCCATCCTGGGCGCCTTCACGGGCATCCTGCTCAACCCGCCGGGTCGCCTCTGGGTGGATATGGTGCTCCTGGGGGTGGTGGGGTTCTTCGTGTACCCGCCCGTGATGCTGCTCGGGGTGTCGGCCCTGGACCTGACCTCCAAGAAGGCGGTGGGTACCGCGGCCGGGTTCGTGGGCCTGTTCGGGTACGCGGGCCGCACGGCCCAGGCCAAGGGGTTCGGGTGGATGGCCGACCACTTCGGCGCCCGGTACGGCATCGAGACCGGCTGGAACCTGGTGGTGATCGCCATCCTGGCCTGTACCGGCATGGCGATCCTGCTCCTGTCGTTCACCTGGAAGATCAAACCGCGGGCGTGATCGTTTTCAAGGCGGGCCAATCCGTACCATCGGCGGGCAGGAGTTCTGCATCGACGATATATGCCCGATCCTCTGACGGGCGGTCCCGTCCGGGTCTGAGGAAACCGTTCGATCTTCCACCCCAAACCAGGTACGTTTTCTTTGTTGCAGCAGCGGGCCGCATCCGGAACAGGGTGCGGCCTGTTTTTTCCTTCTTTTTTTTCTTTTTTCCTCTTTTTTTCTTCCCTTTTCCCATTGACTGTGTGATAATGAGAAATTACTGATACGGCTTTTTGCTTATAAACACATCCATGCTTCTTCCATCACAGGTTCGCTTAACGATGGCCAGCAAACGTACCGGCATCGAGAAAACAGGACCTTCCCCCCGGAAAATCCTTCTCATCGAGGAAGATCCCAAAGACGTCCGCCTGATCCGCAAATGGCTCCGCTCACCCGACGGAAACCATTTTAACGTAGAATAGGCCAACCGGCTCTCCTCGGGCCTGAAGCGCCTTTCCGTGGAGCACTACGAACTGGTCCTGCTGAACCTGACCCTGCCGGACAGCAAGGGCATGGAAACCTTTCTCAAGGTGCGCAAGCAGGTCCCCAACGTGCCGATCATCGTCCAGAGCCACCTGGACGATGAATCCGTGGCGGTGGGGACGGTGAAGCAGGGAGCCCAGGACTATCTGATCAAGAGCGACATGGATGCCAACCTGCTCACCCGATCCATCCGGTACGCCATCGAGAGGCAGCGGCTGCTGGAGGAGATCCGCAACCTGTCCCTCATCGACGAACTGACCGGCCTCTACAACCGCCGGGGGTTCACCACCCTGGCGGAAAAACAGTTGAAGATCGCCAAGCGGGCCGGGGAAAGGATGCATTTCATCTTCATCGACCTGGATGCCCTGAAAGAGATCAACGACCGCTGGGGGCACACCCAGGGGGACTGCGCCCTGCAGGAGATCGCCGGCATCCTCAGGGAAACCTTCCGGGAATCGGATATCGTGGCCCGCGTGGGCGGCGATGAGTTCTGCGTGCTGGCGAGAGAGAGCCACCGGAAAAACTCCAGGGTTCTCACCGCTCGCCTGCTCGCCAACATCGAGGAGCGAAACCGGATTACAGACTCTCCGTATCAGCTCTCGGTCAGCCTGGGAATCGTGCATTCCAACCCGAAAACCCCGTGCACGCCCTCGGACCTTCTCCACAAGGCGGACAGGCTCATGTACCGGCAGAAGCGGGACAAGAAGAACCATTCTTCCTGATCCGGTAACCAGAAAATACCCACCTGCGGAGCCGGCCCCTGCGAAACCGGATCAAAGCCCGCGGACGCGCTCAACGATCTTCCGGTTCGAGTTGGCTCATCATCGTACGGATGTCCGTTGCTGGTTGCCTGCACAGGTAATTCCCGCAGACATAGGCGGTGGTACGGTCCCGGAGTTTGGTAAAATGCTGTAAATATCCGGCAAGTTGTACGATTTCAGGGACCCGCTCCCCGGTAGGCTTCAGCAACATGACCTTGTTTGGAAGAAAGGCCTTTTGAAGCGTTTGCAGCATCTTTGCTGTCTCCAGGCTTTCTGAATCCCCCACCACAATCACCTCCTGCGGAATTCCGTATACAAACTCCAGCGCTACCATCATCTGGCTGAAGCTGGACGGCGACCTGGTCAGCGTGGAGGAAAAAGCCTCTATGACCGCAACCGCCTTTTCCTCAAGACGGGTATTGTTCGTCATCCGGCCCAGCCGGCTCAGGTTCCATACAGCCACGGAGTTTCCGCTTGGCAGGGCGCCGTCATCGATCTCCTTCCTTCGGACGATCTGTTCCCTCAGGGGATCCCGGGTAAAGAAAAAGCCGCCATGGGTTTCATCCCAGAAATCCTTCTGCATTTCCTCGGTCAGAGTCAGGGCCCATCGAAGATATTTTGCTTGAAAGGTTGTTTCATAAAGCTCGATCAACCCCCAGACCAGGAAGGCGTAATCATTGAGCATGGCAGGAATGTCGGCATCTCCCTGTCGATACCGATGCAGCAGGCGGCCCGGGTCATCCCGTACCTGAGCAACGATGAACTCCGTGGCTTTCATGGCGGCGGATGTGTATTCCGGGTCGCGGAGAACGCGTCCCCCCTTGGCCAGGGAAGCGATCATGATTCCGTTCCAGTCGGTCAGTTGCTTGTCATCCCGGTATGGACGGACTCGATAGGCGCGGGCTACGAGGAGTTTCTCCCGCGCTTGTTCAAGACGATGCTTCCTCTCGTTCAAGGGGTCGTTCCGGACCTGTTCCGCCTCCGATACGGACTCTTTCAGGAAGAGGATGTTCTTCCCGGGATCCCCCCCTCCGTTCTTTTTTCCCGACGACAATACGGCATGTTCGAAATTTCCGTCCTTATCTATCGAGAACATTTTGCTCACCCACTTCGCCTCTCCCCTGCCCAGAACACGTTGAACCTCCTCCCACGTCCAGAGGTAGAACTTTCCTTCTTCCCCTTCACTGTCTGCGTCCTCAGCGGAATAGAAACCTCCGTTCGGAGCCTGCATGTCCCGCAATATATACGTGAAGATTTCCCGTGCTGTATCTGCATACCACTCTTTCCCGGTTGCCTGATAGGCCTCGGTATAGACCATGGCCAACAGGGCCTGGTCATAAAGCATCTTTTCGAAATGAGGCACGCGCCACCTGGAATCCGTGGCGTATCGGTGAAAACCATACCCCAGTTGATCGTAGATGCCCCCCTGGCGCATTTCCCGGAGCGTCTTCTCCACCATCAGGAGAGCGTGCTTTGATCCGGTACGTTTCCAGTATCGAAGAAGAAAGAGCATGGTTGAGACCTGCGGAAATTTTGGGGCGCGTCCAAACCCCCCATGTTGGCTGTCAAATTGGTCCTTGAGTTCCTTGTAGGCCTGCTCAAGGATTTTCTCTCCGGGCCCCTCTGAAGGCGTGACGCTGGATATGCGTTGAAGAACCTTTGTCACGTTGTCCGCGGAATCCAGGATACGTTCCCGTTCAGTGCTCCACAGGGATTCGATGTCGTCAATCAGCTCCAGGAGGCCCTGACGACCCAGTCGGCTCTTTTTGGGCAGATAAGTACCCGTAAAAAAAGGCTTCTTATCGGGCGTCATGATGATGGTCAGGGGCCAGCCGCAACGCCCTTCCAGCAACTGGCAGACCGCCATGTAGATGCCGTCAATATCCGGCCTTTCCTCCCGGTCCACCTTGATGGAAACGAAAACCTCGTTCATCCTTCTGCCCACGTCAGGGTCGGAAAAAGACTCTTCTTCCATGACATGACACCAGTGACATGTGGAATATCCGACAGAGAGAAAGATCGGTTTATCTTCAGCCCTTGCTTTACGAAAGGCCTCTTCTCCCCAGGGAAACCAGTCCACCGGGTTGCTGGCGTGTTGGAGCAGATACGGGCTTTTCTCAGAGATGAGCCGGTTGTGCGTCTTTTCAGGGTACGTCTGCAGGCGGGTTGTTTCAGGGGTGAATCGGCTGCTCATCTCCGCCGCAGGGTTCATGGTTCCCGGTTCCTTACAGGCTGTTCCCCAAAAGACGGCAAGGGAAAACCCGATACCGAGGAAAAGGAACCTTCCCGGGATCCTTCCGCTCTGTATTCTCCTTGATCGAACCCGCATGGCAACCTCTTTCCCTGGAGCTGAAAGCCGACTGAGGACTGCTTCGTGCAGGGCTCAGGATCGACCCTTTCCCTTATTCGATGCGCTTTCCTGCCCCGGTGTTGTTGAAAAGGATGTGGATTTCCAGCCAGGAGGAATATCAGGATTTCTGAATCGAGAGAAAAAATCCGGCGGAAAGACCCTGCGCAGTAGAGCCAGGGAGAAAACGGCTGCATTGTGGGCGGCAAACAAGGTAAAATCATCGTGCAAGGTTTGCCGGCGTTATGAGAAGTGAAAGCAAAACAGGGGAATCATGTCTCGAAATCAACTTCTACTTACCATGATATTCATCCTGCTCTGCCGGTGTACGTCGCCTCCGGCAGAGGGGGTCGTTCCCGCTTCAGGGCCTTCCACCGGCACCTCTTATTACGTCAGTCCCTCCGGAAATGATGCAGATTCGGGCACTTCTCCACGGGAAGCCTGGCAAACCATCGACAGGGTGAACCTCCATCCCTGCAAACCCGGCGACCGCATATTCTTTGAAGGGGGCGGATCCTTTAGCGGGTCCCTCTTCTTCGATCCATCCGACCGGGGGGCTCTGCAGAATCCAATCACAGTCGGTTCGTACGCAACGGGTCGGGCGGTGATCCATTCCGGAAGCAACACCGGTCTTTCTGCTTACAATACGTCTCATTTCCGAATCATGGATCTGATTTTCATCGGTTCAGGATGGGATGATCCTGACGGCTCTGACGGCATTTCGTTTACCATGGATGCCGAAGACGGAACCCGATTGGAGTATATTCGGATCGAAAACGTTGATGTCAGCGAATATCGAGGAACCGGAATCGAGATTCGGGCCGGGCACCCGAGCGGCAGCGGTTTCCAGGATGTCCGCATTACGAACTCCGTGGTGCATGACAACGGTGACAAAGGGATCTCGTCTTCCGGATATTGGCCGCCGGATCCCGACAACCGCCCTCATCGCGACATATATATCGGCCACTGCAAGGTCCATGACCATCCGGGCATTGAAACTAAAAGTACGCATACCGGAAACGGTATTGTGCTCTCGGCAGTGCATGGCGCAAC
>CAYTRL010000315.1:0-7073 GCA_964439795.1 uncultured Thermodesulfobacteriota bacterium
GATGATCCTTATGATATACTCGTGACCCGGAAAAAATCCACAAAAGAAGTACCCCGGAAAAAGGAGGCCCCGTCATGCGCCTGCTTCTGGTTCAACATGGTCACCCCCTTTCAAAAGACGAAGATCCCGGCCGAAGCCTCGCGAAAAAGGGCGTCCAGGATGTGGAAAAACTCGCCTCGTACCTGCGAAACAAGGAAGTCACGGTGGAAACCGTCTGGGAGAGCGGGAAAAAAAGGGCCACACAGACCGCGGAAATACTCGCTCGCGCCCTGACGGCGGCACAGGGTACGGTTTTCAGGAAGGAGGGGATCGGGCCCAAAGACCCGGTGAACAGGATGGCGGAAGAGCTTTCCGGACGCTCCGGGGACCTGATGATCGTCGGACACCTGCCGTTTCTCTCCCGGTTGGTTTCCTTCCTGATTCTCGGCAACGAAACACCCGAGGTCGCAGCCTTTCAACAAGGCGGGGCGGTGTGCATGAACCGTGATGCGGCGGGAACGTGGACCGTGGGATGGATGGTGATCCCATCCATGGTTTGAACTTCGAATACACCATCGGATTCAACAGGTTACAGGTTTTTCTTTCCGGAATAAAAAAAATCCCCCCTCTACGCCTTGATTTTTTCCAATTCGGTCTTATTTTGTACCTCCGTGTACCTTTTTCACAGTCTTTATATTACGAGAGCAGTCCGTCATCGATCACGAACCATCTCTTCCTCCACCGGTCAGGGCCCTCCAAGTTTCGGCCTGAGACGGCGAAACCGGTGCGGCAGCCAGGAAACCCGTTGAAAATGAAGAAAAACAGCCTTCCCCACAGCTTCAAGAGACAAAAAATGGTACACGATCAGAAACTATCCGAAGAGGCTCTTGTTTCCCTGGGGGAACTCTATCTGCAGGGAGACAGGGTTCATGACGCGGCCGATTTCTTCAGGAAAGCCGAACACCGGGAGGGTATGGACCAGCTGAAAAAGACCGCCCTGGAACAGGGGGACAGCTTTCTTTTCAAGGTGGCGGTCGGGGGGGTGCCCGGGGAGGGAAAGAAAGAGGAGTGGGAAGCGCTGGGAAACCGGGCCATGGAACTGGGAAAGTACTCGTACGCTGTCAGTGCGTTCGGTGCGGCGGAAAACGAGGAGGCACGGAAACATGCCCGGGAGGAGCTGGAGAAGCTGAACTCCCAGACTGATAAACCTGAGGAAAATCAATAACAAAACCAAACATATAACCCTCAATTCCTCAATTGCCATAGTCGTCAGCACCCTTCAAAGAGGAATAACGGTTCACGTTCACGGCGGTTTGCATGGAGAACATGGGGAGGTCACACCCGTTGATCAAGCGCGATTATTACGAAGTCCTGGGGATTGCTCGAAACGCCGACGAAACCGAGGTCAAGAAGGCTTACCGTGCTCTGGCCCTTGAACACCACCCGGACCGGAACCCGGGTGACAAAGAGTCGGAGGAGAAATTCAAGGAAGCATCCGAGGCGTACGAGGTGCTCCGGGACCCGGAAAAGCGGAACCTCTACGATCGTTTCGGCCATGACGGGCTGAAGAATACCGGCTTCCAGGGGTTCAGCAACTTCGACGAGATCTTCTCCAGCTTTTCCGGCATCTTCGAGGATTTCTTCGACATGGGCTCCCGGGGCAGGCGCCGAAGACGGAACGCCCCGGCGCGGGGGGATGATCTTCGATACGATCTGACCATCTCCTTCATGGATGCGGCAACAGGAAAAGCCCGGGACGTTGAGGTCCGGAAAGAGGAAGGCTGCGAACCGTGTCATGGGAAGGGATACCCGGAGGACAGTCCGCCGGAGAAGTGCCCCCAGTGCGGGGGATCCGGTCAGTTCCTGCGCTCCCAGGGGTTCTTTACCATCGCCACCACCTGCAACCAGTGCCAGGGACGGGGCGTGACACACAAGGTGCTCTGCAAGAGCTGCAACGGTGCCGGCCGTGTCATGAAAACGAAGACCCTGAACCTGAAGATCCCGGCGGGCGTGGACAACGGGTCCCAGCTCCGCCTGGTGGGTGAGGGGGGGCCGGGCCATAACGGCGGCCCGCCCGGGGACCTGTACGTGGTCCTGCACGTGGACCCCCACGAGTTTTTCGACAGGGACGGCAACGACCTTGTCTGTCAGATTCCGATCTCCTTTCCCCAGGCGGCGCTGGGCGCGGAAATAGAAATCCCCACCCTGGATGAACCCGACATCCTCCGGATCCCAAAGGGAACGCAGACCGGGGAGACCCTGCGCCTGCGTTCCCAGGGGATGCCCAGCCTCAGGACCGGGAAAAAGGGGGATCTTCTGGTTCAGATCTTCGTGAGAACTCCCACGAACATCGACCGGGAGCAGGAAGAGCTGCTGAAGAAACTCGCCGAGATCCAGGGGGATTCGGAGACGGCCTTCATAAGGGAACAATCACCCTTCGAAAAGGTCAAAGATTATTTTAAACGGAACATCCGCTAGCCGTTAACACGCAGAGTACCCGTGAACACGCCGAACCCTTTTTCGACACCCACCTCCGGACGGAGTTCACCCTTAGGGTGGGACCCTGCACGACCTGCATGCACCGCGAGCAATACAAGAACAAAAAGAAACCGCATCCTCCGGGCGCCGGAAAGAAACGGGCCCGCGGGCACCGCAACCCTTCTGAACGACCACAGGGAGGCAGCCGCATGATCGAAGTCGAGGGCCTTACCAAACGATACGGAGATTTTACCGCCATCGAGGACATCACGTTCCGGGTGGAAAAAGGTGAAATTGTGGCATTCCTGGGGCCGAACGGAGCCGGGAAGACCACGACCATGCGGGTCCTCACCGGCTATCTGCCTGCGACCGACGGCAAGGTGGCCGTGGGCGGTTTCGAGGTCTTTGAAAAGCCGATGGAGGTGAAGAAGCGGATCGGCTACCTGCCGGAGCACCCCCCGGTTTACAACGACATGAGCGTTACGGAATATCTGAAGTTCGTGGCCAAGATCAAGGGCGTGCCGCGTAAAGAGCGCAAAGTGGCCATGGAGCGGGTGATCCAGAAATGTTCCCTGTCCGATGTGAGCGATCGGATCATCGGGAAGCTTTCCAAGGGGTACAAGCAGCGAGTGGGGTTGGCCCAGGCCATGATCCACGACCCCGAGGTCCTGATCCTTGACGAACCAACCATCGGCCTGGATCCGAAACAGATCATCGAGATCCGTGAACTGATCAAGTCCCTTTCCGGGGACCACACCATCATCCTCAGCACGCACATCCTGCAGGAAGTGACCATGATCTGCCAGCGGGTGCTGATCATCTCCCAGGGCCGGATCGTCGCCGACGACACCCTCGAGAACCTGACGGCACACAACTCCCTGGAGAGCGAGTTTCTCAAGCATACGATGGAGGATGTTCAATGAAGAGTCTACGGGATATTTTCCACATCGCGGGAAGGGAACTCCGCGCCTACTTTGTCTCCCCCATCGCCTACGTGGTCATGACGGGCTACATGGTCCTTACCGGCTGGTTTTTCTTCAACCTTCTCATGCAGTTCAACCGCCTCATGAACATGTACCAGATGTTCCAGAGGCCGGACATCGTGCAGCAGATGAACCTCAACGAGATGGTCATGACCCCCCTGCTTTACAACATGACCATTGTACTTCTGCTCATGGTGCCCCTGATCACCATGCGCCTGTTTTCCGAGGAGAAGAAACTCAGGACCGAAGAACTCCTGCTCACCTCGCCGGTATCCGTGAACGCCCTGGTCCTGGGCAAATATCTGTCTTCGCTTGTCTTTCTTTTCATCCTGCTGGGACTCACAGCTGTCTATCCCTGGATCCTGTTCCATTACGGATCGCCGTTGCCGGAACTGGGTTCGATCCTGACGGGGTACCTGGGCATGTTCTTTCTGGGCGCCGCCTTTATCTCTGTGGGACTGTTCTCCTCTTCTCTCACGGAGAACCAGATCGTTGCGGCCGTGATCTGTTTCGTCTCCCTGCTCCTGTTCTTCGTGATCGGCTGGCCCGCGGAAAGCGTGGGCCCCGTGGCCGGCAAGGTCCTGGAATACCTCTCCCTGATCGGGCACTTCACCGACTTCTCCAAAGGGCTGGTAGAGAGCCGGCACGTGGTGTATTTCGTAACGTTCATCCTGTTCGCGCTGTTTCTGACCAAGCGCTCCATTGAATCGATGAGATGGAGGTAGGATTCATGAAGAGAGTGAGCCAGATTGCAGGATGGTGGGGTGTTGTCCTGCTGCTGTTCGGCATGGTTTCTTTTTTGTTCACCAGTGAATTCAACCTGTATTCGGTGGTGCAACTGGCCGGCGGCGGAATCCTGGTGGTGTTCAGCCTGGTGTTCAACCTGGGGGGGCTCTGGTCCTCGCTGGGAAAACGTTCCACGCGTTACAGCGCCAACGCCATCGTCTATTCCGCCATCTTTCTCGGCCTGCTCGTGCTGGTCAACGTGGTCTCCAACGGCCACTCCTGGAGAAAGGACTTCACCGAGGGAAACCTCTTCAGCCTGTCGAGCCAGAGCGAGCGGGTGTTGGAGAACCTGAAGCAGAACGTGGAGGTGCTGGCCTTCTTCCAACAGGGAAAAGGGACCAAGCTGGAGGATCTCCTGAACAACTTCGCCCACGCTTCACCGAAGTTCCACTACGAGTTCGTCGATCCGGTAAAGCACCCGGAAAAAGCAAAGATCCATGAGGTGATCACCAGCGACGTCCTGGTGGTGAAATGCGGAGACCGGGAAACCAAAATCAACGGGACCACCGAGGAGGACCTGACCAACGCAATCCTCAAGGTGGCGAAAACGGAACAGAAAAAGATCTACTTCCTCACCGGGCACGGGGAGCGGGACCTGGACGACGAGACCGAACCGGGGTACCAGGTGGTCCGCAAGGCCCTGGAAAACGAAAACTATCTGGTGGAACCCCTGAAACTGTTCATGCTGAAGGACGTTCCGGAAGACTGCGCCGTTCTCGTGATCGCGGATCCGCTGAAACCCCTTGTCGAGAGCGAGCTGGAAGCCGTAAGACGGTACCTGAATCAGGGCGGCAACGTGCTTTTCATGCTCAACCAGGGCGGCACGCCCGGAATGAGCGCCCTGGTTGCGGACTGGGGGGTGAAGCTTGGGAAAGATATGGTGGTGGACCAGGTCTTCCGGCTCTTCGAGGGACCGGCCCTGGGCGTGGACCCCATCGTGGAGGATTACGGAACCCATGAAATCACAAAGGATTTCCAGGGGCAGACGTTGTTCAACATGGTCTCTTCGGTATCCGTTTCCGAGGATCTTCCCCCGGGCTTTACCGCGGTGTCTCTGGCAAGCACGAGTTCGAAGAGCTGGGCGGAAACCGACCTGGACATGCTCTTCGAAAAGGGGGAGGTTTCTCTCACCGAGGACGATCTTGCCGGCCCCATCTCCGTGGCCGTGGCCGTAACCAGGGAGGTCCCGGGCGCAGAGGGAAAAACCGATGCGGGCGGTTCCGATCCCGCCGGCTCGGACACGGTGGAGGCCCGGGTAGTGGTGATCGGAGACGCGGACTTTGTTGACAATCAGTATATTGCCAAGATGTACAACGCGGATTTCCTGCTGAACACGATCAACTGGCTGGCCGGGGAAGAGGCCTACATTTCCATCCGGCCCAAGGCCACCCGGGGTTCCCAGGTTGCCATGACACCTCAGCAGACCCAGAACATCTTCTATCTTTCCGTCCTGATCCTCCCGCAGATCCTGCTTCTCGTGGGGATGACCATCTGGTGGCGAAGGAGGTAATCGAGACCATGAAATTCCGTACCACGATGATCGCGTTTCTCCTGCTCCTCCTGTTCGGGTTGTATGTGTACGTGTTCGAGTACAGATGGCCCCAGGAAAAACAGGAGCGTGAGGAGGAGGCCAATAAGATCTTTTCCCTGGACTGGGGCGAGGTCGGGGGGCTCAAGATCACCGGCTCGTACGGGACCCTGATCCTGGAAAAGAAGAAAGAGGAATCCGAAACGGACGCGGAGAATAAAAAAAGGAACGCGGCGTGGCGGATCCTGGAACCCGTCCGCACGGATGCGGATGACGCCTCCATCGTGGGATTGATGAAGGCCATCAGGGACCTCCAAAAGGAACAGGTAATCGTGGAGAGCCCGGAAAACCTGGCCCCCTTCGGCCTTCAGAAGCCGGAACTCCGGGTCGAGCTGATGATGAAGGAGGGAATAGAGCCCCCGACCCCGCTCCTGGTGGGGGGAAAAAGCCCGGTGGGAGAGAACTCATACGCCCGCAAAGAAGGCGAGGAAGCCGTCATCCTTCTGAACGTCCACGCGACCCCCCAGCTCGACAAGAGCCTTTACGACCTGAGGTTTAAACAGATCTTCGGGGTGAACAAGGACGATATCCAACGGTTGGAGATCCTGCGGGACGGCCATCCCCCGCTGGAAATGATCCGTCTGGACGATGGATGGAGCCTGGTCCGGCCCATCCAGGCACCGGTGACCCGGGAGAAAGCCGAGAAAATCCTGGACAAGATCGTCGGGCTCACGGCCCGATCCTTTGATGCCGAACAGGCTGAAAACCTTGAGGAATTCGGGCTGGACACCCCGCAAAGAGTCGTCCGCGTCACCCTGTCTCCGGACCAGGTCCAGGCAAGCCTCCTGGTCGGTGTGAGCCGGACGGAAGAGGGAAAGGAGCTGGTGTACGCCAGGAGAGGAGAAACGGATCAGGTCGTGAGCCTGGACGGAGACCTCCTGGAAACCATCGATGTGGATCCCGAGGATCTGCGGGAACGGAAGGTCCTTCCTTTCCAGTCCTGGATGGTGGACAAGATAGACCTGAACTGGAACGGAGAAGATGTCACCCTGGTGAAGAAGGGGACCGGAAAATGGTGGATCACCCGTCCGGTGGATGCCCGGGCAGCCTCCAGCATGATCATGGCGCTTCTTTCCGGCTTGAGCAGCATGGAAGGAACCGTATTTCATGAAAAGCCGGCTGATCCGGAAGGGTTGAAGGGTTTCGGGCTGTACCCTCCCATGGCAAAAGTGACGCTGTACGAGGAGAAGATCACTCCGGGTCAGGCACCCGACGCCGGGGAAACCCTGGCCCCCATCGGCACATTTCTGCTGGGGAAG
>CAYTRL010000316.1:0-1600 GCA_964439795.1 uncultured Thermodesulfobacteriota bacterium
GATCCCCTGTTTCACCCTGCCGTGGCCGTTCTGGCGGTGGCGGGGCTCTGTTCCGGGCAGACATCCATCGCTTTGTGGATGCTGCACGCAAAAGATCTCGACCGGTCCCGCGGGCAGATCCTGCAGTTTGTGGCGAGCATGAACGACGTGATCGCTATTCTCTTGTTCGGCGTCCTGATCTGCGGTGTACCGGCCCCGGTGAAGTGGATCACACTTCCGGTTCTTCCCTGGGCGCGCTTTCTGTCGAGCATTCTTCTCGGTGTGCTCATGGGGTTCCTCTTTACCATTCTGTTCCGCGCCCGGACGGGGGAGACCGAGAAGGTCATCATTATCATCGGGTTGTTGCTTTTTGTGGGCGGCATGTCGCATCTGCTGGGCATCTCCCCCCTGTTCGTCACCCTGGTGGCCGGTGTTCTTCTGGGAAACTTCAGCTGGAAACGGGACGAGACGTTCCATCTCCTGCTCCGGATCGAGCGGCCCCTCTACCTGATCTTTCTGATCGTGGCCGGTGCGTGCCTGGTGGTGGAGTCCTACCGGGTCATCATCTTTGTCTTCTGCTACTGCACGGTCCGTGCCGTTGCCCGCGGTATCGGGGGGGGGCTCTTCCTGGGGAGCATCCTCCCTCATCTCGCGAAACCCCGCCGTTTGCGTATGGGATGGGGGCTGATCTCCCAGGGAGGGATCGCCGTTGCGCTGGCCATACATTTTCGTCTTTGGTTTCTGGAACACGAACCTACACTCTTGTTCAAGACCACCTTCTCCGTACTCGTGATTTCCATATGGATCAATGAGCTCATCAGCCCCTTCGGTCTGGCTGCGGCCATGAAGGAAGAGTAAGATGGCCCATCTGTTCGTACTGCTGGTTTTGCTGGCGTTACAGGGGATTCTCCTGACGGCGTTTCCGGACGCCTTCGCGTCCCGGGAAATCCAACTTACCGTCAATTTCGGCTTTCTGCTCCTGGCCGCCTATCTTTTCGGAGAGTGGGCGTCACGTATCCGTCTCCCCAAGCTCTCCGGGTATCTTTTGGCGGGCATCCTGCTCGGGCCGGACGTGCTGGGAACCTTTTCCCGCGAATCGGTGGCATCTCTCCGCTTTATCGACGAACTGGCACTGACCTACATTGCGCTCACCGCCGGCCTGGAACTGCGGATGAGGGATCTCAGGAAGGACTGGAAGATCCTGCTGGGCTTGAGCCTGGCGGTCCCCCTGGTCGTTTTTCCCCTGACCTTCCTGTTTCTGTACTGGGGGGGGGACAGTTTCGGCCTCTTTCCCGGGCTCACGACCGTACAGAGCGGGATTCTCGCGGCGCTCGCCGCCACCCTTGCCATTGCGCGGTCCCCCTCTTCCACCGTGGCGATCATGAAAGAATGCAGGGCCCGGGGCCGATTTTCCGAAACCGTTCTGGGTGTCACCGTCGTCACGGATATCCTGGTCATCGTATTTTTCTCGTTTTTCATGGCCCTTTCCGGGATCCAGGGGCGAGAGGGGGTTTCCCCCTCCATGCTGTGGATATCCATCCCCCTGGAGATTTTTCTCTCCTTCGGCGTTTTTTTTATTGTTTCGGGTTGCTCCGAGATCTACACAGAGGCTGTCCACGTA
>CAYTRL010000316.1:1610-7045 GCA_964439795.1 uncultured Thermodesulfobacteriota bacterium
GCATGTCGATCTACACGCGGTACGTGAAGGCGGACCGGATCTTTTTTTTCCTCTGTGTGGGCTTTCTGGTTACCCGTTTATCGGATGCGACATCGCATTCGCTGGAACACTATACCGGCATGGCGCTCCACCTGGAACCGCTGTTGATTTCCATGAGCGCTGGATTCTGTCTCCAAAACCTTTTTCGAGAGGGAGCGTTTTATGAGGAGACGATTGAACGCTCGTATCTCCCTATATTTGTGATTTTTTTCGCACTGGCGGGTACTTGTCTCGATCTCGGTGCCTTTGTGCGGATGTGGCCATGCGCCGTGCTGTTCGCCGTGATACGGTTTTCAGGCATCTGGTTCGCCTCCACCGGGACAATGGCCATCCTGCATGAACCCGCTTCCCGGGGAACCCTCTACAGCATGAGTTTCATCACACAAGCGGGTGTCTCCATCGGACTGGCCGGCCTGGTTCTCCGCCGCTTTCCTCATGAGGTAGATGTTTTTTACACGTTGCTGATGGCCGTGATTCTCATGAACCAGATGATGGGGCCCGTTGCGTTCAAGGTGGCGCTGGAGAGAAGCGGAGAAGCCCGGCCGGTAAAAGCGTCTTGAAGATGTTCCGACATGTTTTTCGCATTTTTCCGATCCGACCCCCGCGGCTTCCTGCTGGCGGACTCCGTCAATGGGTTCGGGGGACGCGGTCATGGAACGGGAGGGATGAGCCCCTATGAAATTCAACAAGAAAAACAGAAAACTGCGAAAAAAGAAGAAAAAAAAGAACGCCTCCGGGGGGCGCTCCTTCTGGCTGATGCTCCTGGGAGGATTGATCCTGATGGGGTTGTTCCTGTTCATGATGTACGGGGGGCAGACGGAAAAGTTGCGCCGCATCTACCAGGAAAAAATCACGGCGGACATGGACAGGATTTGCGTGGCCGCGATCCTCTTTTATCAGGACCACGGACGGTTCCCTTCCGCAGAGGAGGGGATGGAGGTACTGAGGGTGGATCGAACGCCTGGAGAAGCCGGTTCCGGCCATCCCCCGGGAGGCGGAACCCTGGGTCTTGTTCCCCTGGATCCATGGAGAAACCCGTACCGTTATCAGGCACCGGAGGGGGAAACCCCCCTGCGGCTTATCAGCCTGGGGGCCGACGGAAACCCAGGTGGGCAGGGAGACGATGCAGATGTCGTTCGAGAAGGATGCAAATCCACCGCGCTGGACGCCGAATAGACCGGCGCAAGGGGCGGAACAAGCGGGGACGCCGCCGGAATCGGACCGTTCGGTGAAGACGGTTTCCGTGGACCGCGTGGGACCCGGCACCCGAAAAACAGACGCACAGGAGGTGATCTGCGAGGCACCGGTGACCCTGTTCGTCAACGAACAGGAGATCGTCACCCTGATGACCGTCCCGTTCGAACTGTCCGTCCTGGCGGTGGGGTTTCTGTTTTCCGAGGGATGGATCCGGAACCGGGAGGAGATCGAAGATGTGCAGGTGGAGGAGGCGACGGGGGTCGTCCGCATTCAATTGAAAGAGCTTCCTCCCGTTGCGGATCGTTTTTGGGAAAAACGGATGCTCGGGTCGGGCTGCGGCAAGGCCACGTCCTTCTACCGGGTAATGGACGCCATGCAGTGTCAACCGGTTTCCTCCCCTTTTCAGGTGTCGATTTCGGATATCCTCTCCTGGATGAAGGAAACCCTTCAGCAGGCTCCGCTCTACAGAAGAACGCGGGGCACCCATGCCGTATCCCTGTTCGGGGAAAACGGAAAGATCCTTTTTGAACAGGACATCGGCCGCCATAACGCCCTGGACCGGATCCTGGGAAAATGCTTTCTCCAGGACCTACCCACGGCGAACAGCGTGCTGCTCACCACCGGCCGGTTGAGCTCGGAGATGATCGTCAAAGCAGCACGCCTGGGCGTGCCCGTCCTGGTCTCCAGGTCCTCCACAACCACCCTGTCCATCGATCTGGCGGAACGGTTGAACCTCACGATCCTCGGCTGCCTCCGGGCGGGAGGGTTGAGCTTGTACACACATCCACAGAGGATCCTGCCGGAAACACCTTCAGGGTAAGAGGGCTGTGGTCGCCCCGAACCCATGGCGGTTGACGGCCAGCCCTCGGTCTTTTCCTAGACAGGCAGCTCGATTCTGGGGCGGTGGAACGGAAGGGAAAGAATGGAGCGGGCAACGGGACTCGAACCCGTGACACCCAGCTTGGGAAGCTGGCACTCTACCAACTGAGCTATGCCCGCATGTCGGATCAGGAGAGGCCTACAGGGCTTGTATCCAGCAATTTGTAAAGGATTCAAGCCTTTTTGTCAAGTTTCACCGCTGAACCATCGGAAGATCAGACATCTTTTGGCTCGCCGTCAGCGTTCTTTCCAAGCAGGGCCTCCTCGTAGTATTCCTTGTACAATTCCGCCAGGGCCAGGAACGCCGTAAGGATCAGGGGGCCGTACAGGATCCCCAGGATCCCGAAGGCACTCAGCCCGCCCAGAATAGCGAGCAGGACCAGGAGGGCGTGGAGCTTCGATTGGTGGCCCACCATGCGCGGCTTGATGAGGTACTCCACGATGAACGAGAGGAGAAAGAAGAGGAGCAGGAAGAGGACCGCGGCAGCGTACCGCTTCAGGAGAAGCAGGTAGACGGCAGCGGGAATATACACGATTGAGATTCCCACGATGGGCAGAAAGGCGAGGATGGCCATCAGGGAGCCCCACAGGAACGGCGATGGGATCCCGAAGAGCCAGAAGCCGAAGCCGCCCACGATCCCCTGGAAGAGACCCGCCATTCCGTTGATGAGAAGGATGGCGCGGGCCATCTCGTTGAACCGTCCCGCGAGAAACCGTTCCTGACTTTCTGGAAGCGGGAACATGGTGAAAAGAAAGCTTCTCAGCCTCATTCCGTCCAGAAAGAGGTAGAAAAGGACCACCAGAAGAAACAGAAAGTGAAAAAAGAACTTGGTGAGATTGGAGATCAGTGTTCGGGCCTGCTGATACACGAAAAAGAGCCCCTGTTTACCCATCTCCACCACATTGAGTTCCAGTTCCTCAGACCGGATCGGCAGCTTCAACTGGTCAAAACGCTCCATCCCTTCCTTCCAGATGTTCCGGTGTCGGTCCAGGAACTGCTGGATCTGGCCGTCACCCAGTTTGTCCGACAGAGACGTGTAATAGGAAAACGTTTCGTTGGAAAGGGTTGCGATGAAATAGATCAACGGAAGGAACACCGTGAGGAACACCAGCAGGCAGGTGATCAGGGCAGCGGGGATCCGGCGGCCCTTCAGGAGAACTTCCAGCTTCCTGTATACCGGAAAAAACAGGCCGGAGAGGATCAGGGACAGGAGCAGGGTGTGTAGAAACGGATGGAACAACTGGTAGAGCAGGTACAAAATGAAGGAAAACAGAAAAAGGAAGAACAGGAGGACCGGCCTCTGGTTTTCGCGGATCATGCCGTGATCCCCCGCGGACTCTCTTCGAGCACTTCCGGTTTATCCCCGCCGGTGTCCGGGAGCGTCACTCCTTCTCGATGTGGACGCATTTCTTTTCCGTGTCCAGTGCGAGAAGGTCCCCGGTCCGGATCCGATCCACAGCCCCGCTCACCTGGATGAGGGCCGGGATTCTGTACTCCCTTGCAACGATGGATCCGTGAGAGAGAAACCCGCCGGCCTCAAGGACGATGCCCGCCGCTCCGGAGAGTACAGGGGTCCAGCTGGGATCCGTGTACTCGGCAACGAGGATTTCCCCCTTCTGAAAGGCAAGAACGTCCCGTGGATTGTGTATCACGCGCGCAGGTCCGGAAACGGAACCGGGGCTCGCCGCCTCGCCCGTCAGGACGAAGGTGTCCTCCCGGGGCAGTGGGGCCGCCGGCTGCAGGCGCGTATCGTCCGTGATGACTTCCGGGGTTTTCAGGGTGCGATACTGCTTGTACTCCCTCTTGCGTTTCTCCGCCTTCTCCCGGAAGGAAACGCCTCGGGTGCAGGCCTCTTCCACCTCCTCCTTTGTCAGGTACACCACATCCTGCGCCGTCTTCAGCTTGCCATCGGCCTTCCAGCGCCGGCCGATTTCCAGATAGAGCTTTCGAAACTGCTCCAGGAAAAGATCCGAGTGGTAACGCATGTTCTCGCGGATCACGAAATATTTCTGGTTGTACAACAAAGACAAGGAATACAGGGCGAACTTGGGGGAGCCCAGAACACCCTTCCGGACACGGTGTGCCAGAAGCGACTCCACTTTATGTCTCTTCGCCCGTTGCTGCTCGAGCGACTTCCGGGAGCGGTCGCATCCCAGGTTCATCCTGATCATGTCGATCACGTTCTCGGGGCATTCCCGCCAGGTGGCGTAAAGGATATCCCTGCCGTGAAACCGATGGCCGTGCTGGTCCAGAAAAGAGAAGAAGGCCTGCGCAAAGGACCCGTTTTCCTGTGGTTTTTTCCGGAGGGAGCGGAGAACGGCCTTTCCGTTGTTCTTGTTGAACAGTTCAAGCAGATCGGGGTCTCCCTCGACCTGTACAGCCAGGTTTTCGATCTCCCGGTTGATTTCAAAGGTCTTGATCCCGTCCAGGCCCACGGTGAGGGTTGCAGCCAGTTCACCGTCCAGGTCCTGCCCCCATTTCCTGGCAAGGATTTCCGTGAGCGGATGAAATACATAGGCAAAGACCATGCCCCAGGTGACCACATCCAGGTAGTCCCCCATCTCCTGACACAGCATCCGGCTTCGAGCCAGCAACTCCTCGGTTGTCAGGGAGGTTTCTTCAACGGGAAACCGTGTCCTGCGAAGCTCTTCCATGTGGGACACGGTGGATTCGAACGCCTTGTAATTGAAAAAGGGCGCCCAGTCCTTGTCCATCCCGAACAACCGAAACAGGATCCGGAGGGTCTGAGGGGAAAAGAAGGAAACATGAATCTCGGTGAAATCTTCCTGAATATCCTCAGGAAAAAAGCGAAGCATCTCCGGCGTGAGGAACACCGATGGGATCAGCTTTACGATCTCTTCCAGGATCCGCGAATTCAGGTAGACCTGGCCCCCGAACAGTCGGAAAAACCGTTCCGTTTCCAGGCTTTTCAGGCCCGCCATCCGGATGCCTTTGCGGGCCATCCTTTCTTCGATCAGGTCGCCGGCGATGGAAAACATGAGCGGGGAAACGACCCCGCTCCAGAACTCCTCGCTCAGTGTTTTGGTCCACAGTGTTTTGCTGTTCATCGTTTGCGAATATTCATTTATTGGGTGGTAACGGCCCGGAGGAGGTCCAGTTCTTCCAGGATTTTGCCGCATCCCAGAGCCACACAGGAAAGGGGGTCTTCTCCTACGATGACCGGCAGTCCGGTCTCCTCCCGCAGCAAAACGTCCAGGTTTTTCAGAAGGGCCCCCCCGCCCGCCAGCACGATCCCCTTGTCGATAATGTCCGCGGACAGCTCCGGGGGAGTGCGTTCCAGGGTCATCCGGACCGCTTC
>CAYTRL010000317.1:0-7011 GCA_964439795.1 uncultured Thermodesulfobacteriota bacterium
GTTGGTTTCGATCTCCTTGTCCGGCTGCGATTACACAGATCTACCCTTTTAGCCGACAGGCGAGAAGCCGGTCAATCCCCCGGGAGATTCTCCGGCAACCATATTGACCTGGAAACCGGGAAATGATCAACTGTTCCGGTTGGTTTTCATACAACCTCCCGATGCGTCAGCGTATCTAATCCAATGTGGACCTGGTACGAGTTGTCATAAATACAGTGACATATCGGGGGAGATTCCCCTGGATTCCGGGTCAGGGGGGTATAAGGGTCAGGGGGGTCAAAGGGTCAAGTCCGGAATGATGGAAAATAAATAATCCTTGTTTTTCAACGCCTGCTATGAAGGGGCCATCCCGTGTCTTCTGTGGATTCAACCCAGGATCTGGAACGTTTTTTCCTGGATGCCTGCAAGCCGCCCGAACAGTGGCGGATGGGCATGGAGTTTGAAAAGATCGGCGTGCACCCCGCCTCGGGGATCGCGGTTCCGTTCAGCGGACAGGACGGGGTGGAGTCGTTCCTGATGCGGCTGGGGGACCGGTTCGGCTGGTCGCCCCTTCATGAAGGGGCCCGCGTGATCGGCCTGGAGAGGGAAGAAAGCCGGATCACGCTGGAGCCCGGTGCGCAGCTCGAGTTGAGCGGCGCTCCCCATGCAACACTGCACGACCTGGCCGGGGAGATCGCCGACCATCTGGCTGAAATCCGGGAGGTGACAGATCCCGAGAAGATTGCATGGATCGGATCCGGCTGTCATCCCGTGTCGGTATGGGACGAGATCGAGCTGCTGCCCAAGCAGCGGTACTACATCATGAACCGGTACCTGCCCCTGCAGGGGGAGATGGGCACGGCCATGATGAGAAACACCGCGGCCCTGCAGCTGAACCTGGATTACGAAAGTGAAGCGGATGCCATGGAGAAGTTTCGTCTTGCCATGGCCCTCTCCCCCCTGGTAACGGCCCTGTACGCCAATTCCGCCGTTTCCGGGGGAAAGCCCAACGGGTTCATGACCCGCCGGGCCTACATCTGGCAACACACCGACCTGAAACGCTGCGGGTTCATCGAAAAGCTCTACCTGCCCGAGGCCAGGTTCCGGGACTACGTGGAATATGCGCTGGACGTGCCTGTGATCTTCCTGGTCAGGGACGGCCGGTGGATCGACGTGGATGGAGCCGTCACCTTCCGGCAGTACCTGGATTCAGGCTTTCAAGAGCACAGGGCATGCTGGGAGGACTGGGTGCTTCACCTGTCCGGCATCTTTACCGAGGCCCGGTTCAAGCCCTATCTGGAGGTGCGCGGTGCGGACTGCACGCCGCCGGACCTTGTCATGACCTTCCCCGCCCTGCTGAAGGGGATCCTCTATGACCGGGCGGCCCGGCAGGAAGCCTGGGAAGTGGTCAGGTCCTGGGGGACGATCCAGCGGCAGGCCCTCTACCTGACCATCAGCCGAAAGGGGCCCGCAGCCACGGTGCAGGGCAGCCCGCTGCTGGACCGGATCCGGGAAGTCATCCGGATCAGCCGGGAAGGCCTGGTGCGTCAAGGGGCGTGCAACGACCGTGGAGAGGACGAAACCGTGTATCTCGATCCGCTGCTCACCCGCCTGGAACAGGGCTGGGACTGCCCGGCCCGGGAGGTCCTCTCCCTCTGGAGAGGTGAATGGAACGGGGACGTGCGGCGGTTGATCGAATACAGCCGGTTCGAATAGTCTCCCCGGAAGGGCTCCCACGCTCCAGTGTTTCCCTGCCTCAGTGACTTTTCCCGTCTCTGCGTACACTGAATAATTTTCGTCGTGAATTTGATACCCGCTTTCAGCTGTCGGCTTTCAGCCTTCAGCTCCACACCACCCGCCTATGGCGCCGGGGGGTACAAGGCTGGATATTGCGAGCGGAGCGCGGCAATCTCCCAGCCCCCCTGCAAAGCCGCTCTGTCCTCTTTTTCCTTGACAACCGGATCGGCCGTAGGATATCCAAGTAGTTAGTTTTTTTGAATAAATCCTTGTGTTGTTTCGGCTGGCAGACCGTTGTTGACCCGGAGGGGGACGGGCGGCTTCCCCACGGAAGAGATAAGAGTTCCATGAAAGAGCAACTCGAACGCCGCACCGATGAGGAACTGATCAGGGAGATCCTGAGCGGCTCGGAAGATGGGACGTCGGCCCAAAGGAACGTTTTTTTCTGGCGCTGCTTCGACCGTTTCGAAAAGAACATCCGTGCGGTTCTGCAAAGCCACGGGATTCCCTACTCAGTGGATGAGCCCTACTACAACCACGTCTTCGACAGTCTGCACGAAACCCTGTTCGGGCACCGCCAATTCACGAAGATCGCAGGGAAGTTCGATCCTTCCCGGGGGCTTGCCTTCCGGGACTGGTTTCTCGGAAAGGTGAAGCGGAACCGGATCCTGGATTGGCTGAAATCCACCAACCGGAAACAGGGGATGACCAACCGGAAGTGGCTTCTCCTGAAATATCCCACGAGTTCCCTGATGGAGCCCATGGGCAGGGACGGGACCAGGGAGAGGATGGATACGATCGCCGCCGACTCCCCGGAACCCGATTCCCCGGAAACGGACCTGGAACCTTGTCTCCGGGAGCTGGAACCCGGAAGCCGGGTCCTGATCAAGCTGCTCTACTGGGGTATCTCCCCCCTGAGTGAGGAGGAACTGGATACCCTGGCCGCTGCAAAGGAAACGGACAAGGAGACGATCCGCAGCGAGCTTTCCGCCTATGAACAAAGGTTCAATGAAACGTATCTGCAGGACCTGGACAAGGCGTATCTCCTCCACATGGACCTGGGAATCCGACACTTTCTCCTGCGCCAGAACGAGAAGAAGATCTTTCTGAAGACAGAGGAACTCCGGGGGGGGCAGGTTCCCGAGACCGACCTTGACCGTGTGAGCCGGGAATCGGAGGGGAAAAGCATCTTTCAGATACTGGGCGAGAAGAAGGAGATCGAAAAACAGTTTTCTCAGGGGGCCCTGGAAGCGGAAACCTATCGAGACGAGATATGGAAGACGGAGTTGCAGGAGTTTTACGTTCGCGGGCGCAAGCTCAGAAAAAAAGCGGACGAGGCCCTTGAGAAGCTGGACAGGCTGTTCACCCCAATCAACCGGTCTGTGCGTGAGTTACTGGGCATGAGCCCGCCTACCTTTTCCTCGCATAAGAGAAAAGCGCACGAAAGCTTGAAAAAATCTCTTAAGATAGACTGAAGAAGGGTCCGGGAAGAGAGAACTCGGGCGGGCGTTGCCATCATGACCGGTTTTTTCCGTATTAGAATGAAGAGAGAAGGAACCCTTCGGAAACCGGCCGGGCCGTTGGCCTGTGAAATATGAGGGAAAAACCCATGCAGGACGATCCCTGGAAAGACATCGAGGAACAGGCATCTCTGCTGTACGCGCTCAAGGGAAAAAAGCAAGGGGAAACAGCGTATTGCGGACATGAGGGAGACCGGGAGAAGCTGGAAGAAACCTTGTGGCGTTTTGCAGAAGGCGGACTCGAGTCCCGGGAGCAGGCGGCCCTGGAACAACACATGGACTCCTGCACATACTGCACGCAACGGATGTGGAAAATCTGCAATATTCTCCAGAGGGTGGAGGCGGAGCCCGGGTTTTCTCCCGGTCGGGCACGGGCGCTTCTTGCACGCAAGGAAGAGGGGCGGGCCGGAAGTCTGGCCGCAAAGCTCTTTCAGCGCCTGGAAACCCTCCTTCGCTTCCAGGGACCCGTCTGGAAACCCCTGACGGCCGGAGCCCTGGCCCTGCTGGTGGTCGGACTGTTCCTTACCACGCAGTTCAGGGGGCCTGCCCCCATGGGCCGGATAATCGCCGAGGCGAACCCTCAAGGGGTGTCGCCGGACATGGACGCCGGACAGGTTGCGGCCGTGCTCTCCTTCTGTATGGACCTGCCGGAAACGGAAATCGTCCGCGGCCTTCTTCCCGAGAGCAGGGGGTGGGTCCCTGCCCGCTTTTTTCGATTGGGGTTTGTGTGGCAGAGCCTGGATTCCCTCCTGTGGACGTCCCCTTCCATACAGGGGGATACGGCGGTTTTCGGCGAACGGCTGGCGGCGTCCCTGGAGGAGAGCCTCCAGGGGTTGAAAGGAAGCGGCCGGCTCCTGGAAGAGACGGTCCTGTTCCGGAAAAAACTGTCCTCCGGGCTCTACAAAAACCAGGAACTGCGGGTGGAACTTTCGGACCTGAAGAAGAACCTCTCCCTGCTTGCAGGGGCTGATGATTTCAAAGACAGGGATGCCGGAACGTTTTTTCAGCTGGGGTCGTGGCTTTCCCTGCTGGACCGGGACCTGGGCCTGCAGGCCCGGGGGGTGGACCGGGCAGGGGACTTGAAGGCCCTGTTTCAGCCCGATTACGTGACAGAGACCCGCGAAGCGTTTTCCCGTTCGTTTCCGCCGGCATCCGTTTCCGGCCTGGCGCCGGAGTTCGACGAAATGATGGCCGCGGCAAAAAGGGTTCAAAAGGGAGCCCCTGCACCCGATTCGTGGTCGTCTGTGCAACGGGCCGTGGAAAACCTGGTTCGATTCGGGTTTGGCCGGGCCCAGTCCGGATGAGCGTGAGATGAAGATGAAAAAACGAACCCTGGAACGGCCCCGTCCATGCGGGCCTGAACACAGCCGGCTGTGCCTCGCCCTGGCGGGCATTCTCGTGCTGGCGGGTGTTCTTTCCGGTGCCCGGGGGTTGGCCCAGGAATCCGTGGAAAAGGAGGCCCGGGACGCGGCGTTCCGGCATTTTACTCAGACCGCGCAACATTATGCCGCGCTGTCGGACTGGAAAAAGGCAGAGGAGTATTACGGGAAGGCCCTTTATCTGTCCCCCGGGGAACCCGGGTGCCGGTTCGGCATGGGCTATGCCTTGTACCGGCAGCAGGATCTTTCCGCGGCGGAGAAGACCTTTCGAGGGGTGATCGGGGATCATCCCGGCCATCAGCCGTCCCGGCTCTGGCTGGGCATGATCCTTCTGGAGCGAAACAAACTCCCGGAGGCCCGCGCGGTGTTTCAGGGGTTGCTGGAAGAGACGCAGGTGGATCCCAGGGCCTACTACGGCCTGGCCCGGGTTCACGAGGAGTCTTTCCGTGTAAAGGGCGGTGTCCAGGAACGGGAGCTGGCGCTGAAATACTTCCGGGAATACCGGCTGGCCGCCTCCAGAACGCGGGAGGCGGGAAGCGAACACCTCCTGGACGCAGAAGAACGGGCGCGGGAACTCCAGTACGGAGAGGAGGGGCGGCTGCTCAACCGGGCGTTTTCCCTTTACCGCGAGGGGAAGTACGAGGAATGTGACCGGCTGGTGAACCGGATCCTCGAACGCCCCGACCACCTGCAGCGCGCCCACTTCCTCAAGGGCCTGCTTCACGTCACACCGGGATCGCCGGTGTACGACGAAAGCTGCCGGCGGGCGGTACGGTCATGGAACAAGGCGCCCGACGACCCCGAGGCCCGGTTTCGACTGGGGAGCGTCCACAGGATGCAGGGCCGGGAGAACATGGCGGAGGCCCACCTGACCGCTGCCGTCCACCTGAACCCCATGGATCAGCGGGCCCTGAACCTGCTGGGAGACATCCACCGGGACCGGGGAGATCTGGAAAAGGCCCGTGAAATGTACCGCCGGTCCCTGGAGACCGACCCGCACAGCCCGGAGGGGGAAAAGGCAAGGATCGAACTGGCGGGCTGGAACGGACCCGCCTTCGGGGCGAAGGCACTCCACCGGTCCATGAAAGAGAAACAGGCGGAGATCGAGGCTCCGGGGTTTGTGGAGGACGCCTACCTGGACCTGCGGCTGAACGCCATCCTGGAATGCATTGTCCGGGAGAACCAGTTCCCGTACCTTCGGGAGAAGTACTCGGTGCGGATCGTTGACGATCCAGGTCTGCAGGCCTACTCCCTGCCCAGCGGCCACCTTTATATCAACCGGGGCCTGATCCGCTTCGTGCAGGAGGAGCTGGGCGACTCGGACGCGGTCCTGGCGTTCGTGATCGGGCATGAAGTCGCCCACATCGAGCAGGATCACTGGATGGAAACCGTGCGCCTGGGAGACACCCTGACCCACGACCCGGAAGGGCCCCGGATGGCCACGATGATCATGAAAACGTTCCGCAAGGGGGAAGAGCTGGAGGCGGACTACCTGGGCGCGAAATATGCCTACATCGCCGGATACGATCCCTTTGCGGGGGTCACCTTCCTCCGGGCCATGAGCCGGAGAGGAGATCATCTGGACGATACGGGCTCCGGGTTTCTGGCGCAAAGGCTCCAGAAAATGCACCGCTGCGTGGGGGATCTCAGAAGCTACTGCCGGCTCTTCCAGCAGGGGGTCCGCCTCCTCACCGAAGAAGATTACGGGGGGGCAAGAGATGCCTTTTCCTTTTTCCTCGTGGCCTTTCCCGGGGACCCGGCCGCGCGGAACAACCTGGCCGTGGCCTGTCACAAGCTGTCCCTGTTCTGCGGGGAGACGTCCCAATGGTGGAAGACTTCGGACATCGAGCCGATGGCCCATCACGCCCTGAAGGAACCCAAGCGCATGGAGGGGGAGGCTCTGCGCAAGGACCGCTGCCGCCGGATGGCCGCCGAGGCGAAACGGCAGTTCCGGATGATCCTGGCCTCGAACCCCCGCAACGAGATCGCCTTGAACAACCTGGCGAACCTGCTCCACGACCAGGGCCGCGTCAAGGAAGCCCGGGACCTGTACGAAAGGGCCCTCGCCCTGAACCAGGACTATGCGGAGGCCCGGAACAATTACGGGGTTCTCCTTTGCGCGGGGAAGCAATATGTCCCGGGGATCCAGCAGTTCGAGGCCGCCATCCGGTCCAGGCAGGATTTTCCAGCCCCGCTTTTCAACCTCGGGAAGGCATATTTCGAGATCGGCAACGATCCCGGTGCCGTGCGGGCCTGGGACCGGTTCCTGGAAACGGGTCCGGAGCGTTCGGCCTGGGTTTTTAGGGCGGAGAGGCGCTCCGCCGAGGCAAGGCAACGGATGACGGAACAGAAGGGCAACCTTCTCGACGGCAGGTGATTCTCGAGAAACCGGTATG
>CAYTRL010000318.1:0-6997 GCA_964439795.1 uncultured Thermodesulfobacteriota bacterium
CGACCGCAGTAGGCTTCTTTTTTAAGAACTGTCTCAAGGTCGGGGGAATCCGGGCAGATCTTCATGTGACCTCTAAACGAAAAATGGAAAGAAAGAGATTGCCATCATACAATGAACGTCCTAAGAAACAAAATCCACCGGTAAGGGTGGATTTTGTTTCGAACAGAGGGAAAGAAGGAATCGGAACCCTGTAAACCCCTTCTATGGAATCAGCGGCTCTTGATCAATTCGGGCTTGGGAAAGTCCTTGAAGACTTCCTCTGCCTTTTCAAGTTCCTCGTCGGGCAGTTCATAGTCCGTGAGCTGCTGGGAAAGATAGCGCTCGTAAGACCCGAGATCGATCAACCCGTGGCCGCTCCAGTTGCAGAGGATGACCTTCTCTTTACCCTCTTCTTTGGCCTTTTTCGCCTCGTCCACCACACAGGCAAGCGCCTGATTGGTTTCCGGGGCCGGGATGAAACCCTCGGAACGGGCATACAGCATGCCGGCCTGGAAACTTTCCACCTGGTAATAGGAGCGTGGCTCGAGCAGCCCCTCTGAGACCAGTTGGCTGACCTGAGGTGCCATACCGTGATAGCGGAGGCCTCCCGCATGGATCGGCGGAGGAACAAACGAGTGTCCCAGGCTGTGCATGGGGATCAAGGGAGTGAATCGGGCCGTGTCGCCATGATCGTAGACAAACGGTGCCTTGGTCAGGGTGGGACAGGCCTTGGGCTCCACTGGATAGATCTTGATATCCTTTCCGTTGAGCTTGTCCAGGACGAACGGGAAGCTGAGACCCGCGAAGTTGCTGCCGCCACCGGCGCAGCCGATGATGATGTCCGGGGACTCCCCGATTTTTTCCAGCTGTTTTTTGGCCTCCAGGCCGATGATGCTCTGATGGAGCAGCACGTGGTTCAGGACGCTTCCAAGAGAATAACGGGTGTCCTCTCGCGGAACCGCCTCCTCAATGGCTTCACTGATGGCGATGCCCAGGGAGCCGGGGGAGTCCGGGTCCTGTTCCAGGATCGCACGGCCGGACTGCGTTTCGGTGCTGGGGCTGGCCACGCAGGAGGCCCCCCATGTTTCCATCATCGTGCGTCTGTTCGGCTTCTGTTGTATGCTGATCTTGACCATGAAGACCTTCATCTCCAGGCCGAATAGGGCGCATGCAAACGCAAGGGCGCTCCCCCATTGCCCTGCCCCGGTCTCCGTGCAGATGCGCTTGATCCCGAACTCTTTATTGTAATACGCCTGTGCCACGGCCGTGTTGGGCTTGTGGCTCCCCGGAGGGCTCACCCCTTCGTTCTTGAAATAGATCCGCGCCGGCGTGCCGATTGCCTGTTCCAGCGCCGTTGCACGAACCAGAGGAGACGGTCTCCATATCAGGTATTTCTCAAGGATCCCCTCGGGGATATCGATCCATCGTTCCGCGCTCGCTTCCTGTTCTACCAGATTCATGGGAAAAACGGGGGCGAGGTCTCCGGGTTCCAGTGGGGTTCCATCCGGACGAAGCGGTGGATTCATCTTGATATCCGCCATGATATTGTACCATTGGCGTGGCAGTTCCTCCTCGGTGAGAAGAATCTTCTTCATCGTTCCCTCCCTTCACAAATCAAAGAGTTCTCCGTAGGACTTCGGTCAAAATGTTCGTGGAACCCGAAAACCGGCGGGCCCCACGAAACCTAACAGAGCGCCTTTGTTATGTCAATAATGACGCTGATCCTTTTGACGGAAAACAAGGGACGGATTCGCGGATCCGTTTGATCCTCCGGGGGGTCTCGTGCTACATGTAAAACCCAACGTAACCATCGTACACATGATTGAGGGAGATCACGCAAACCGTGCGATTTTCCAGCCAGGCTCCGGCCCCTGTACCCGGGTCCGTGCGCGGAAAGCTTGCGCCCGTAGCTCTGCTCCTGATCCTCTGCCTGGGGGTCTCGTCCTGCGCGAGCCGACGGGAGGGTGTCCGGGTCGCGACCGACGGCGAGGAGCTCCTCCCCTCCCCTCCCCTGGACATGCAACAGGTGGACCGGGCCGTGTCCGCCGGTTGTGCATATCTGCTGAAGCGACAGGACCGCCAGGGATACTGGCTTGGCACCCTGTACAACGATTCCTCCGTGACCGGTGTGTACATCCTGCTCGCCGCCTACACCGGGCAGGGCCATCCGGAAAAGCAGGACAAGTCGGTCCGGTTCCTCATGGCGGAGCAGGGAGAGGACGGCGGATGGGAACAGTACCCGGGGAGCGGCGGGAACCTGGATGTCACCCTGATCAACACCACGGCACTCCATGTAGCCGGCGTCCCCCCGGACCACGAAGTGCTCCGCCGGGCCCATGCTTTCATCCGGGAAAACGGTGGTACAAAACCGGCCAACTTCTTCACCAAGATCTTTCTTGCCATGTTCGGACAGATTCCCTGGGATGAGATTCCCTGGGGAACCTGCCGCTTGATCCACAGCCAGGACATCATCTACCACCAGGGGTTTCCCCGTGTCATCCTGATCCCTTATATGGTCCTCTATGAAAACCGGCGGGTGATGAACCTCCCCATGTTTTTTGCGGAAGGAGAAGCGGAACCCTCCCCTGCCCTCCTTCGGAACGGGGAGCGGTTCCGGAAGGAGAAAAGCCCGGCGTCGTTCATGGAGAAATTCAAGGAACCGGAATATCGTGAACAGTGTATCCGATGGATTCTGGAGAGGCAGGAGAAAGACGGGACCTGGGCCGGAGTCGTCCAGGCCACCGCGTTCAGCGCCATGGCCCTGCAATCCTGCGATCGGGAGGAGTTCGCAGATGTGATCCGGCAGGCCGTACGGGGAGTGGAATCGTATCAGGTGGAATCGGAGCGCGGTATCATGCAGCCGTTCAGCCAGGGGCCGGTCATGGACACGGCTCATTCCCTGCGCGCCCTGCTGATGGCCGGAATACATGACCGGACCCCTGCCGTTCAGAGAGCCGTTCGATGGCTCCTGGAGCAGCAGAGCCTTCGCGAGGGAGACTGGAAGTACGGAAACCCGGAGGGCGATCCCGGGGGGTGGCCCTTCGAGTTTTCCAACAGTTGGTATCCCGACGTGGACGACACCGCCATGGTCCTCACCGGCCTGTGTCTCCTGTCCCCTTCCTCTCAGCGGGCCGTGCAGCCTGCTGTGGATCGGGGGTTCCGGTGGATGGTTTCCATGCAGAATCGGGACGGGGGGTTTCCGGTGTGGGACAAGAACAACTGGATCATTTTCAATCTTCTGAAATCCCTGTTCGACGTAGGGGACTACAGCCACGCGGATGTCACGGCGCGCGTGCTTGTGGCCCTGGACGCCGTAGGAAACCTGGGGCCCTCCATGCGGTGGCCGGAAATCGATGACGCGATCCGCTCGGCTCGATCCTATCTGTTCAAGGTTCAGGAAGAAAACGGGTCCTGGTACGGCCGGTGGGGTGCAAACTACACCTACGGAACCGGACAGGTGCTCGAAGGGCTTCTGCTCACCGGGTCCTCACCCGATGATAAAAAGATCCGAAAAGCCGTGGACTGGCTTTTTCAGGTGCAGAATCTCGACGGTGGATGGGGGGAAAGCCTGTCAAGCTACGACTCCGGAAAGTTTGAACCGGGGGAGAGTACGGTCGCCCAGACCGGAGCCGTCCTGTCGGGTCTCCTGCACGCGGGGGTCCGGGAGGATCCGCGGTTCCAGAAAGGGATCCGGTATCTCCTGGATTCGCAGCAACCGGACGGATCCTGGCAGGACCGGCTTTTTTATGCCGTAAACGTACCCCGGGCCTGGTACGGACGGTACGAACTGCTTTCAACGCAGGCAGCCCTCATGGTACTTGCAGCAATCCGCGACCATCCTGCGGAAACGCAGGGGGTTCCGGGGGATCCCCGGGGAAAGGAGACGCCAAGATGAAAAAGAAGCGACTGGTGGATCTGAGCATCGCCATCCAACCGGATCTGCCCTCTGATCCCCCCATGATGATCCCCAAGATCCAATACATGGGGCACGAAGAGGGGGCGGATTCCATGATGATGTTTTTCCCGGGTCTCCAGAAAGAGCAATTACCCGGGGGGAAGGGGTGGGCCGTTGAGTTCGTGGAGATGAGCACGCACTCCGGGACCCATCTGGACGCCCCCTACCACTATCATCCCGAGATGGACCACGGAAAGCGCGCATGGACCATTGACGAAATTCCTCTGGAATGGTGCATGGGTGACGGGGTGGTGCTCGATTTCCGTCACTTCCCCAACGGCTACAAGGTCCGGGCCGCGGATATGGAGGAAGCCTTTGAGAAGCTCGGATATTCTCTGAAGCCCGGTGATATCGTCCTAGTCATGACCGGTGCGGACCGGCACTGGGGGACACCGGAATACATGCTGAAGGGTTGCGGGATGGGCCGGGAAGCCACCCTGTGGCTTCTGGACCGTGGGGTTCGGGTGGTTGGAACCGATGCGTGGAGTTGGGACCCTCCCCTGCCCCTGGTGGCCGAGGAGTATCAAAAGACCGGAAACGCCTCGATCATCTGGGAAGGGCACTTCGCCGGGATCGATAAGGGATACTGTCACATCGAGAAGCTCACGGGACTGGAACAACTTCCCCCGTATGGATTTACCTTCTTCTGCTTCCCCGTGAAGGTCAAGAAGGCCAGCGCCGGGTGGATCCGGGCGGTGGCTCTCCTGGAGGAAGAGGCGTGAACGTCCCACTGCCTGGATGCGGCGAGCCGGGAGGACCGATGCCGACCGATCATACGGCGGCGGTGTTCTTCGACCTGGACAACACCTTGCTCTCGATAAGCAGCGGAGAGCTGTACATCCGTGAGATGCGAAAGCAGGGGCTTCTATCCCGTGTCGATCTGGGCAAGATCTTCCTGGCATCGGTCCTGTACCGGTTGAACCTGCTCAAACCCGAGGGGCTCATGGAGAAGTTCGCTGGGCGATACCGGGGCGACCCGGAGCAGGAAATGATCGATTTCTGCGCGGACTGGTTTCAGCACACGGTGAAGCACTATCTCTATGAAGAGGCCGTCGAGGTGGTCAGGAAACACCAGGAGCAAGGGGAGATGCTGGCGCTGCTCACGGCTGCCACGCCCTACATCGCCGAGCCCACAGGACGGTTTCTGGGGATCCATGCCTGCCTGTGCACCCGCCTGGAGGTAGACGATCAGGGCCTTTTCACGGGACGTGTCGTCCAGCCGATCTGCCACGGCGCCGGGAAGCTGGCCTGGGCAGAACGCTTCTGCCGGGAGCACGGACTGGATCTGGCCAGGAGTACCTTTTACACGGACAGCATCAGCGATCTGCCCGTGCTGGAGGCGGTCGGTCACCCGGTCGCCGTCAACCCGGATCCGTTCCTCCTGCGGAAGGCAAAGAAAAACGGGTGGACCATCCTGCGGTTTCACCGCTCCTGCCATCCCGGGGGAACAAGTTGATAAACGTCAGGATCCGCCTTACAGGACCCGGGGTGTAAAGTCCATGCCGGGCTTCAGGGCGAGCACGAATCCGGCGAGCAGGCGGATGGCGTTCTCGGCGTCTCCCAGGGAGATCATCTCCACGGGGGTGTGCATATACCGGTTGGGGATGCTCAGGAGCCCCGCAGCTACCCCGGCACGGGATATCTGGATGACATCCGCATCGGTGGAACTGGCCCGGGGCTCTGCCGCAATCTGGAACGGGATCTTTTTCTTTCTGGCCGTATCCATGAGCAGACGTCCCACCACGGGGTTGGTGGTGGCCCCCTTGTGTAGGATGGGGCCTTTTCCCAGTCGAAGATCGCCCACGACCTTCTTCTCACCGCCCGGATGGTCCGAGGCAAACCCTACGTCCACCGCGATGCCCACGTGCGGACGGATCTCAAAGGCGCTTGTACGCGCTCCCCGGAGGCCGATTTCTTCCTGGACCGTGGAAACGGCGGCCACCTCCACCCGCAGGTTTTTGGCCTTGCTGAGCCGGCAGAGGGTTTCCGTGACGATGAAGGCGCCGATTTTGTCGTCGAAGGCCCGGCCCACCGCCAGCTGATTCTCCATAAAATCGAGCCCGTCCGCCACGGTGACGATGTCTCCCACCTGAACGCGCTTCCGCGCATCCTTGCCGTTACGGGCCCCGATGTCCACCCAGAGTTCGTGGGCCTGAAGGGTCCGCTTGCGGTCTTCGGGGCGCATGAGATGGATCGGTTTCTTGCCAAAAACACCCAGGACCCTGCCCCGGGATGCATGAACGAATACGCGTCGGCCGGGCATCAGGGACAGGTCGATCCCCCCCACGGGTTGCACGTACAGAAACCCCTCATCCGAGATGTGCGTGATCATGAACCCGATCTCATCGCTGTGGCCTGCCAGCATGACCCGGAGAGGGGCGGCCCGGTTCAGACGACCGATCACGTTCCCGTGAACATCGGTCTCCACGTCATCGGTGGCCGTGCGCAACCGGTTCCGCACGGATTCCTGGGCAAGCGTTTCGAAGCCGGATGGGCTCGGGGCATCGATGAGTTCCTTCAGGAACGCCCGGGATCGAGGGGGTAGAGTCGGCATGAGAGTTGTCCGTTCAAGGGGTGGAGTGGTTGGTTAAAGAAGGCCAGGTGGGGATGAAAACCGATACTCCCAGTTCGAAGCCCAGGTAGTTGGTGCTGCCCACCTCGGTCTCCCGAAAACCGTGCACATACTGAAGCCCGCCGCGCATCGACAGGTTCTCGGTCAGCAGCCATCGTATCCCTGCCGTCAGGCCAAGCGCAAACTGCAGGTCGGAACGGGAGTCACGCTGTGCATCCTGGGAATCGGTTGAGAGGTGATGGTAGTACATTCCCAGCAGCAGGCCGGCATAGGGCACGAACGTATCGCTGAATTGATACGCGTTGTACGCCGGACCCAGGGTGAACAGGAACCTCTGGGAGTCGTCATGATAGAGCGGGTCCTCGTTGTGTACGATATCCAGGATGTACGTGGCGTTCAGCATGACCTCGAGTCCCGTCAGGATGAAATACCCGATGGAGGGGGTCACGCGCAGCTGGGTGGTTTCCCGGATGCCGCCGCTTTCGTTCTGA
>CAYTRL010000319.1:0-6993 GCA_964439795.1 uncultured Thermodesulfobacteriota bacterium
CCGCCCGGTCCACGGTCTGGACCCGGGCCGTTCCGTCCACGTGTACGATGGCGGGGATCCGGTCGCGGAGGGATGCCGGCACGTTCACCACGCGGAGCATGTAGGGGCTGCGGTCGGGCAGGTCGAACCAGCGGGGCGCGTGCTCCAGGAGCACGGACGGCGCAAACGGGCGGAACCCTTCCCGGAACTTCACGCGCCGGTTCAGCACATCCTTCATGTCCTTTCGACGCGGATCCGCCAGGATGGATCGGTTGCCCAGGGCCCGCGGGCCGAACTCCGCCCGCCCGGCGAACCGGGCGACGATGTGGCCGTTGGCGATACACTGCGCCAGCGTGTGCAGGGGGCGGTCGGCACGCACCGCATGGCCGTCAAACGAGCGGACCGCGTCCTCCACCGCCTCCGGACCGTACCGGGGCCCCAGATACTCCGGGATCTCGATCCGGCTCGGCGCCCATCCCGCCAGCTCATGGGCCGCGTACAGAACACAGCCCAGGGCCTGCCCCGCGTCGCTGGGGTTGGGGGGGATGTAGAGCCGGGCCGGCTTGGCCGCACGGCGGGCCAGCTCGTTGGCCACGCTGTTGAGCGCCAGCCCTCCGGCGTACACCAGGTGATCCGACTCCGCGATCCGCATCGCGGCCCGGAAAGCGTTGCACAAAATATCCTCGATGAGCGCCTGCCCGGCAAAGGCGATGTCGCAGTGCTTCGAAGTAAATTCGGCGTCCTTCCGCCTGGGTCTCTCCGCCTCATACGCCCGCAACAACGTCTCCAGTTCCCGGTAGGAGAGGAAATCGAACGACCCGTCCGGATAGAGACGCAGCTGTTTGGCGAGTTGATCGTACAGGGCCGGCCCCCCGTAGGGCGCAAGCCCCATGGTCTTCCCCTCCTGGCCCTGGGTGAACCCCAGGTGGTGGTTCACGATGGAATAGATCAGCCCCGCGCTGGAAGAAGGAAAAAGGAATTCGCGCAGGACCCGGCAGTCCCCACCGGCCTCCATCCGGGCCACCGTGCCACAGATCTTGCGTCCGGCAAGCCGCATCAAGCTTTCCCCGGCGGTATCCAGCGTCAGGACGGCGGCCTCATGGAACCCGCTCTGCCAGAACGCCTGGCGCTGGTGCACCGTGTGATGCTCTACATCGGTGACGACCCGTGCGTTGGGCAGCCAGCGGTCCATTTCGGGCGCCAGCCGGAACACATTGGTGACGAAGTTGCTCTCGCTGCTCACGAACAGGTCGATATCCCCGGCATCCACGTCCACATCGGAAAGCAGCCACTGGAGCCAATCCCCAAAGACCTGCTCGAACCGCTTGTATTTTGGGAAATTTCCGTAGGAGTAGACGAACAGGTCGCGCATCTCCCGGGCGATGGGGGATCTGGCTTCGAGGATTTCCCGCTCCTCCCCCTCGGACAGGAGCAGGGTGTACTTGGTCCCCGCCCAGCGGTCCAGCACCGAGCAGCGGATGCTCCCGTCCCGGTCCAGATAGGCCAGGCTGGCGCCATGCCCGTTGCAGGCCAGCCCCAGGATGTTCCGCACGTTCCCATGGAGCCCGTCCGCCCGGCGGGCAAAAGCATAGACATCCACCGTCACTTCCTGGCGGGTCAGCGGATCCACGTAGGGATCGTCGGCCCGCGGTTCGCCCGGGGAAGGCGGGAGCACCGCGTTGCCGGCCTCCAGGTCCTGTAGCAACTGGAGGAGACACTGCCGCAGATGCGTCCGGAGGGAGAGGAAGTGGCCCACCCGGGTGATGGCCCCGGACCGGACCTCCGGGGATCCGTCCACGATGTGCTGCCGGGGAAGGTCCTCTTCCAGCATCCTGTTGACCCGCAGGAGCCTCTCGCAGAGGTCCCCCGGTGTCTGTGGATACACCCGGCCCTGGGTGCAGGTCGCCCTTGCCCGAAACGGGACATCCAGCCGGTCGACGCAGGCACGCAGACCCTTGCTGTCTTCGCCGGGTTCCCTCGAAACGCTATAGGGAGGAACCCGGATATCCTGCATCGTTTTGGTGCTGCCGCCGGACGATTCACTAATAACATCCCGGAGGGCGGAAAGGGCCGGAAGACTTCCCCCGGATTCGCGATAGAGCCGGATGACCGGGAGGGACAGCGCGTTGACCAGTTCCGGCGACTCCGTGGCGTCTTCTTCCTCCCGCAGGGGCTTCACGTGGTTCAGCATTCCCGAGGTTCCTTCCGTCTCTCTCGTGGGGAAAAAAGGAAAGGTTTACTATAAGGGATAAGAACAGGCTGTGTCAACGCTGTTAGCCCTCTTGGAAAGTCGTCCTGCCGCACCTCCCGCCTGGGATCCGGCGCTCTCATCTACAACCTTTTCCGGCTGTCTTTTTCGTAACCGTTTCCCGGCAGAGAACAGGGTCCCCGTATTGACAGGTTCCGTTCGATAATAGTACTGTTCGAGGAAAGAAACCGGGAGCGAAACGAAACGGTGAAGGGGCGTATCGCGACAGGGGAACGGTTACATGGGCTGGAAAACACGCATCACCGAACGTTTCGGCATCCCGGTTCCCATCCTCCAGGGCGCCCTGGCACGGATCGGCACCGTGGACCTGGCCGTGGCGGTGTCGGAAGCGGGCGCACTGGGAATGATCACGGCCTGGACCCTTCGCTCCCCGGATAAACTTCGTAACGAAATCCGCCGTTTCCGATCCCTGTCCGATAAGCCGTTTGCCGTCAACCTGAGTCCCACCCAGGACCCCGGACTCCTGGACATGCTGGCGGTCGCCATCGAGGAGCGGGTCCCGGTCATGGAGACGGCCGGCTCCCGGGCCACCGCATATGGGGAACGGATCCTTCTCACCCACGGCATCGGCGGTTGGAAGCTGTATCCGGACGATGGAGAATAGAACGCCCCGTTCCCCGATGGAAACATCAACCCTTCTCAGATTGTGAGGGTCCCATGTCACCCCCCGTACAGAGCACGGTCTTTACCCCGGGAAAGCTGGCGGATCTGGAGCTGCGCAACCGTGTGATCCGGGCCGGGTGTTTCGAGGGCATGTGCCAGAACGAGAGCCCCTCGGAACGCCTGCTGGAACACCACCAGGCGGTGGCCGGCGGCGGGACGGCCATGACCACGGTGGCCTACTGCGGGGTCTCCCGCAGTGGTCTCGCCTTCGGGCACGAGATGTGGATGCGCGAGGAGATCGTTCCCATGCTCAAGCGGATCACCGACGCCGTGCACCGGGAGGGGGCGGCCGCGTCCATTCAACTGGGACACTGCGGCTTTTTCGCCAGCAGCCGCGTGATCGGGCACCGGCCCCTGGGACCTTCCCGGAAGTTCTGCACCTTCCGGCTCAGCGTGTGCCGTGAGATGACCGGGACGGATATGGCACAGATCAAGCAGGACTTCGGCAAGGCGTCCGCCCTGGCCGTTGAAGCGGGCTTCGATGCCGTGGAGCTTCACTCCGGGCACGGGTACCTGCTCAGCCAGTTCCTCTCCCCCTGGACCAACCACCGGAACGACTCGTTCGGAGGGCCCCTGGAGAACCGGATGCGGTTCCCGGTGGCGGTGATCCGTCACGTACGCGATACCCTGGGCCCTCAGGTTCCCATCCTGATCAAGATGAACCTCCGGGACGGGTTCCGGGGCGGCCTGGAGGTGGACGAGGCCGTGGAGGTCGCCCGAAACTACGAGGCCGCCGGGGCGAGCGCCCTGGTACTCAGCTGCGGGTTCACGGCGAAGACCCCCCTGTACATGATGCGCGGCAACGTGCCGATCCGGGAGTTCGTCAAGGCGGAGAAGAACCCGCTCCAGAAGCTCGGCCTCCTGCTGTTCGGCAATATTTTCGTACAGCACTATCCCTTCCAGGAGATGTTCCTCCTGGACCTTGCCCGGAAGGTCCGGGAGTCGGTGGAAATGCCGCTGGTCCTGATCGGAGGGGTCTGCTCGCTGGCGAACATGGAGCAGGCCATGGAAGAAGGGTTCGATTTCGTCCAGATCGGGCGGGCCACGGTCCGGGATCCGCAGATCGTATCCAAGCTCGAGCGGGGGGAGGTGTCAGCCTCGGACTGCGACCACTGCAACCGGTGCGTGGGGGAGATGTCCGGCGGGCCGGTGCGATGTGTCTGCCTGGCGGAGGGGCGGGCCCTCAGCGGGCCGGGATGATCTTTTCCAAACACCTCTCGCGGCGGAAGCGGTCCGATCCGACACGCGGTCCCCTGAATACACACTATAATAGCATGACGGCCGTGATTTCCTAAGGCGCCACGTCCTTCCCCCGGCCCGTTTTCCTGCGAAATTTGAAAAACATACTAATATATGCCTTTCAACTCCCGGGCGGACACCACCGTCCGTTTTGTGTTTCGTCATGACTATATTGCTTCTTTCCGCTTCCTGTGAAAGAATTTGAGAAGGCGAGGGGCGCTTTGCGGGCCTTTTTAAAGAGGGCGCCCGGCTCATTATCGGGGCATTGCTTGATTACGATTTGTGCGTGAGGAGACGCTTTCCATGACACTATCGGAACTGCTCAGGATCGCCACCACCCCTTCCGACCTCTCGGACGAAGCGGGACTCGCCTACTGGCGCGGTCGCATCCTGCACACATTCCTCTTCGTGTCCGTGGTCCTGGGGGCCCTCTGTCTCGTTCCCAGCGTTGTCCTGCTGTGGAAACAGGGGTTGTGGGGAATGATCATCCTGGACACGGCGCTCTACACCCTGGTCGCCTCGCTGTTCCTGATCCGAACGATCCCTTTTTTCTTCCGCGCTTTGGGTGCCTCCTCGACTTTCTACCTCATCGGAACGGGACTGATCTTCTCGCTGGGTCCGGGAAATACAACCCCCTGGGTATGGTATTTCACCTTTCCCCTCATGGTTGTGCTCCTCCTCGGGATCGGTCCCGCGTGGATCGCCCTGCTCCTGAACCTCGGGACCCTGGTCTGGGCGGGGTTCCTGATTCACCATGGGTTTCTTTCTCTTCCCGCCTCTTCGGTGAACTGGCTGGCGGACTGGACCGTGACGGGGATGAACTTCCTGACGTTGAACACCATCGCCACGGTCTCCTTCTCGGTGCTCCTGCGCGGGCTCGAAACCACGCTGGACAAGGAGAGAAACTTTCGTGTGGTCCAGGAACATGAACGGGTGCTGCTGCGGGAGGCGAACGAGAAGCTGGTGCGGGAGAGTGCCGAACGCCAGCGCCTGGCCGAGAAGCTGCGCGAACACGGCAGCCGGCTGGAGGTCCTTGTGGAAGAACGGACCCGGGAACTCCAGGATGCCAACCGGGAACTGGGGCGGGAGATCCAGGAGCACAAACGCGCGGAACGCCTGCTGTGGGAAAACGAGGAAAAGTACACCGATCTGTACGATCATGCCCCGGACATGTACGTTTCCGTGGATGCCCGGACCGCACGGGTCATCCAGTGCAACCAGACCTTATCAGACCGTCTCGGCTATACCAAGGGTGAGATCATCGGCCGGCCGGTCTTCGACTTGTATCACCCCGAAAGCCTCGAGGCCGCGGAAAGGGTGTTCCAAACGTTCGCAGAGACGGGCGAGATCCACGACGAGGAGCTTCAGCTGATGACAAGTGACGGAACCCGGATGGATGTGAGCCTGAACGTCTCCGCGGTCCGGGACGAGAGCGGCGGCATCCTGCACAGCAGGTCCTGCTGGCGGGACATCACCGTTCGGAAACGGCTGGAAGCCCAGATCAGCAAGGACGCAAAGCTCAAGAGCCTGGGGATCGTCGCCGGCGGCGTGGCGCACAACTACAACAACATCCTCATGGCCGTCCTGGGCTACCAGGAGATGGCCCTGGCCGAGATCGACCGCGATTCGACGGCGGGGGAATTTGTCCGGCAGGCCTACGAACTCAGCCTGCGGGCCCGGGAGGTCTCCGGGAAAATGTTGGCGTACACGGGAATCGCCTATTTCACACCGCAGCCCGTCGCTCTCTCGGAACGCATTCATGCGATCCTTCCGGAACTGGAAGCCTCCCGGCCCGGCAATGTCGCCCTGAAACTGAACCTGGATCACTCGATTCCGTTCATCCGCTCCGACCCGGAACCCCTGAGACAGATCGTATTGAGCCTGGCAACCAACGCCTGGGAAGCACTGGGCGAAGAACAGGGAGGAGACATCCTGATCAACACGGGAAGCGTTCAGCGCACCCGGGTGCAGCTGAAAAAATCCTACCTGCAGGAGGACCTGCAGGGGGGCGAATACGTATTTCTCGAGATCGTGGACCCGGGAGAGGGGATCGCCCCGGAGATCTTGGACAAGATCTTCGATCCGTTCTTTACCACCCGGAGCGCGGGGCGGGGGCTGGGACTTTCGTCGGTCATGGGGATCGTCCGCGCACACGGCGGTGCCATGGAGATCCAGAGCAATCCCGGTCGGGGAACCCTCTTCCGGGTGCTGTTTCCCGTTGAAAAACCCCGGGCCGCCTCCCCGTCATGATCAGGAAGCCTTCAGGTCACTCGTCCAGGTACGTTTTCGCGTACCGCTCCATCTCCTCGGTGGGCTTCCACCATTTTTTCACACCCATGTCCTCCGCCACCTTGCCGGCGGCCAGGTATCCCCCGCCCCCCAGCACGCAGCCCCCGGGATAGGTGGACGCACCGGCCGTGTAGAGGCCCTGGATCGGTGTGCCGGTGCTCGAGCAGTCCTGGTTGGGCCGGAAGCAGCCGATTTGAATGGGCCGGTAATCCCCGTGCTTGATGGCGCCGTAGCGCATGTTGGGCAGCCGGATCTCGATGTCCACCGGTGTCTCCTGGTTGGTCATGACGATGTTCTCGTTCTTCATGTTGGGTGCATATGCGGCCCATTTGGCCAGCATGGCCTCCTGGATCTCCGGACCGCGCTGTTCCCAGCCGCCCTCCAGGTTGTAGGGTGCGTGCATCTGCAAGAAAGAGACCTGCCGGTGTGCCCTGTCCGGCGGGACGCGGACGAGGTGGGAGTCCCAGAAGCTCTCGCAGGTGGCATGGCCGCCCAACGTGCCGGGATCCAGCTTTCCGGCCACCACATTGTCCCAGTGCTCCAGCATCTGGTCC
>CAYTRL010000320.1:0-6964 GCA_964439795.1 uncultured Thermodesulfobacteriota bacterium
CCTGGCCATGGGGGCGGAAGGCGTGATCATTGGCACCCGGATCCTGGCCACCCGCGAGGCGCCGGTGCACGACAACCTGAAGCAGGCCCTGGTGAACGCCTCGGAGCAGGACACCATGCTGGTCATGCGCTCCATCAACGCCACGCATCGGGTCTGGGTCAACGAAGCCTCCAAGAAATGCGCGGAACTGGAGGCCTCCGGCGGGGAGTTGGCAGATATCCTGAACATCGTGGCGGGAAAGAACGCCAAGAGGATGTACGACGAGGGAGATCTGGACGCGGGGGTCATCTCCTGCGGCCAGGGTGTGGGACTGACCCACGACATTCCCACCATGCAGGAACTGTTCGACCGGATCATCCAGGAAGCCGGGGACAGGGCCCGGAAGCTGGCAGCGGAGTAAACAACTGCTGTCAGCCGTCGGCGTTCAGCATTCCGCTCCGCAACGCCACCCCTTACATGCAGAGGGATACAGAGCTGGAGATTGCGAGCGAAGCGCGGCAACCCCCCGGCACAGAGTGGAATACCTATCTGGAGTTGGCGGATTGCCGCGTCGCCTTCGGCTCCTCGCAATATCCGTACGATGCGTTCGAGTAGTTATGCCGATGAGCACTGAGGAGAAGAGATCATGCCGGACAAAACGAAGATCCGGTGGAGATGGCTTCGGTTCCTGTACGCTTACACCATCGCGGGGGCCGGAGGCACGGGGCTGGTGATGATCCTGGCGCCCGGGTTCGTCCCTTCCCTGTTCGGGATGCCGGACCAGGACCCGTTCATCTACGGGGTTGCCGGGAGCGTCTGGCTCACCTTCGGAATCCTGTCGATCCTGGGACTCCGGGCGCCGATCCGGTTCCTGCCGGTTCTCCTGATGCAGTTGTGCTACAAGACGGTCTGGCTTGCGGGCGTCGTTCTTCCCCTCCTGATCCGGGGGAATTTTCCCGTATACGGAGTCCTCTTCACCCTGGTGATGGCCTCGTACGTGGTGCTCGACCTGATCGCGATCCCGTTCCCGCTCCTGTGGGGCAAAGAGGGGGAGTAATGCGCATTATCGAAAAAGGGGACCTGTCCGAGCACACGGTCTGCCTGGGGGATGTCTTCATTCCCGCCTACTTCATCCTCGGTGAACAGGTGGCCCTGGTGGACGCCGGGATCATCGTCTCCGGCCCGGGGATCGTTCGCGGCTTCCGGGAGCGGTTCGGCAGGGGCGCGACGATCCACTGGAACCTGCTCACGCACTCGCACTTCGACCACCTGGGATCCACCCCGTTCCTGAAGCGGGTATTCCCCGGCATGAAGACGGCCGGATCCCCGGTGATCCGGGACATCCTTTCCAACCCGCGGGCCGTGGACCTGATCCGATCGCTGTCCGGGGACACGGGCGATCTGACGGACGAGGAAACAGGGCTGCGGATCTCCTTCGACCGTTTCGAACTGGACCGCCCCCTGGCAGGGGGCGACCGGCTGGACCTGGGCCGGGGTGTAAAGGTGACCGTGATCGAGACGCCCGGACACACCCGATGCTCTCTGGCCTACTTCGTGGAACCGGACCGGGTCCTGTTCATGGGGGAGGCAAGCGGGGTGCCCATCGCCGATGGCAGCATCCAGTCCGAGTTTCTTTCCGACTACCCGGCCTATATGGACTCCCTGGAAAAGATGGCGGCCTGCAACCCCCGGCTCATCTGCCTCCCGCACGGCGGGGTCCTCACCGAACAAGACGCCGAGGGGTATTTCGAGCGTTCGGCCGAGGCCGCTCTGGCCTTCCGGCTCCTGATCGAACGACACCTGGACAGCACGGGTGGAGACACGGAGATGGCCGCGGCTCGAATCAAGGCCGAGGAGTACGATTCCGGAAAGATCTTTCAGGGCGAAACCGCCTATATGGTGAACCTGCGGGCTATGATTCGGGCCGTTCAGAAACTCAGGTAGCGGGAGACCCGGAAAGCTCCTTGTGCATCCAAGGCACAAGAGGCGGGAGATTGTTTCCGAGTCCGGAAAACGTGGATCAAGCTGCTCGCACATCCCACCACGAACGATCAACGTTTTCAGGAAGCGGTTTCCCGCATACACCACGAACGAGAAAGGAGTCCCACATGAAACTTTACTACACGCCCGGCGCCTGCTCCATGGCGCCGCACATCGTACTGCGGGAGTCCGGAACCCCTGCAGAACTGGAAAAGGTGGACCTGTCGGAGAAGAAGACCGCCGACGGCAAGGATTACCTTCAGATCAACCCCAAGGGCTCTGTCCCCGCCCTGGAACTCGATGACGGCCAGGTCCTCACCGAGGTGGCGGTCCTGGTCCAGTACATTGCAGATCAAAAACCCGAGGCCGGGCTGGCCCCCGGACCCGGGACCCTGGAGCGCTACCGCCTGATGGAATGGCTGAATTTCGTCTCCTCGGAGGTCCACAAGTCGTTCGGGCCCCTGTTCAACCCCCAGGCCGCCCCGGAGTGGAAGGAAGCACAGATCAAGCTGCTGGGCAGGCGCTTCGATTACCTCTCGAAACGGCTTGAAGGCAACCAGTACCTGATGGGCGATGCTTTCACCGTGGCGGATGCCTACCTGTTCACCGTGGTCAACTGGACCCGGTTCGCCAAAATCGATCTCGGAAAATGGCCGGTGCTCCAGGAGTACATGGCCCGGGTGTCCGCCCGCCCCGGCGTGCAGGAGGCCATGAAGGAGGAAGGCCTGATCAAGTAGCCGGCATCCGGAACGGCCTCCTCCGTACGGGTTCCTTCACACCCTGCCCGAACCTATTCGTCAACACATTGTCCACCCGGATGATCGAATAAAGCTCGGTTTTCCGGGTAAACAGGGACACGCACGCGGAAAATCTTCCGGGGCTGCCGCCACGCTTCTTCGGCACGAACCTTGCTTTTTCTCTTCCCCGCCCCGTCGCCTTCCCCTTGAATCAACATCTCGGAGAGACGGCTGCGTTCTCTTTGACGGTTCCGGGAGGGGAAATCATGAAGAAACGTGTGCTATGCGGAATCCTGTCTGCATGCCTGCTGCTCTGCGCCGTGGACCCGGCAGGAGCCGTGTGGAACTTCTCCCGCGTGGACAGCTTCCAGGATCCCTTCTACAGGTTTGAACAGGGGGATTTCGTTTACCGGAAGAACGACGATGTGATGCACTACCGGATATCCACGAACGATACCTCCAACGTTACCGGCAACGGAACGCTGGTCGTGGAAACCCCGTTGTGGGTGCAGGACGGTCTGGTATGGTACGTTTCTCATTTCCCGGCGACCCCCCCGGAATACCGGCTCATCCGGTTCTGCATGGAGACCGGGCAGCACGATCTCCTGCACACATCCCAAGAAGAAATATCTGGGTACGATGCCGCGTGGAACGCCGGCCGGCTCGTGGTGGAAATCGGTGGAGACTGGTGGATCTGGGACGGTTCGGAGATGGAACAGGTCACCTTTTCCGGGGCGGCCCTCTGCAAGTGGGCCCCGGCTCTACAGGGCAATTACCTGGTCTGGGTCGGCGGGGGCAGGGTCTTCCATACCTACATCCCCACACGGGAAACCCGGGCTGTCAGCGAGGGGGAGATCGAAAACATCTCCCTGCGGGCCAGCAGCACCCATGCCGCGTGGGTGGAACCCGCTCCCAGCGGAGAGACGGGGTACCGGATCAAACTCATGCCGCTGGGCTCCATGGAGGCGGTCACCGTGGACACATCCCACAAGGCCACCGCAACCCAGGTCCGATTTCATCCCCCCTACCTGATCTACGTAAAGAGCAGTGGGGATACCTGGTCCGTCATGCGCCTTTACCCCTACATCCCGGACCCGGAGACCCTCTTCACCTTTGATCTCCCCCTGGACAACCCTTCCCTGCACGGCAGCGACCTGTTCTTCCTTGTGATGAACTGTGTAGAATCGGAGTGCATGGAGCTGTACAGGCACGACCTCACCACCGGAGATACCGTCCGGCTCACCAGCTACGGATACGGAAGCTTCGTCTGCCCCTACCAGGTGGACGGAGAGCGGATTGCCTTTGTGCGTCTGAACGTGTTCAGCCCTGACCAGCCCCTGGAACTGTTCGCCGGCGGGGACGAACCGGGGCCCGTGTGCGGCACCACCCCGCCCCCCGGACCGGGGGGAACCCCCCTGAACCTGAGCCTGCTGCTGCTTCCCCTCTCCGCGACCGGGTTCAACCGGCTCCGCAGACGGAGTGGTCCGGCTCACGGCATCAAGCAGCTTTTCGGGGCATCTCCACCACCTTGGTTCCCGGGAAGGGGCTCAGGATGGCGAAGGAAGCGCTGTCCGTTGCGGGGAACACGGGGGCCGCCCTGGCCTTGGATCTTTGCGGACGCCCTGGGGTTTCGTTACAATACGATCCATGAAACTACTCCAGAGCATCCGGATGCGAAACGTGTACACAGTCTTCCTCTTCCTGCTGGCCGACGGCGCCCTGTACACGATCCTGTTTTTCAAGTGCGTCGAGCAGAACCTGTTCATCCGGGAAGGGATCGTCCCGGGAATCCGGGGCACCGCCCTGGTCCTGGCCGGTGTCGGATGCGTCATCCTGCTCAACCTGGCGTTCGCTCGACTCTACAATCGCAAGGTCCGGAAAACCGTTCTTGTGGAACTGGGGATCTTCCTGCCGTTGATCTATCTTCCGTCCCTCCTGTTCACCCTGCACGCCAAGGCCAGTTCCTTTCTCTGGCTTCCCCTGCAGTGGCACATGCTGCCGGAAACCCTGGTTCTCTTCGTCAGGATCTCGCCCGTGTACGCCCTGGGCCAGGCTGCTGCTATCGCGGCGCTGGTCTGGCTCGCCTTTGTGAAGAAGCGGGGCCTTCTGGTTCTGGGGGTCGGCATCGGCCTGACCGGCCTGGTCCTGATCCAGGTTTCACTGTCAGACGGGGATTTTCTCACGTACGCCCTGGGATACCTCTCCCCCATGTTCCTGGCCCTGGCTGGCTTCGCCCTGGGATACCCCCGCCTGTTCACCCGCGGCCTGATCATGGCCGGCTGTACGGTGCTGATCTTCTGGTATTATATCGGGGTCTTTCCCCTGCATCCTGGGGAAGGAGAAAGCCGGGACCCGTCCATCCGGGTGCTCTACCCGCCCCCGGATACGTCGTCCGACATCGACCTGGCCTTTCTCCAGTATTTCGTGATCGATGCCCGGCGGAACTACCTGTTCACCTCTTACGGACCCACCTGCGGGATCGTGCGTCTGGACCTGGATACCCACGCCCTGGAGATCATCCCCTCCCGGGGCGGGCTGGTGCGGTATCTCTGGTCCACGGACGCCCTGGACACCCTGTACGGCATCGACTGGCGTTACGCGGAACTGTTGACCCTGGAGAAGGACCCGTTCGGTATCCTGCACAGCGTGGATGTCTACCGCCCTCCGCTGAACATCCCCCTCTCCTTCGACGTGTCCAAGGACAAGATCTACATCATCTACACCGAGTACCCGGGCATCGGGGAGTTCGACCGGGAGACCCTGAAGCTTGAGCGATCGATCCTCTTCAAGGATCAGGGGTACATCCCGTACAGCAGCGGGGGCTGGCGAGCCAGTTTGGACCCGGAGAGGGGGAAAATCTTCGTGGCCCTGGGCCGGGTCAACACCCGCGAGGAGGACGCCATCCTGTCCATCGACCTGGACACGTTCCAGGTGGACGGGCAGGTGAACATCCCCCTGGGAGGCCCGGAACTCATCAGGCTCCCGGAGAAGGGCACCCTGCTCACACCCAGCTTCTTTACACGAACGATCTACGAACACCACATGGACGACCTAACCCTGAAACGGACCTTTCAGGGCCCCCTGAACTGCCGCAATATCGTCTACGACCCCAAACGGGACCTGCTCTACGCCGTGGGATTCATGAAGGGCGAGCTTTCCGTGATCCGATACCCAGATGCCGAGATCCTGAAAACCGTCCGGATCGGAAACAAGGCCTACTCCATGGCCTTGCTGCCGGAACGGGACGAGTTGTATGTGGGAAGCATGTGGGGGATTCTGAAGGTGGACCTGAAAGAACTGAACCGGCTCGAGCACTCCGATAATCAGACAGCCTCGAACCCTTGACGCGGATGCCGGGAACGCCCCTGCCCAGGGGCGGGTTCCTTTCGGCATCTGGATGGAAGGATCGATCAACGCATGAGCACCATCGAAGAGGACGGTCTGTCGCACGAGGATTACTTCCGCATGCGGGACGGCTCACCCGTCCTGGAGCGGCATGCCGCGTTTCTCAAGAAGCGTTTTCTGCCGGTCGTCTCCGGCGGCTGGGTGCTCGAAGTGGGTTGCGGTGCCGGCTTTCTTCTGACCCATCTCCGGGAGGCGCTTGCCGGTTCGTTTTCCTTTGTGGGGTCGGACGTGGATCGGTCCATGCTTCTACTTTCCCGGAGGGTGCCGGGTACCCGGGGCATCCGTTTCGTTCAGAACAGCGACAACGATCTCCCCTTCCGGGACCGAAGCTTCCCCCTCATTGTCTGCGACGGTACCTTTCACCACTTCGATCACCCGGAAAAGATGTTTTCGGAGATGTACCGCATCCTGACACCCGGCGGGCAGATGATTATCATGAACATCGACGCCGGGTTTCTCTTTGCAAAGCTGTTCCGCATTTTCTATCGTGTGAAGCGGTTCCTGCGTCTGGACCACCCGTTCGATTTCGCGTTGTACAACTCCATCCTCCACTCCCCCTCCCGCAGGGAGATGCAGGACTTCCTCGATCGAAACCCCCTGGGTGAACGGTCCGTATTCCGGGAAAAGACCTTCTTTCTCGCACACGTGATCAAACCGACGGCAGCCGTTTGACATCCGAAAAAGATACGGATCCCTCTTTTTTTAGGAAATTGGCTGCACAGACGGATTTATTTCATCGGCCTGTTAAGAATGCTTCGACAGGGCCGGAAAGAACCTGCCTTGCGCCCGGCCGTATGGAGAATACGGGATCCACCGCCCCCCCCGGTATGATCCTCTTCCTGCGAACCCGGGAGAAGAACACC
>CAYTRL010000321.1:0-6960 GCA_964439795.1 uncultured Thermodesulfobacteriota bacterium
AATGGGGGCGGCGGGCAGTGAGGTCTACCTGGCCATTCCGGCCGTGGCCGCGGCCAGCGCCATACTTGGTAGGCCGGGAAGCCCGGAGGAACTCTCCTAGGAGTTAAGAAAAGAAATTCTTTTTCAAGATCCGGATTGCCCTGAATTCTTCGGAATCCGACCATGTGTGAACAGGGGGATGCGTCGTCGTGCAGTTCAAAGGGAAGGTGTGGAAGTTTGGATCGAATATCGACACGGATGTCATCATTCCGGCCCGGTACCTGACCCGCCACGATCCTGAATCGCTGGCCAGGCACTGCATGGAAGGGGTGGATCCGGATTTCTCCGGCAAGTGCGCACCCGGAGACCTGATCGTGGCGGATTGGAACTTCGGCTGCGGATCTTCTCGGGAGCATGCCCCGATCGCTATCTCGGGTGCGGGGATCCGCTGCGTGATGGCAAAGAGCTTCGCGCGGATCTTTTACCGGAACGGGTTCAACATGGGGCTGCCTCTCCTGGAGGTATCCGAGGAGGTCGTGGACAGCATCGCGCAGGGGGACCTGGTGGAGGTGGACATCGGCACCGGGAGCCTGATCAACCACACCCAGGAAAAACGCTTCCTTCTCCCCTCTGTTCCTCCGTTCATGATGGACCTGTTGGCCGCCGGGGGGCTGATCCCGTATGTGCGCCAGAAACTCATACGTCAGGGACGCATCCCTTCCGGAGAACGATAATTCCGGTCTGCTGAATTTCTGAAACAACCATGAAAATCGAAGGGAAGGAGAGGCATGGTTTCTTCAAACCCTGATCCGAACCGGATCACCCTGCTGCCGGGCGACGGGATCGGGCCTGAGGTGGTGGCTGTTGGCAGGGAGATCATCCGGGAAGTGGCGGTCCGGTTTTCCCTGGAACTGGAGCTGGATGAAGGGGTCATCGGCGTGGCTGCCCTGGAGCGCTTCGGGGATCCTTACCCGGCCGAAACCCGGGAAAAGGTCGGTCAAAGCCGTGCCGTCCTGCTGGGGGCCGTGGGGGGGGAACAGACCGGGAGAAAGGAGTATGCCAGACGACCCGAGGCAGGTCTGCTGGCGTTGCGCGAGAGCATGAACCTGTTCGCCAACCTGCGTCCGATTCGGATCCAGGATGCCCTGGTCCCCTTTTCTTCCCTGAAACCCGAGGTCGTGCAGGGGACGGATCTTCTGGTGGTTCGAGAACTCCTCGGGGGACTCTACTTCGGGGAACCCCGGGGTCGGGGGCGTAACGAGCAGGGGGAAGAATCGGCATGGAACACGATGGTGTACACCGAGCCTCAGATAGAGCGGGTGGCACGAACGGCCTTTGAACTGGCCCGGACGAGAAGGCAGTCGGTGGTATCGGTGGACAAGGCCAATGTATTGGAGGTCAGCCTGCTCTGGCGGGAAGTGGTGACCCGTGTGCACAAAGACTACCCGGACGTTTCCCTTTCGCACCAATACGTGGACAACTGCGCCATGCAGTTGATCCGGGATCCACGTCAGTTCGACGTCATCCTCACCGAGAACTCGTTCGGGGACATCCTCTCCGATGAGGCGGCCATGCTCACCGGATCCATCGGTATGCTGCCCTCCGCCAGTCTGGGTGCGGCCAGCACCCTGTACGAACCCGTTCACGGCAGTGCACCGGACATCGCGGGCCGGGACATGGCCAACCCGGTGGGTACCATCTTGAGCGCTGCCCTCATGTTTCATTACGCCCTGTTGTGTCCCGAAGCAGGCCGGTGCATTGAAACGGCCGTACACGAGGTCTTGAAGCAGGGGTTCCGTACTCGGGATCTGCCTGGGGAAGGGCATACGATTGTGGGAACGCGGGAGATGGGAGAACGCATCCTGGAACGGATTGCGCATACCGAAGGGGATTAGCGTCTTATTCTGGATACCCGTTGCCGTTCCACTCCCCCCACTACAAAGTCGCTCTGTCACATCTTCCGGCCTGGGTGTGGCCGCTTTCCTGATGCGATTTCTGTCAAAGTTTCATCCAGGTGTTCTTGGGGACGGAATACCGGGAGCCGGGTGATGCAATCCGTTGAGGCAGGTCGCAAATGATCAGTCCGATGCGAGACGATTGCAATCCTGAGGAAAGGGCGCTTGCAGCAGAACGTTTGTGTCTTCTCCGGCACAGGGGGTGATTGTTTCATGCGCTGTATCCGCCTCAAACTGGAATACGAAGGGACCCGGTTTCACGGCTGGCAGGTCCAGCCGGGGGTGCGTTCCGTGCAGGAGACCCTGGAACAGGTGTTCTTCCGGATCACCGGTCAACCTGTGAGGGTGATCGCAGCCGGGCGCACCGATGCCGGCGTTCACGCCCGTGGTCAGGTGGCGCATCTCTTCACGGATTCCCGGCTCGAAGCCCGGGAGCTCCTCCTGGCCATGAACAGCCTCCTTCCTGAGGATGTCGCCGTGAAGTCTGTGGAGGACGCGCCGCAGACCTTTCACGCCAGGAAGAGTGCTTTGGAGAAGCGGTACGAATACTGGATCTGGAACGACCGGCTCCCCTCTGTCTTTTCTCGGCGGTTTGCCTGGCACATCAAGGTTCCGCTGGATCGAGACGCCATGCGGGCGGCTGCACGGATTCTTCCGGGGACAAGGGATTTTTCCTCCTTCCAGGCTTCGGGCAGTCCCGAGGGGTGCAACCCGGTGCGCACGATCCACCGGGTGGATATTCAGAACCCCGGCCACGGGATATTGCGTATCGTTGTAGAGGGGGTGTCTTTTCTCCGGCACATGGTGAGAATTCTGGTGGGAACCCTGACGGATGTGGGGCGGGGAAAGATGAGTGCGGCGGAGATGGAAACGGTTCTCCTGGCCTGCGACCGGCGGGTGGCGGGCAGGACGGCACCGGCCAAGGGCCTGTTTCTGATGTGGGTCCGGTACCCTTCAGAAGAAGAGAAGCGGGGGGGGAGGGAGGAAACTCCGGAGGACGAGGAACTGTTTTTTCTTCATGGAATTGACAAGATAACCATAACTGGATAAACTTATGGTTTTCCAAGGTTAAGAGTTGTCTATTTTTCACTCGAAGGAACCTTTCGGCACCCGAAAGACGGACGGTTATGAAAACCCTATTTGCACGAAAAGAGACGCAGGCGGACAAGAAATGGTGGCTGGTGGATGCCGAAGACAAGGTGCTCGGCCGGCTGGCTTCCGAGGTAGCCAATGTGCTCCGCGGGAAGAACAAGGCGATCTTCACACCGCACGTCGATACCGGCGACTTTGTCGTAGTGATCAACGCGGAAAAGGTGAAGCTCACGGGAAACAAGTGGTCACAGAAGATGTACCACCGCCACTCCGGATATATCGGGGGGCTGAAATCCATTTCCGCGGAGGATCTTCTCAAGAAGAAGCCGGAGGCGTTGATCCATCACGCCGTGAAGGGAATGCTGCCCAAGAACCGACTGGGCAGAAAAATGATCAAGAAGTTGAAGGTATACTCAGGGCAGGAACACCCGCACGAAGCGCAGCAGCCCGCACCGGTGGTCTGAGAGGATCCGGAAACCGGGCGGATTGCACCACGAAGATCCACAGGAGGATATCCCTGCAATGGAAGACGCAGCAACCGTTGTCAGTTTCCCCGTTCACTCGGTAGGCAAGAGGAAGTCGGCGATTGCACGAGTCTGGATGAAACCGGGCAGCGGAAACGTACTGATCAACCGCAGGCCTTTGGATGAGTATTTCGGCCGGGAAACGATGAAAATGGTGGTCAAGCAACCGCTGGAACTCACCGGTCTCATGGGGCGGTTCGATTTTCTCATCAACGTTCGTGGGGGCGGTGTTTCCGGTCAGGCGGGCGCCATCAAGCATGGAATATCCAAGGCCCTGATCACGGCGGATCCGAACATGAGACCCGTGCTGAAAAAGGCGGGGTTCCTCGTGAGGGATTCCCGGATCAAGGAGCGGAAGAAATATGGTCAACCGGGAGCTCGTGCACGGTTTCAATATTCCAAGCGGTAACGACCTCTTTTCTCAATACAATGGATCGCATCCGTTCCAAAGGCCCGAAGTTCGGGCCTTTTTTTTTGAGAGCATCGTCCGTGTCCCCGGCGAGCCTGTTTCTCTTTTCATGAACGGAGGCTCCCGCCTGGAAAAATTGACGGGGCTGGGTCGGTATGGTACAAACGCGTAGATTCGGGCGCCTGTTGCACAGACATTTACGCTTCGCGTGCCACCCCATGCGGTGCCCGCATCGAAGGGACAGAGCGCCTCGCGCATTTCAACCGATTCCTGCCCCGACAGAAAAAATAAAAGTAAATACGTCAGTGCCTCAGGCCGAAACCTCACCGTTTTCCGGGCGCCTTTTTTCTGCCCCGTGGGAGATTCTCCGGGAGGAATTCCATGGTGCGTAATGTTCCTGTAGGGGACTGGCAGGTCGGGCCCAACGGGGCGTTCCTTCTGGTGGCGGGCCCCTGCGTGATCGAATGCGAACGACACGCCATGAAGATGGCCCTGGACCTCAAGGCCATGGCCGATCGAGCCGGGGTTCCGTTTGTGTTCAAGGCGTCCTATGACAAAGCGAATCGATCCTCCATCTCTTCGTTCCGCGGGCCCGGTCTGGAGGAGGGGTTGCGGGTCCTGGAGAAGATCCGAAGAGAAGCGGACGTCAAGGTGTTGTCCGACGTTCACTGCGTGCGGGAGGTGGGGGCGGCGGCGGAGGTGCTGGATGTGCTTCAGACCCCTGCATTCCTCTGCCGTCAAACAGACTTTCTGATGGCAGTGGCCAGGACGGGAAAACCGCTCAACGTGAAAAAAGCCCAGTTCCTCGCCCCCTGGGACATGAAGAACGTGGTGGATAAAATTCTGTTTTCCGGAAACGACAAAATCCTGCTCACGGAGAGGGGCGTTTGTTTCGGGTACAACCAACTGGTCAGCGACATGCGCTCGCTCGTGATTTTGCGGGAACTGGGGTGCCCGGTGCTCTTCGACGCCACGCACAGTGTGCAACTTCCGGGAGGCTTGGGGACACAGTCCGGCGGGCAGCGGGAGTTTGTGTTTCCCCTGGTCCGCGCCGCTACGGCGGTGGGGGTGGACGGCCTTTTCGTGGAGGTGCACGATGCACCGGAGCAGGCGCTGAGCGACGGGCCCAATTCGGTCCCCCTGGACCGGTTTCCGGTGTTGCTGGATCAGGCACTGGCATTCCATGAAAAGGGGAAGGAATGGAATCAAGAGGGCCTGTAGACAGATACAGGGGAGCGCTGCTCGTGGGGGGCCCGCGGTGTTCCGGGAGACCGCAGGGAGCCGTCGAGGGTCGGATCGAGAGGCTGAATGCGGATGTCCGGATCGGGGGGTGATCATGCAAGCGTCGCAGGGGTCTGTCGGGGCCAGGCGGCTTGTAAAGAAATGGCTGCAGAAGCGGAAGAACGACTTGATCTATCTTCTTGCCGTTCTGGGGATGGCCCTGTGCCGGGCGATCCCGCACGGATGGGGGGTACGGTTGGGTGGTGTTCTGGGGACAGGGGGTTATTATCTTATCGCCAGGGAAAGACGCAGGTCTCTTGAGCATCTGGAGATCGCCTTTTCAGGCGAAAAGAACCTCGAGGAGCGCAAACGGATCGCAAAACGATCCTTTGGAAATATGGGCAAAAGCGTGGTGGAGATGGTCAACCTGTCCAGGCTCGGGCCGGATCTGGAGCGCCGCGTGACCCTGGAGGGGCGGCAGCACCTGGATGAAGCCCTGGCGCAGGGAAAGGGGGTTCTCTGGTTGACGGCCCACCTGGGAAACTGGGAGATGATCGGCTGGTATATCGCACACCTGGGCTACCCGGTGAATGTGGTGGCGCGGGAGGTGTACGATGAGCGGTTGAACCGACATCTGCTGAAGTACCGGGAGGATGCCTCCGTCCGCGTCATCCTGAGAGAATCCCCGTCGGCGGGGCGCCAGATCCTGCAAACGTTGAAACGGGGGGAGATCCTGGGCATGCTGATGGACCAGGATACCAAGGTCAAGGGTGTCATGGCGGATTTCTTCGGGAGAAAGGCCAATACCCCGGCGGGACCCGCCATTCTGGCCGTGCGTCGCGGGGTGCCGGTCGTGGCCGGTTTCATCCACCGCGTGTCCCACGAAGAACACAGCATCGTTATCTACCCACCCATCGATGTTCAGAGGACAGGGGACAATGACCGGGATGTGCAGGCGAACACGGAACGGTTCAACCAGGTGATCGAGCGGGAGATCCGACGTTACCCCGGCCAGTGGGTCTGGGTTCACCGCCGATGGCGCCGGAAGGCAGCCTACGATCCGGACCTGGAATGAAGGATGCACCGAATAGTCTGAAAATCTTTGCCTCCTTTCGGGGGGACTGCTATACTGATCGAGAAGGAATTCCAGAATGGATTCCAGGTTTTTCCGGGGCGCGTTCTTCCTGGTGCTGGTGGGAGGTTTTTTCCTCCTCATCTTCGCCATCCGTTCATCGGAACCCCGACGCCAGGACAACCCGGGGCAGTGGCGGGAGGCCGAGGAGGACGTGCACCTGGAGGGTGTCCATTTCCGGGAGTGGAACAAGGGGACGTTGTTGTGGGACCTGGATGCCCGAATCGCAAAATATTTCCATGAGGATGAAAAAGCGTTTTTCCAGAATGTGTCGATGACCTTTCACCCGCCGGAAGGCGGCCGTTCCATGACCCTGCATGCGGACAGGGTATTTTACGAGATGAATCACAAGAAACTGATGGCCGAGGGAAACGTCTGGGGGGAAGGAGAACAGGGGTTTCGGTTCTACACGGATTCGCTCATCTATCACGTAGACGACAAGACCGTGGAGTCCCCGGATAAAGTTGTCCTGAAAAAAGACCGACTAATCGTTGAGGGGATCGGTATGAAGGGGTCGCTGGCTGATCAGACCTTCATGCTGCTCTCCTCGGTGCGGACCGTTTTCGGATTCGGCCAGGGCGTGCAGTAAGCGACGGTCCGCCGTGTCGAGGTTGGGTCGGGTTTCCGTGCAGGGGAAGGAAGAGGGGG
>CAYTRL010000322.1:0-6948 GCA_964439795.1 uncultured Thermodesulfobacteriota bacterium
GGGAACCCCCTCCCGGTTGATATCCTGAGCAACTTTGGAACGATGGCAGCTCTCGCAGAAAGCGATACCCGACGCCATGACCGTACAGGCCTCGCAGATCGGGATCCCGCAGAAGGTACAGGTTTCTTCGGTGTTTACACTGGGATGGTTCCTGCAGGGTTCCACGTGTCTTTCTCCCCGTGAGAATCCGCGGGCGGCAACGCCTCAGGTTTTGGACGATAAGGCCCTGGAGGCCAGGACCTTTGCCAGGAACTGCCGGCCCTCGGGGGTATCCTCTTTCATGCTGGCTTCGAACTGTTCGATCCTTTGCTTCTTGCGGACAAAGTTTTCGATATCGTCAGACACCCTCATGGTATCCTCCAGGATCCCCTGCAGCCTGAACAGTTCATCCGGAGACAGGTCCCGGTCTTCATACCCTTTCAAGATCCCTTCCAGACGCTCCAGCTCGGTGAGCCAATCCTGGAAATTGTTTTCCTCGCGGAGATAACTGTCCGCATCTCCGACGATCCACAACCGGAGGATCCTGATGTCATCCTCCCGGAGCGGTTCATTTCTTTTCAGCCTGTTGATGATCTCGGCGATGGGATCGGCGTTGGCTTCCTGGATGCGTTCACGCGTCTCCGTTCTTTTTTTCCTCAAAACCACCTTCAGGTTTTCGAAGTCTTCCAGGGACAGGTTCTCACGGGATTTGCGAATGATACCGGACAGGTTCTTGAACAGGACCACGGCGGTTTCCTCGCTTTAGAGGGTTGTGGTGTATAAGCCTTCTGATCGTATGAAAAAGCTACTTGTTTTACCGCCAATCGCTTTTTCATAGGTGTAGAAAAATGAAGTCATCCCCTGGACTCACGACGGGGAACGTCCGGATGCAACGAGAAACGAAGACGCTATAGGGGCCGAAATCTATCCGCTGATCGAACGACGGGATACACGATAGGAAATAATGAGAGCAGGGTCAAGGCAAAGAACGCCGGCCTCACGAAAATACCCCGGACGCCGGGGTACGGTTACCGATCCGCCGGAATTCGTGCCGCTTTTCCCTGAAGAAGCCCTCCCCCGTCCAGGACCTTCCAGGAGGCGAAGAGGAAAAAGAGCGCGAGGGAAAGGCCGGACAGGAAGAGCGGAACCTCTCCCAGCCAGGCCGTCACCATGAGGTTGAACCCCACCACAAAGACGAAGAGAAGAAAACCGCCCAGATGGATGCCGGGCAGGCCGGAAAACGACCCGGGCCCTTGGGGAGATGCATCGGGAAGCATGGTTTCCAGCGCCTGGTTCACCCCGATGATCACGGCGGAGACCAGGACCCACCCCGCGAAGTTGGTCAGCGGGATCCCGAAATAGTTGCCCGTGTGGCCGTACCCGTAGATCAGCCCCAGAAACCACCGGTCCCCCATGAGGGCCACCGGATCGATGATCACGTCCATCAGGGTGGTGATCAGCGCGCCCAGAACCAGGACCGCTACCGACCGCCGGGTCCTCGTGTATTCCGCTCCCCCCAGCGGTTGCTCCCTGCCGCGGAAGGCCGCCACGAGCTGCCAGGCGCAGCTGTACCCGATGTAGGTGAGAAACGTGAAGGAGAGGGAGTCCATGAACGGGACCCCGGCCACCCACAACTCCCGGTCCCGGGTGGCATCGATGTAATAGTAATCGCCGAACGGAAACCCCCAGTGGATGGAGCTGAACTCCGCGGCAAAGGCCAGACAGTAGCCGGTGACCGTCCAGAGCAGGGTGCGGGCCCAGCCGATCTGCCGGCCCGCCAGAAACAGGTACATTGCGAGGAAGATGAACACATACGGCCTGAGCCAGACCGTACCAAGGAGCAGATGAAAAAAGTCCACTATACATCCTTATTGTTTATGAAAGGGGTGGAGCCGATCGCTGAAAGCTGAACGCCGAATGCTTCTCTACCCCATGTTCCATGCCAGCATAGTCCCCAGATCCTTCCACGAATCCTTCAGGGCCAGGGCAGCGGCGGGCTCGAACCCGGAGTGCATCATGCACTGTTCGCAGCGGGGGTCCCTGCCCGACTGGTAATAGTCCCAGTCCACGGAGTGGAGCCAGGAATCGTAGTCCGGGTAATGCGTATCGGTGATCAGGTAGCAGGGCGCCTTCCACCCATGCGGGTTCCGCGTGACCGTTCCCCAGGGGGCGCACCGGTAGGTTCTTTTCCCGCGCAGAAAATCGAGATACAGGGGCGTGGTGTAGAAGCGAAACCGTTTGGTTAGGGTGTGGACCTGCTCGAACTTTTCATGGATTTCCCCCCGGCTCAGGAAATCCTCGCCCTCCAGCTCGTCGTAATGGAACCCCGGAGAGATGAAGAAGCCGTCGGCCCGCAGGGAGCAGAGGTATTCAAAGAGCCTTTCCAGCTCATCCAGGGAGGTCGTCTTGAACACGGTGGTGTTCGTGGTGACGGTGAACCCCTTCCTCTTGGCTCGCCAGATGGCGTCGGTGGCGGCGCGAAAAACACCGGCCCGGCCCGCCATGGCATCGTGCTGTTCGGCATTTCCGTCCAGGTGAACGTTCAGGAACAGGTTGGGGTGCGGTTCGTTCCTCTCCACGAACTCCGCCAGCTTCAGGCCGTTCGTGCAGAGGTAGACATGCCTGCCCAGGTTGAGCAGGACGTCCACAACCTGGTCGATCTCCGGGTAGAGCATCGGTTCCCCGCCGCTGATGCTCACCACGGGCGCACCGCACTGGACGGCGGATTTGATGCACTCTTCCGGGGACATCTGCAGGTCCAGGGTGTCCCGGTACTCCCGGATCCTGCCGCAGCCCTTGCAGGAGAGGTTGCAGGCGTGGAGGGGCTCGAGCATGAGCACCAGCGGAAAACGTTCTTCCTTTTCCAGGCCTTTCTTCAGGAAATAGGATGCCATGGACAGGTTGAGTTTCAGGGGAAAGCGCATGATCACTCTCTTTCAAATGAGGGGAAGGATCCGGAGTCTTTTTCGTCGCCCCGGATCATCAGGCAACACTCCGGACATCTGCCGGGTTCCCGTTTATCTTCAAGGCGCTTGCAAAGCGGGACAGGGCCATCAGGGGGAAGTAGTCCCGGTACATGTGGTAGCGCAGGTAGAAGAACCGGGGAAAGCCGGTGCCCGTGAACGCCTGCTCGTCCCACGAACCCTTTGCGTTCTGGGTTCTGAGCAGGTATGCCGCACCGGCACGCACCGTGTCGTCGTTTTCCTCACCGACGGCGATGAGGCCCATAAGAGCCCAAGAGGTCTGGGAGGCCGTACTTTCTCCCTTTCCCTTCCGTTGCGGGTCATCGTAAGAGACACAGGATTCGCCCCACCCGCCGTCCTCGTTCTGGCAGGAGCGGAGCCAAGCCACGGCCCGCCGGATCCGGGGAGCCCGCATATCGTATCCGATGGCCCGGAGCCCGCACAGGGCGCACCACGTACCGTACAGGTAGTTGACACCCCACCGTCCGAACCAGGTCCCGTCTTCTTCCTGTTCGGATTCCAGGAATTTGACGGCCCTTGCGGCCGGGGGGAAATCGGTTCCATATCCCAGTCCGCCGAGAAATTCCAGCACCCTGCCGGTGAGGTCGGCGGTGGGCGGGTCGAGCATGGACTTGTGGTCCGCGAACGGGATGCGGTTCCAGATCTCCGTGTTGTTGTCCTTGTCGAACGCGCCCCAGCCGCCGTTGCCCGACTGCATGGACAGGAGCCACTGAAAACCCCGGTGCCAGGCTTCGGGCCGGTCCCGGTCCGCCCCGGCTTCCCGGAGGACGGTGAGCACGGCCAGGGTATCGTCGTTGTCCGGGTAGGTGCGGTTTTCGAACTCGAACGACCATCCGCCCGGCTCGGTCTCCGGGTTCTTCAACGCCCAGTCCCCTTTTTCCCCGGTCTGTTTCGACCACAGCCAGTCCGTGGCCGACCGGATGGCTTCGTGATTCGCCGGGAGCCCTCCCTCCAGCAGAGCGAGGCAGGAGTTGGCCGTGTCCCAGACCGGAGACACGCAGGACTGGAGCCTAAGCGATTTAGCATCCTCGATGGCAAACCGGTGCACCGCCTCCAAACCCAGGCGAACCGCAGGGTGGTTTATGGGATACGCCAGGCATTTCAAGGCCATGAGGCTGTTTATCATGGCCGGCATGATCCCACCCCAATCCCCGGTGGGATCCTGCCGGTCCAGGATCCACTCTTCGGCGGCCTTCAGGGCCTTCTTCCTCATCCAGGGGTTCGCCCTCTGTTCGTAGCGTTTCATGAACCTGTCGCCCAGGATGAAGAATCGCTCCCAGCCCCCGTCCAGGGCCCCTTCAACGGCGCCGGGGTCCACCGGGGTCTCGGCGGATATATGAAGCTCCGGCAGGGTGAACCCTTTATCCGCCTGGATCGTGGGCTTGTTGTGCCAGAGGATGAGAAGGGGCACCACCGTGGAGCGTGCCCAGGAGGACATCTCGTATATGTTCAGGGGAAACCCCTCAGGCAGCAGCATGATTTCCGGTGGAAGGGCCGGACAGCCTTTCCACGGGTAGACGCCCAGAAGGGCCAGGAAGATCTTGGTGAACACACGTGCCTTCTCCACCCCGCCGCCGGCCAGGATAAAGTCCCGGGCCCGGGTCATGGTCCGGCTGTCCGGGCTTTCCCCGGCCAGCTTCATGGCGCAATAGGCCTCCAGGGTCGTGGACAGGTCCCCGGGGCCCCCGTAGTAGATGTTCCAGGCCCCGCTCGGAAGCTGGGTTTCCTTCAGGTAGTGCGCCATCTTTTTCTGCCGGAGTTCGTCCACGGTGTCCATGAAATGCATGAAAAAGACATACTCCGCGGTCAGCGTGGCGTTGGCCTCGATCTCCCCCACCCAGAACCCCTGTTCCCGGTTCCGGATCTCCAGAAGATAATCGCTGGATCGGGTGATGGCCTTTTGTGTTTCTTCCCGGCCCACGGCCCGGAAGACCTTTCTATGTGGGCCCGGCGGGCTGGTGAAGTACCCGTAGCTCGTTCCCTTCCAGGGTTCCATCTCCGGAAGTTGTACGGCTGGTTTCATGATTTCCGCCCTTTCATGCCGCTAGCCTCACAGAGGGGTTGTTTGCCCGACCACGCGGAAAACCCCTTCCGTGCTTTCAACGGCCCCCTTGCGGTCGTAATCCGTCCGTACAGTGACGTCTGCGAGAAAGGGACTGCCGTCCCGCTTTTCCGCCACGCCCACGAGGTTCTGAACGTTGGTCTTTTTCGTTTTCCGAGTCTGCTTCCGCACGGTCTTGGCCTCCGGGTTCAACAACCGAAACTCCTGGATGGGTCTGCCAACGGGTTCGTCCGGCCCGCTGAACCCCAGCAGGTCCGCCCCGGCGGCGTTGATCCGCTGGATCCTCCCGTGCCTGTCGCACTGGAACACCCCTTCCGGAAGCTTGTCGAACAGGTCTCGCAGCCCTGTTTCCGATCGCTTGACGTACTGGAAGAGGGTCGCGTTCTCGAGTGAGCAGGAGATCTGCTCCGAGAAGATTCTCATCTCGGGAAGGCAGGCCTCGTTCAGGGTTCCTCCCCGGCCCGTGGCGAACACGCCCTTGACCTCTCCCCCAAAGAAGATAGGCGTGAGGACCACCTCGAGGATCCGGAAGATCTTCTTCATGCGCTGGATAAACCTCCGGAGCTGGCGTTCGCCGAGGATCTGCCCGAGAAGGACCGAGGCGTCCGGCAGGAAAATCGGGTGCTTCGCCTTCATCACGGATTGAAATGTGGGGACCCGGTCCAGCGGGAACCGGAAGTCGGAAAGGGAGAGCCCGGAAACGGACTCGGCCGCATGAAGCAGGCGGGGGCTGAAGGAAGAGTGCCGGATCGAGGCGCTTCCGGATTCCGGGTGCAGAAAGAAGATGTGAGATTCGAACTTAAATTTTTTAAGCTCCCGTGAGACCATCGGAAAAATCTCATCCGGCTCCAGTGTCCGCTGGGCCGCCAGAGCCGCGGACTGAAGCGCGGTGAGGGTGCGGTTCTTTTCCGCCGTTTGCTTCTTTTTCGGGAGGGCGGGCCCCTGAAGGGCGGTGTCGATCTCCAGCAGGCCCTGTTCCAGGAGGCTGTTTCGATACACCCGGTGGATCGTCTCTGCCGGTATGCCCGAGGCCACCTCCAGGATGTAGTACTTGTGAACCCCCAGGGCCACGGCAAGATCCACGAGCCTGGAAAGCTTGGGCACGACGCGCTTGCCCTGTTTCAACTCGCGAAGGTTCTTCTCGTCCAGGCCCCACCGGCGGGCGATCTCCCGGTCGGAGACCTCCTCTCCCAGCACCAGGCGGATAAACCGGTAGAGGTTCTTGCATTGGTCGGACGGATTACCGTATCGCATGAGGCACCTGCCTTTTTCAGAGGGAAACAGGTTGCGGTTAAAATACCCGCATTGTAGGATGCTCTCCTTCCTCTGTCAATGGGTTCAAAAGGCCGGCCGGGATTACAGGTCCCGGTTCAGCAGGGAATCGGCGAACGTCTCGATCCGCCCCTTGAACGGCCCCCGGGGGATCATGGGCTCCACCTGGCGGTAGGCCTGACGGACGATCCGCTCCGCCCGGTCCCCGGCATACGCCATGGCGCCGCACCGCTCGAGAATGGAAATGGCCTCCCGGATGAGGGCGGCCTCCTCGCTGTGCAGCGACAGGATCTCCTTCAACCGTCCGGTTTCCTCCCGGGGCGCGTTCTTCAAGGCCTGGATAACCATGAGGGTGATCTTCCCCTCGGTGATGTCCTTTCCCAGGCCCCCTTTCCCCTCGGCGAACCGTTCGCCCTGGAGGTCCAGCAGGTCGTCCTTGATCTGGAAGGCTATGCCGATGGCCTTGGCGAACTCTCCGAGCTTCACGCAGGCGGCCTCCGGCACGTCCGCCAGCACGGCGGCGATCCGGGCGCTCATCCAGTACAGGGCCCCTGTTTTCAGACCGGACATCTGGAGGTATTTTTCCTCGGAGATCTCCTCCACATCCAGGAGGCCCCGGTGCCAGGCGATGTCCATGCTCTGGCCGAAGTG
>CAYTRL010000323.1:0-6938 GCA_964439795.1 uncultured Thermodesulfobacteriota bacterium
AGAGAGAGCATCGGGAGAGAGGGTCAGGATATTCCTGGCCCCTTTTTTTTGCCCTCCTAGTGAAATTGGATTTCAATTTCTATTTGGTAGTGAATCACAAACCCATAAATCACCAAAGGAGAAACGAAATGTCCGCAAGGCTCTCTCTCATGGCAGCAGCCTGTCTGATCGCCATCCTCACCATCACCAGCACCGCCCAGGCAGACCGAAGAAGATATGTCTGGACCTATGAATACATGACCATGTGGAAGGGGAAATTTGAACTGGAATACTATCTGACCACCCAGTTACCGGACGCTGGAAATTCGAAAATCAACTCATGGAAGCATGAACTGGAACTCGAGTACGGCATCACGAACCGGTGGGACATCAGCATGTATCAGAGGTTCAAGCAGACCAATACCGAGGAGAAGAGTGAATTCAAATACGACGGGTTCAAACTGAGAACCCGCTACCGTATCGGGGACAAGGGCATGCTGCCCATCGATATCCTGCTCTACATGGAATACATCCGGGATGCGGATTTCTCCAAGCCCAACGTGCTGGAAGGAAAGATTATCCTGGCCAGGGATTTCGGCCCGCTCAACCTGGCCTTCAACCAGATCGTCAAACAGGCATTGGAAAGCGGGGGAGAGACCGAAGTGGAATACACCGCAGGCACCAGCTACAAACTCCATCGTGTTGTTTCACTCGGCATCGAATCCAAGGGAAACTTCACCGAGGGGAAATACTACATCGGCCCCACGGTGGCGCTTAACACAGGTAGGCTCTGGTTCAACATGGGCGCCCTTGCCGGTCTGACCTCAAAAAGTGATGATGTGATGGCAAGGCTCATCGTGGGGCTGCCGTTCTGAGCTGGGGCTTCTAATCTGGGATTCTGTCACAAAAAGTATTCAGTTCTGTAGTTCACCCTCTACGATCTGGCCATTACATATTTCAACATGTTCGGCGCCTCAGAAGTCTATCAAAGGATATGCAAGCCAATCACTATACTATTGGTCAATAGAAGGTTGAATACGGTGGATCCCCGGCATCCAGGTGTCTGCGGTCCGTGAATAGGTCGGAATGGACGGTTTTCGGATTCAGAAATTGTAGACCCATGTGGATCGTTCTGCCGGGGTATTAAGAAAAAAGAGACGTTGGGTTCAGGTTTCCGTTACAAGAGGATGTCCAGGCTCGGATCCGGCACGTTTCACCGGGTCAGTCCGTGCCCTCGAAGTGCGTGTCCTCGTCGTAGTCGTGCTCGATCCCCGCGAGACACATCCCGCACACCTCGATGGACACCATGTCGTGGGAGGGGTCCTGGCACTCGCACGGCACCAGGTGGAGATCGGAACCGGGGTCCGCGCTCAGCACCACCGGTTCCTGGCCGTTGGCCATGGCAAGGGAAACGAGTTCCAGAACCGCAGGGTTTTCAAACGCCACGGTAACGATCACGTCCTTGTCCTCGGGAAACTTCTTCAGCTCACGGATCAGCTCCGCTACGGTCATCTTCCACTCCTTGTTCAAATCATCATGAAGAAAGCTCTTCCAGCAGGGCAGTGAGAAAGTCCCAGAATACGGCGACCGAGCCGATCTCAACGTTCTCCTCAGGGGAGTGCGCGGACCGGATGGTGGGCCCGAAGGAGAGCATCTCCATGCCCGGCACCTTGTCCCCGATGATTCCGCACTCCAGTCCGGCGTGGATCACCCGCACCTCCGGTTCCCTGCCGAACAGGGACCGGTAGACGCGCCGGGCGGTTTTCAGGGTGGCGGAGTCCGGGTCCGGGCTCCAGTGAGGGTAGCGGCCCCCCTGCCATACCCGGGCGCCCGACTGCTCGGCTGCCCGGGCGATGCCTGCGGCGGTCTCCTCCAGGCCCTTTTCATCGGAACTTCTCTGCTTGGTTCGTATCTCGGCTTTTCCGTCCCCGCACCGAACGGCCGCCAGGTTGGTGGATGTTTCCACCGTGTCCGGTACCGAGGGGTGCATGGCGACCACTCCGTGGGGAAGGTCGAGCAGAAGGCTCAGCAGGCGTTCCTGCTCATGGGCGGCCAGCACCCGGCCCGGTCCGGGGGGAGTTTCTTCTTCCAGGCGCAGGAAGACCCCGTCATCGATCCCCCGCAACTCGCTGCGGAACCGGCCATCGGTACCGGCCACCGCCTCCCGCAGGGCCGGCACCCGGTCAGCGGGTACCCCGAACACCGCGTCACACTCCCGGGGGATGGCGTTGTGCTTGTCCCCGCCCTCCATGGACGCCAGCCGCAACCCCAGCGCCGGGGCGGACTCCGCCAGGAACCGGCTTGCCAGCCGGACCGCGTTGGCCCGTCCCTCGTGGATGTTCAGGCCCGAGTGTCCCCCGGACCCTCCTCCCGCGTGGATCCGGAAGAAGAGGGTCCCCGGGGGAGGGGTCTCCGTTTCCAGGTCCAGCATCAGATCGGTGTACATGCCCCCGGCGCAGCCGATGTAGATCGTCCCTTCCTCCTCCGAGTCCAGGTTCAGGAGGATCCTGCCGCCGAGCATGTCCGGTTCCAGCTCACTGGCTCCGGTCAGGCCGGTCTCCTCGTCCACGGTGAACAGCAGTTCCAGGGGGCCGTGAACAGGCCCGGAGACCGCCATGAGCGCCAGGGCCGCGGCCACGCCGATCCCGTTGTCCGCACCCAGGGTGGTGCCCACGGCCCGGACCCGCTCCTCTTCCCGGATCCACCGGATCGGGTCCCGGGTAAAGTCGTGATCATGGTCCCTGTGTTTCTCGCAGACCATGTCCAGGTGGCCCTGAAGCACCACCACCGGGGCGCTTTCCCGGCCCGGCGCGCCCGGCAGGCGCACACAGGTGTTCCCCGCCGTATCGGTCCGAACGGAAAAACCCCTTGCCCGGGCCTTTTCCAGGATGTACTCCCGCACACCCGCCTCATCGCCGGACCCTCTCGGGATCTGGCTGATCCGGTGAAATTCCCGCCAGAGAAGGGACGGCTCCAGGCCCTGGATGGGATCGTTCATGAGGCCCTCATCCTCCGGTTGAGTTCCAGTTTTTCCCGGGCCATCAGGATCACGTCCCTCGCGGTTTCTTGTTCCTGCAGGATTTTCTCGAAAAAGACGCCGACACGTTCTTCCTGGTCCAGGCCGGCCAGGGGAACCAGGGCGGCGATGATCCGCTCGAAATGTACCGGGTGAAGCGTTTCCAGGCGGTCCCAGTGGTTCGTGAACCAGTCCCACAGGATCGGGGAAGCATGCGGGTTGGCCGCGGCCCGGACCAGGGGGATGAACTTGTTCCGGTCCGGCACCTCGTCCAGAAGGATGTCCAGAGAACGTTCGATCCGGTCCTGGTCCCGAAAGCATCCCAGTGCGGACAGGGCGTTCATCCGATCGTGTTCGCTGTCCGCGGTCTGGAACCTCTGCCGGAGCCATTCCAGGGCGTCCCCCTCGCCGAAGGCGGCCCCGGCCTGCATGGCGGCCCGGGCGATGTCCGGATGCACCGGGCGTCCGGCACGCATGGCCTCGTAGTTTTCCAGCAGGAACGTCTCCACCTCCCGGGCGCCCAGCTCCGCCGCCTGGAACAGGATCGTATCCCGCAGCGCCGAGGTGGTGTGCTGCTCATCGGAGCGGGGTTCCAGGCCGGTTCCGGCCAGCGTCCTCTCCAGGATCGCCCGTGCCGTTCGCGCCGCCCGCTTCCGGGGGTCGCCCAGCAGGACCAGGCAGGCGTGGCGCAGGTTGCCAGCGATGCCCATGAGCGGGAGGTAGGCATCCTCTTCCTCGTAAAACCGCAGCAGATCCAGGTAGGCGTCCAGCGAAGCTTCCCCGGCCAGCACCAGGGCGTACAGGTCGTCCTGGAGACCCCAGCGGTCCTCCGGGGCCAGCTGCCCGTCCCGGATCCTGGGCCCCAGATCGGACAGCCCCCCGGGGTCCGTGTACCGGACCCGGTAGAAACCGGTCTCTGCGGTGTTCACCTTGAAAGCCACCGCGTCATCGCCCAGGTCCAGGTGAGCGGATCGCCCCTCCAGCAGGGTGGACACCGTTCTCGTACCCCGGTCCGCAAGGAAGACCGTGACCGAGACCGGTACCAGCCAGAGCTGGGCGGACCGGTTTTCCAGAAAGGTGAACCTTTTCTGACGGAGTTCGAGCCGGTCTCCCTCCCTTCGGGCCTCCACCAGGGGGTGGCCCGGCTGTTCCACCCAGCTCTTCATCAGGCGGGTGACCGGTTCCTGCGACGCCTCTTCCAGGGCCTCCCAGAGGTGGTGGCTGGAGGCACAACCGTAGGCGTGTTTTTTCAAATACCGCTGCAGGCCTTCCTGAAAGGAACCGCTTCCGATATACCCCTCGACCTGCCGCAGGACGTTGGCCCCCTTGCTGTAGATGATGGGGGCCGTCACCTCGTTGATCACCACGTGCTCGCCCCCGGGGATCTCGATGGGAAAGGTCTGGTGAAGCGCGTCCCGTTCCAGGGCTCTCTGTTTCTGGGTGTACAGGAACTGCTCCCACACCCCCCAGTCCGGGTGATAGTGATGCACCACTCCGAACCCGAAATAGGTGGCAAAGCTTTCGTTGAGCCACAGGTACTTCCAGTCCGAAGGGCTCACCAGGTTCCCGAACCACTGGTGCGCCATCTCATGGGCGATGACCTCGCAAATGCGCTGTTCTCCCGCCCGGGACGTCACTCCGGGGTAGTAAAGAAGCAGGTTTTCCCGGAAGGTGATGGCGCCCCAGTTTTCCATGGCCCCGAAGGCGAAATCCGAGACCGCGATCAGGTCGAGCTTGGGCAGGGGATAGGGGATGTCGTAGTAATCCTGGCAGAACCGGAGGGATTTCCTGCCGAACTGGAGGCCGTAGTTCACGTCTCCGGACGTGCCGGGTGTTCCCGCGGTCCGCACCAGGACCTCCCCCTCCTTTTCCTCGAGAAACGTGAACTCCCCCACGCCGAAGAACAGCAGGTAGGTGGACATGGGCGGGGTCTCCTGGAACACGACCCGCTTCTTTCCCTCTCCCAGGGGGATCTCCTCCACCACGCGGCTGTTGGAAATGGCCGTGAGGCCCTCCTCCACGATCATCTCCTTGTGGAAGACGGCCTTCATGACCGGGTGGTCGAAGCCGGGAAACGCCCGACGTGCGTCGCTCTCCTCGAACTGGGTCACCAGCAGGGCGCCTTCACGGCCGTCGGCCATGTACCGGCTCTTGTAAAGCCCTGCCATGCCCTCGTTGATCTTTCCCTGGTAGTCGATCCGGATGGAGAAGGTGCCTTTCTTCTTCTTCGGAAGACGGACCCGGACCTCCTCCAAAGCATCGTCCCGGGTAAATGTGCAGGGTTTCCGACCGCCGCCTTCCAGCAGCAGGCACTCGCGGATCTCCAGATCCAGGGCGTCCAGTACGATCTCATTCACGGCCTCCGGAGTCTCGAGCTCGATCTCCACGCTTCCGAAAAAGACGGGGTTTTCCAGCTCGGGTTCCAGGAGGATCCGGTAACGAAGCGGTTTTACTTGGGACATCGGTTTTCCCTCAGTTTGAGAAGTTCTATTAAGACCTACAATAGCAGCCTGACATTGCAAGATGCAGGAAACAGTGCTCTGCAGGCTGTTGAAAGAGTCCAATGAGTTGTCATCCCGGCGAAAGCCGGGATCCAGGGGGAGCTTGGTGTGGGATGCCAAAAAGCCACCTTCGCCCTTCCCCTGGATTCCGGATCAGGTGGGTCAAAGGATCAAGTCCGGAATGACGAAAAATATAGAATCATTGCTTTTTCATATGATCAGACTGTCAGGCAATGCTTCAAAGCGCATCATGTCCACATACTTTTGTAGTTCTTAATAATTCCGGCTACCCCTTCTCCAGTCGCGTGGCTCCGGACGCGTGCACGTTGGGGGCCCCCGCCTTCTCCGCGGCCTGCTTCAGGGCTTCCATCTCCTCCCGCCTCACCAGGGGAGTGTCCTTCAGGGGAAACGGCATCCCCAGCCGTTCGTACTGCCCGGTGCACAGGTTGTTGAAGGCCAGCAGGTCGTACCGTTTTACGCTGGGCATGTGTTCGGCGATGAACCGGGCCACCTGCTCGATGTTTTCCCGGGTGTCGGTGTATCCCGGAATCACCGGGGTACGGACCCATACCGGGATGGAGATCCCGCCCAGCTTTCGGGCATTCTCCAATATCGGCTCCAGCGGGACGCCGGCCACTTCCCGGTGCCGGTCCGGATCCATCTGCTTCAGGTCCAGCAGCAGCAGGTCCACATGGGGGAGCACCGTTTCGTACTTCTCCCAGGGAGCGATGGCGCTGGTGTCCAGGGCGGTGGAGAGGCCCTCTTCCTTGCAACGGCGGAGAAACGCCTCCACGAACTCCGCCTGCATCATCGGTTCTCCGCCTCCCAGCGTGATTCCGCCCTCGCTGTTCCGGAAGAACGCCTCGTCCTTTTTCACTTCGGTCACCAGGGCTTCCAGGGTCCAGAGCTTGCCCACGACCTCCAGCGCGGCGGCGGGGCAGGCCTCCTCGCAATCCCCGCACGCGGTGCACCGGTCCCGGTCGATGACCATGCCCTCGGGGGTGAGCGTCAGGGCCGCTTCCGGGCAGGCCGTCAGGCAGTCCCGGGCCCCGATGCAGCGGGCGGCGTACCAGAGGAGCTGGGGCCGGGGAGAGATCCCTTCCGGGTTGTGACACCACACGCAGCTCAGGGGGCACCCCTTGAAAAAGACCGTGGTACGGATCCCGGGACCGTCCTCCGTGGAAAACCGCTGGATGTTGAAAATCCTCGCCTCGCCGGAGGATGCCGGGCCCTCGTTCATGTTGTCCCCCTTGTCTCCTGGTGGGTTTTCTCTGCCCGAACCAGGATAGAGCAACCGTGACCCGAGGTAAACAGGACCGGGACCGCATGACTCGGACACGAGGGCTTGTACCGAGAGGTAACTATCTCTTTTTTTCGAAACCCTGTCATGATAGCAACTATGCTGCAAAGGAGTTGAGCCTCACTGTTATGGGGAGTTACTC
>CAYTRL010000324.1:0-6901 GCA_964439795.1 uncultured Thermodesulfobacteriota bacterium
ACGGGCTGGTGGGCGATCCACCGAGGCGGCGGCTCAGAAATCATTCGGCATCTGGGCCACCTGGGCCGCGGTGAACACCGGGCCCTCCTTGCACACGTAGATCTCGCCCACGTTGCATCGACCGCACTTGCCCAGGCCGCACTTCATCCGGTTTTCCAGGGTGGTCCAGACATCCTCTTCCCCGAACCCCAGTTCCTTTAGCACGGGCAGGGTGAACTTGATCATGATGGGCGGCCCGCACAGGACGGCTATGCTGTTCTCCCCCTTGGGAGCCGCCTCTTTGAGCACGTTGGGCACAAAGCCGATCTGGCCCTTCCAGTCCTCGGTCTCGCCGCCCGGGTCCACGCAGGTCACCAGGTTCACGTCGCTCCGCTCTTCCCACTCCTTCAGCTCGTGCTTGTAGACCAGGTCCGCCACGGTCCGGGCCCCGTAAACGATGGTCACGTCCTCGAACTTGTCCCGCAGGTCCAGCACGTTCCAGATCACCGAACGGACCGGGGGCAGCGCGATCCCGCCGGCCACAAAAACAACGCTCTTGCCGAAGAAGTCCTCGATGGGGAAATCGTTTCCGTAGGGACCGCGGAACCCGAGGATGTCCCCCACTTCCTTGGCCGCCAGGGACTTGGTCACCCTGCCTGCGGCGCGGAAGCAGCACTCGATATAGCCTTCCCGGGTGGGGGAACTGGCCACACAAAAGGTGGACTCCCCTTCACCGAACACCGAGTATTCCCCGAAGTTGCCGGCCCGGTAGTTGAAGTTCTCCCGGATCTCGTCATCCACGAAGACCAGCTTGAAGCTCGTCGTATCGTAGGTCTCCTGCCGTTTCTCCTCGATACGGACCCGATGGGGTTTGTAGATATTTTCCACCATCATTCTCCTTTTTCCGCCCGCTCCTGCGCGGCGGCCACAACATCGTACAGGGAGAGGTTCACCGGGCAGTGAGCCACGCAGCGGCCGCAGCCGGTGCACAGGATCTTCCCGAATTTTTCAGGGTAAATGGCATATTTGTGGAGGATGCGCTGCCGGTACCGCTGGGACTGCACGTTCCGGGGGTTGTGCCCGGAGGTGTGCAGGGTGAACAGGGAGAACTGGCAGCCGTCCCAGTTCTTCAGGCGGCAGCCGCCGTCGAACACCGACTCGTCCTGGATGTCGAAGCAGTGGCACGTGGGGCAGAGGAACGTGCACGTCCCGCAGCCGATGCACTGAAACGTCTTTTCCTCCCAGAGGGGGTCCTCGAAGTGCGTGTCGAGCCACGCCTTGACCTTGTCCAGCGGCTTGCGGTGGGCCAGGGACTGGTTGCCCTCTTCCGCAAACGCGGCGAGCGCCCCGTCGTCCGCGTCCCCGGACTTGTGTTTCTCGAACAGCCCCTGCAGTTCCTTGCCCGCGTCGGTCAGAAACTTCACAGCCACGGAGTTGTCGTCCAGCGCGCACAGCAGAACGTCGGAGCCCTGCTCCGAGGAGGGGCTCAACCCCACGGACGAGCAGAAGCAGGCCTCGTCCGGCGCCTTCCTGCAGGCGTAGGAAACCACCACGGTCGCCGCGCGGCGCAGGTTGAAGAACTTGTCCTGGTAATCCCAGTTCCAGAGCGGCTCCACCACCGGGAGGCTGGCCGCGTCGCAGGGCCGGGCGCAGAAGATCACCGCGGGGTCCGCCGCCGGGTCCACGTCCTCCAGTTCCACGTCGCTGCCCTGGTACTGGTAGTTCAGGATCTTCTCGCACTTGGGGAAGAGAAATTCCTTGATGGAATTCTTCGGGATGGTGGACAGGTCCATGGCTTCCGGATCCGCCCCTTCGCGGTAGAAAAGCTCCCGGCCTTCGCGGACCGGCAGGATCAGCTTTTTGCCCTGGCCGGCAAGATCCCGGGCCAGCTTCGGCAGGGCCGTGCTATCCATCGTCATGCAGGGCATTTCAACTCCCCTTTACAGAATAAATGAATTATCGTCGTCCAACTGGAAGGTTCTCAGCGGAGGCTGTACTTCCGGGTCCTTCCCGGCCTCGTATGCAAAGGCATCTTTCACGGTGCGTACCATGGCGCGGTTCAGCAGCATCAGGGGGATGTTCACCGGACAGGCGGTCTCGCAGGCCTCGCACTCCACGCACCGGCCCGCCAGGTGGTAGGCCCGGATCAGGTTCCAGCTGAAATTTCCCCGGGGATGCGGGCTGGTCTCCACCCACTGCGGCTGGTTCTTCTCGGCGATGCAGCGGTCGCAGATGCACAGGGGACATGCCTGCCGGCAGGCATAGCACCGGATGCATTTGTCCAGTTCCGAGCGCCAGAATGACATGCGCTCCTCCGGGCTCATGGCATCCACCTTTTCCAGCTCCCTGGCCCGTGCTTCGGGGTCCGGGCTGGACGCCACCTTGTCCCCCACGATCTCGTCGTAGTAGGTGGGCGTGTTCACCTCGCAGGTCCCGCACTTCACCGGGACCGACCCGTCGGCCCCCTTCACGCCGGGGCAGGTGACGGCCAGAAGCATGAACTTCTCGCGGGGCACCTGGGATTCCTGGACCAGGCCGATGAACGCCTTGATGTCGCACCCCTTGGCCACCAGCCCCACCTTTTCCATGCTGCGCACCGGTTCGCGCTTCAGGTAGGTCATGAGGTTGTTGGTGCAGTTTTCGTTGAACACGAGCCGGTCCGCCTCCTCGGGCTTCTTGATCAGGACCGGCGCGGTCTTGCCCCCGTATGTGCCTTCCGTCCATCCCACCACCGCTTCCACGGTGCCGTCGGAAAGCCACTTCTTCGCGATCTCACGGATCAGATCTGTCCTATCCGGCATCGATCATCTCCCTGTATTCGGTAAAGGGTCCTTTTTCATGGATCGTTTCGGTGAACTTCGTAATCGTGTCCACCCATTTGGCACCCTCCGAGGCGGAGATCCAGCTGAACCAGACCCGCGTCATGTCCACCCCCAGGAACTCCAGAAGGTTCCGGAACACGGTGAACTTTCGGCGCGCGTTGTAGTTTCCCTCGGAGTAATGGCAGTCCCCGGGATGGCAGCCGGAAACCAGCACGCCGTCCGCTCCCCGCTCGAACGCCTTGAGCATGAAGAGGGGATCGAACCGGCCGGTGCAGGGGATCTTGATGACCCGCACGTTGGGCGGATACTTCATCCGGCTGGTCCCGGCCAGGTCCGCGCCGGTATAGGTGCACCAGTTGCAGATGAAAGCCACGATCCGCGGTTCCCAGGGCGCGTTCTCGTTCTCTGTTTCTTTTCTGGCTTCTTCCATCGGTTTGGTTTCCTGTGGTTGGCGTTTCATGCGACCGGGGCATCCCGGTCTCGATTTTCTTCCCTTCGGGAGACCCTAACCCGCGTCGGCCTCGCCCTCCCCTTCCGCTTCAACCTCGGGGAACAGGTCCTGTCCCACGGCCATGAGGGAGTTGATCTCCGAGTAGATCTGTTCGTCCGTGAAACCGTCCAGGTCCACGGAGTTGGAAAAACAGGTGGCCACGCAGGTCCCGCAGCCCGTGCACAGGGACGGGTTGACCTCGGCCACCATCTTGATGAGGTTCCCCTTCCGGTCGCGGATCTCCTTCCTGGAGATCGCCTTGTAGGGGCACACCTCCAGGCAGTACCAGCAGGCGATGCAGGTATTCTCGTTGACCTGGGCCACCACGGGGTCCCGGAGAAGCTCATCCTTGGAGAACATGATCAGCGCCTTGGAGGCCGCCGCGGAGGCCTGGGCCACGGCCTCGGGAATGTCCTTGGGGCCCTGGCAGCAGCCTGCCAGGAAAATCCCCGCCGTGGCACACTCCACCGGGCGCAGCTTGGGATGCGCCTCGTTGGCGAACTTGTAGCCGTCGTAACTGATCCCCAGCTTCTGGAACAGTTCCTCGATGCCGGGCTGAGGCATGATGGCCGTTGCCAGCACCACCATGTCCGCCTCGATCTCCACCGCGGCCCCGGACAAGGTGTCCGCGCCCTTGACGATCAGTTTGTCGCCGGCCCGGTAGATCCGGGAAACCCGGCCCCGCAGGTAGACCGCGTCGTCCTCCTCGATGGCCCGGCGCACGAACTCGTCATAGCTCTTGCCCGGGGCCCGGATGTCCATGTAGAACACGTACGCCGTGCCGTCGTGCACCTTGTGCTTGTAGAGCATGGTGTGCTTGGCCGTGTACATGCAGCAGATCTTGGAGCAGAACGAGATGTTCTTGGAGGGGTGCCGGCTGCCGATGCACTTGAGGAACACGATGCTCTTGGGCGGCTTGCCGTCGGACGGCCGCAGAATGCCACCGCTGGTAGGGCCGGAAGCCGATGCCAGACGCTCGAACTGCAGTCCGTCGATGATGTCCGGGTCCGTGCCGTACCCGTACTCCCCGTACCCCAGCCGATCGGGATAGGGTCCCTGCTTCTCCACGGTGTAGAGGTCGTACCCGGTGGCCACCACGATGGCCCCCACTTCCTCCTCCACGAACTCGTCGGTCTGCTCGAAGTCCACCGCCTCTGCGGGACAGACCTTCTGGCAGGCCTTGCACTTTCCCTTCTTGAAATAGATACAGTTGTCGCGGTCGATCGCCGGGCGGGCCGGCACGGCCTGCGGGAACGGGATGTAGATGGCGGTGCGGTTCTTCAGGCCTCGGTCGAACTCCGACGGGATCTTCTTGGCGGGGCACTTCAGCTGGCACTCGCCGCAGCCGGTACACTTGTCGATGTCTACGGACCGGGCCTTCTTCTTGATCGTGATCTTGAAGTTGCCCACGAAACCGTCGACCTTCTCCACCTCGGAATAGGTGTAGAGTTTGATGTTCGGATGGCTCCCCACATCCACCATCTTGGGCGTGAGGATGCACTGGGAGCAGTCCAGGGTGGGAAAGGTTTCGGAGAGCTGGGCCATGTGCCCGCCCACGGAGGGGTCCTTCTCCACCAGGATCACCTCGTTCCCCCCGTCCGCGATGTCCAGGGCCGCCTGGATGCCCGCCACGCCGCCCCCGATCACCAGGGCCCGCTTGGTCATCTTGACCCTGACCGGGATCAGCGGCATGTTCCGCTTCACCTTCTCCACCATGATCCGCACCAGTTCGATCGCCTTCCGCGTGGTCGGCTCGTCCTTCTCGTGCACCCAGGAGCAGTGCTCCCGGATGTTGGCCATTTCACAGAGGAACGGGTTGATTCCCGCCTCCTCCACGGCCTTCCGGAACGTCTTCTCGTGCATGTGCGGGGAGCAGGCGGACACCACGATACCGGTGAGCCCGTGCTCGGCAACTGCGTTCTTGATCATGGCCTGGCCGGGATCGGAGCACATGTACTTGTAGTCCGTGGCATAGGCCACACCCCGGATCCGGCCCGCCGCCTTGGCCACCCGCGCACAGTCCACGGTCCGGGCGATGTTCTCTCCGCAATGGCATATGAAAACGCCGATCTTGCTCATGGATTCCGCTCTCCCTCGTTACAGAAGGTTCTTGAACTGGAGCAGGGGTTCTGCGTTGACCAGTCCCTTGTTGATCTGCACGTCCTTTCCCGAGGCCCCGCAGGCGATGCCCAGGAGCTGGGTGAAGTAGACGACAGGGATGTTGTGCTCAATGCCGAACTCCTTGAAGATCCCGCCCTGCCGGAGGTCCAGGTTGGCCTGGCACAGGGGACAGGCGCAGGCGATGATCTCCGCGCCGGCGTCCCTGGCGGAAAGAAGCACGTCGTTGACCAGGCGGAGGACCGCGTCGGTCAAGGGGATTGCGTTGCTCGCCCCGCAGCACTCCGTGCTGTGCGACCAGGAAACGGTCTCCGCGCCGGCGGTCTCCAGCACCCGCTCCATGACCGTGGGCTGTTCGGGATCATCGATGGCGATCTCCGGCGGCCGAGAGAGCAGGCACCCGTAGTAGCAGGCCACCTTCAGCTCGCTCAGGGGCTTGGTGATCTTCTCCTTCAGGGCGGCCAGGCCCAGGTCCTTCTCCAGGATCTCCAGGAAGTGCCGGGTGCTCACCTCCGGGTTGAACTTGACCCCGGAGATCTCCTCCACCACGTTGCGCTTCTTCTTGTCCTCGCGCATCTCCACTTCGGCCTTCTTCATGTTGTGGTAGCAGGCCGCGCAGAGAACGGCGATTTTGGGATCGATCGCCTCGGACAGGGACAGAAGAAGGTTGGCCACGCTCGACGCCATCATGGGGTTTACCTGATGGATCGGAGAGGCACCGCAGCAGACCCAGTCCTCCATCTCCACAAGCTCGATGCCCAGGCGCTTCGCCAGGGCCATGGCCGACGTGTGATAATCAATCGCGGTCCCCTTCAGCGAACATCCGGGGTAATAGGCATACCTCATGGGGTCTCTTCCATTCCGGTTGTGTGGATTCGAAATTCTCCGCGCGTGAAACGTTCCGGTTCCACGCACTCCAGCCGATTCAATACCGCACAGACTCTAGTGGCCGTGCTCCTCTTCCTTCTCCGCCTCCCTGCCCTGTTCTTCCTCGTAGGCCTTGGCCCGTGCGAAAATCTCTTTGACCTTATCCCGGTTCTTGGAGAAATGCGGCAGCAGCGGGAGCTTGCCCTTCAGGAGCATCTTCGGGGCCAGGCCCACATCGTGGAACGGATGCCCGCTCTTCATGTTGTAAAAGCCGATCAAACCCGGCTCGAAGAGCTTCCCGTGAACCGTCATGGACTTGAGAAACAGGTCCTGGAACACAGCCGCTTCCCTGACGGGGATCTTCTTGCCCTTGAGCCTCGCCATCTGCCGGACCACGTCCATGACCAGGGCGATGTCGATTTCGTTGGGGCAGCGCGAAGTGCAGGTCTCGCAGGAGGCGCACAGCCAGGGGGTGTTCACCTGGAACAGGGCTTCCTCCATCCCCAACTGAATGAACCGTAGGACCTTGGCCGGCCCCGCATCCATTTCCGGGGTCATGGGGCATCCGGCGGTGCACTCCCCGCACTGGTAGCACTTCTTGAGGTCCACGCCGCAGCGGACCTTC
>CAYTRL010000325.1:0-6891 GCA_964439795.1 uncultured Thermodesulfobacteriota bacterium
GGTTCAGGGATCCGGACTGGAACCATGTGCAGTACTATCTGTCCCCCGATTCCGCTGTGCTGGTCACCGAATCCGTGCAGGAGGATCTCGGGCTCTCCGTGAAAACATACAACGTGGTCATCCCCGTCAGGGATATCCTGGTCCGGCATTACGATGTCGTTTTGTCCCCCTCGTCCCCGGTCCGGATAGCACGCGCGCTGTATTATGAAAACCTTCAGATTGTCACCGAGAAGATATCCCACTTCCCCATCAACGATTCCCTGTTCGAGATGTCGGGCGATTTTGCCGCTCTTTATCACGAGGGCAGGGACGCCCTGATCCATTTTCGGCCACAGGATCCCAGGCCGGACATGCTCATGGGAGAGGGTGCGTCCCAGGACGAGATCGACCGGTGGATCGACCTTGTGGACACCTGGTTTCCCCATCTTCCCGATCAAAAAGAAACCATCCCCGTGTACCTGGCGGTGGGCGCCGATTTCTCCGGACTCGGGGGGGTTGCCCGGTCGGACGGCCATCAGTGCGGGTTGTCGGAGAGCGATCCCGATTCCACGGAAGTCCATGCGGCTGCGTTCTGTGATTGCCAGGACGGGGCCCTGAAAGACAGTTCCCGGGCGGCTGGAAACGTGGACGCGGCACTGGTGAAACAGGTGGAACCGGGCATGCGTGCGGGGGCCTTCACGGTGTTCATTGCAGCGGCCGATCGTGGGGCCGAGGCCCTGCGGCTCCTGGACGAGGCACGGGTGGAGGGATGGGAGAGCCTGCTGGCCGAAGCCGAAGCCTTCTGGGCGGAACGCTTGAAACAGGCGCGTCTGCCCGCCACCCGTGACCCGACGATCCGGGCCGTGTGCAAACGGGCCCTGATCACGGTCCTGCAGGGGTATATCGAAGAGACCGGGGCCTTCGTGGCCTCGGTGACCACCCAGCCCCCGTACAATGTCAACTGGCCCCGGGACGGAGTCTACTTCGCCCACCTGATGGATCAGGCCGGCTTTCACGAGATCGCGGAGAAGAACCTCAAGTTCTACGCGAGCGTGCAGCGAAACTGCCGGGACGCTCAGAGTCCCCGGTACGACCCGATCTTCTGCCCCCTGGAACCCTTTCTGAACAGCCGTTTCGGTTGGATCCTGGACGGAACCTATGAAATGGCCTACTACGCGGACGGGATGCCCGGCGCCCCGATTTTCTACGAGATCGACAATGCGGGGTTCGCCAACTGGGGCATGTGGCAACACACCGCATTCCTCGGTCCGGAGGAGCGGTTCCGGTACCTGTGCGATCCCCGGGACGGTGTGTACCGGGCCGTCCGCAGGACGGCCGATGCTTTGGCCGGCTGCATCACGCCGGGAGACCTGAGCGGCCTGCAGTGCCGTGCCCTGGAAGATGACACGGTGGTTCTCGAGCAGACCTTGAACGGGGCCATGGCCGTCTATATGGGGATCGATACGGCTATCCGGGCGGGAAGCGTCTGCGGCGAGGAACCCGGGACGATGGAGCGCTGGACCGCCCGCAGGGAGGAGTTGAGCCGGGCCATCGAAGAACATTTCTGGAACGAAGACGAACAGCACTACGAGGGTTTGGGGCCCGGTTCCTACCTCCTGTGGCCGGCCGGCTTTCCGCTTTCCGGGGACCGGTTCGAAGGACAGGCCAGTTACCTGTTTTCAGAGGTGAGAAAAACCCTGAACAAGGAGGTCCGGTTCTCGGCGTACATCGCCAAGGCGGTCCTGGCCCTGGCCCTGTACGGATGGGACAGCGGGGATCCCGATGCCAACATGAAGTGGGCGCTGGATGTCCTTCTGAAGGAGGTTCCAACCCCCCTTTGGCATTACGGCGAGGGGTTTCTGGTGGTGGACGTGGACGGCGACGGCACCCTGGAGTTCCACAACCGCGTGGCGGTCCCTCATCTCTGGGAAGCCACGCTGGCATTTCTCGCCGCCGCGGCCTACTACGGCCTTGAGGAGCCTGCCTCCCCTGACGCGCCCGGGGCGGGGGAGAGCGGGGGGTGCGGGTGCAGCCTGCTTCCACAGGGCGTGCGCGACAGGCCGCTGTCCCGGAACGTGCTTCACGGGAACCTGCTCCTGCTCCTGTTCCCATGCTCCCTCGTATGTGTCCTCCGTCGACTTCTTTCCTCGCGTCTCGTGGCGGAAACCGGTGGATCAACGGTTGGGAAAGGAGAACGAATTTCCGGGACGACCCGCCGGAGGGCGGGGCCGTTCAGGACAGGTCCGCCTTCCGGATCATCCGGGACACCAGGCCCGGAAAAAAACGGTTGAGCCAGACACCGGCACGGCCCTTTCCCCTGCCCAGCACCACCTGGTCCTTTCCCCGGGTCACGGCGGACAACGTTTGTTCCGCGCACCTCTCCGGGGTGATGCCCGCCGCGATCATCTTGTCCATTTTTTCCCATGCCCGGCCGTCTCCGGTGATCGCCCGGGTTGAGATGCGGGTCTGCACGGCGTCGGGACAGATGAGGGTAACGCGGACCCCGTGCTGCCAGACCTCGGCCCGCAGCGCGTCGAAGAAGCCGTGCAGCGCGTGTTTGGCCGCGCAGTAAGCGGAACGCAGAGGGACGCCCAGGATTCCGGAAACGCTGGTGGTCACCACGATGTGCCCGGACGCTCTCTGCAGCATGGACGGCAGCACGGCCTTGGTGACGGCGATATGTCCGAAGTAGTCGATCTCCATGACCTTCCGGTCCACCTCCAGCGAGGTGTCCTGCGCCAGGGAGCGCTGGCTGATCCCGCCGTTGTTGAACAGGAAATCCACGTGCCCGAACCGTTCCAGGACCTTTTCGGCCAGCGCGGGCATTTCTTCGGTCCGGGTGAGATCCATCTCCAGGGTCATGATCTCTTCGTCGGGCAGGTTACAGGCCCGGCGGACCCGCTCCAGTTCCTCCGGTTCGTTGGAGGAGAGGATGAGCCGGGCCCCCATTCCGCTCAACCGCAGGGCCAGGGCCTCTCCGATACCCGACGACCCCCCGGTGATCCACGCCACCTTCCCTCGAAATTTTAGTTCCATGTTTTCGGGCCGCATGCGTGCTCCTTTCCGGGCCTTGCTTCCGTCAGCCGCCCATCCCGGCGCCTGTATCCAGCATCTGCCGGGCCTCTTCCACCGTGGCCGGCTCCCGGCCGATCTCACGCGCCAGCCGGACCATCCGTTCCACCAACTGGGCGTTGTTCCGGACGGGCTCCCCCTTGGCGTAGTAGATGGTGTCTTCCATTCCGGTGCGTACGTTTCCCCCCAGGGTCATGCCCATCACCTCGGTGCGCAGGTGGTACTTGCCCACGGTGACCAGCTGCCACGAGGAGCCCTCGGGCAGCAGTTCCACCATCCGCAGGAGGTTGGCCGGGGTGGCGGCCGCCCCCCCCATGATCCCCAGAACGATGCTGAAGTGCAGGGGCGGTTCCAGCACTCCCGCATCCACCATCTCCTGGATGTTGTTTTTGTTTGATAGGGCGTAGACCGAGATCTACACGGTGAACCCCTTCTCCCGGCACCCGCGGACGTAGGCTTCGTTGAACGACATGGGGTTGTCGAAGACGATCCCGCCGTACGGGGTACGGAACTCGAAGGTGCCGGCGTTGATCGTGTGCATCTCCGGGGCGGGGTCGATGTTCAGCAGGTTCAGCCGTTCTTCCAGGGTGGGATGCACGATGTTCCAGTTTTCATCCATGCGGGCGCCGATCCCGTTTCCGATCTGGCGGATCATGGGGCACGCCTCCCCGATCAGGCGCACCGCCTTGTTGTAAACCTTCAGGTCCGGGGTGTTCATGCCGTCCTCCCCCCGCACGTGCAGGTGAAGTACCGACGCCCCGGCGTCGCAGCACTCCCGGGCCGCCTGGGCCTGTTCTTCCGGGGTGATGGGAATGTTGGGGTTGGCCTCCTTGCCGTGGATGCCGCCGGTGATGGCAGCCGTGATGATCAGTTTATCGCTGGAAAGCAGGTTGGGTCTCATGGGATCTTCTCCTTTGCATGGTTGCCGCAGGGGTTCCGCTTTGCCCCCTGAAGCGGCCTCTCCGGCCCGAATATTCCATCTGATAAGATATCCTGCACGGGTTTGTCATCGGGATCAAGCCCTCCGGGTGCGGAGAGACAGCCCCATCCAAAGAGCCGGTCCCCTCGAAGACAGGTCGGTATGAGCGGGGAATTCCCCAAAAAAAAAGAGCTGTCACGACAGGATCGCATAACAGCTCTTTCCTTGAGCGGCGAGCAGGGGGATACGGTTTTCCTTGATTATTCCCCTGTGACGATCGTTGTTGTCACGATTGGTAACACCCTATCGGCCGGAACGGGAAAAGATTTTAGCGGAAATTGTGGAATGTTCCCCGGTTGAATCTCGGCCGGGGAAGAAGATACAATGCCGGTGCCCCGCATGACCGGTCACCGGACTGCATGCCGCCAACCTCTATCGCCCGAAAGGAGAACAGGTCATGAAACGCGCATCCTTTCTTCTTGTTGTCTTTCTGCTGTCCGCCTGGGCCGTGCCGGCATCGAGCCTTGCCGACAAATCATCCGTGACCCTCGAGATTCCCGCCACGGCCGAGAAGGGCACGAAGGTCCCCGTGAAGGTTCATGTCAAGCACCATGGCAATAATTTCATGCACTACACGAACTGGGTGGAGGTCAAGGTCAACGGCAAGACGGTGGAGCGCTGGGAGTACTCCGCCTTCAACCGCCCGGAAGACGAGACGTTCACCAAGGAGATCCTGGTGCAGGTGGACGAGCCGCTGGAGATCGTGGGCGAGGCATCATGCAACATCCACGGGAGCACAGGGCCCGCCACGGCCAGCGTGAAGCCGGCTCCCGAGGGGACGGACGAGTAGGCGCCCCCTTCCATCGTGTCCCTGTATTTTTAAAGGAAAGGGCAAAAGACCGATGAGCATAGGCGGCGTTTCCATCATTCTGCTCCTGGGGCTTCTCAACCTGGCCCTGCTGGGGTTCCAACTCGCCACCGGCATGCACTGGGTCCGCGTTCCCGTACGGGTCCACCGAACCTCGGGTGTGGTGCTGGTGGTGAGCGGCGTCCTGCATGCCTCCCTCGCCTTCCTGGCGGAAGTGCTGTAAGGAGGGGACGGCCGGAGCATGTACTCAACGATTATCGATAACGTTTTTCGCAGGCGGTTGTTTGATCCTCTTTCAATATATGCTTGCTGTTTGACACAGAAGGACGTCTTGGGCACCGTAGCCTGAAGACCGGTTAAGCCAACACTGTGCTGGAAAGGAGGTTTTGCATGATCCCGGAGGAGATGAAGCAATGCATCGGAATGATTGACCCGCCGGCCGTGTACGAGGTGGAAAAAGGTTCCATCCGACGGTACGCCGACGCGGTGGGGGATGATAACCCCCTGTATCGAAACCAGGAATACGCTTCCAAAACGAGGTATGGCGGCATCATCGCCCCGCCGGGTTTCTTCGGATGGTCCGTGGGCGAAGTGGCCATGGGGGGAGCCATCGGCAAGGCGATCACCGCGGCCATGAACGCGGGGTACTTCCGGATCCTGGACGCCGGGAAATCCTACGAGTTCTTCATCCCGGTCCGCCCGGGCGAAACCCTGGTGGGCAGCCCGGAGATCGCCGACATCGCGGAAAAGGAAGGCAAGAGCGGCCCCATGTACATCATCAGCTTCAAGACCACGTATCGAAACCAGAACGGTGATGTGGTGGCCAACGCCGTTCAGAGCTTCATCTGCCGATAAGGCGATGCACGCGGAGGAAACAGAACCATGGCGAAAGAACAGATCTACTGGGACGATGTGAACGAGGGGCAGGAGATGCCCCCGCTTGAGAAGATAGCCGACCGGGTGATGCTGGTGAAGTGGGCCGGGGCCAGCGGGGACTTCAACCCCCACCACTACGACGACACCTTTGCCGCCACCCAGGGGACCGACGGCGTGATCGTGCACGGCCTGCTCAAGCACGCATGGCTGATCCAGTTCGTGACCACCTGGATGGGGGACGATGGCTTCATGAAGAAGTTTGACTGCCAGTACCGGGGCATGGACCACCCCCGCACCATGAAGACCATGAGCGATCCGAATGACGGGGAGACCTGGCACTGCACGGGCCGGGTGGTGAAGAAGTACGTGGACGGGGACCAGCACTGCGTGGACCTGGAGATCGGAGTGGAGAACGGCGAGAAGAAGGTGACCACTCCGGGTTCTGCCACGGTGGTTCTTCCCGTTCGGGGCTGACCGCCGGGGGACGGCCTGCGGATCCCGGGCCTGTGCCGGGAAGAGGAGGCCCCATCGCCGTTGAGTTTTCAACAACGACAAAGAGGCCGGGGGCATAGAGCCCCCCGGCCTCTTTGTGCTATAAGTGAAACGTGTGAAATGTGAAAGATTTCGTGGAAGAAATCTTGCGGGCGTTCCACCGTCTATCTCGAGGGCAACCATGCAGATTGTTCTGTGCGTAACTCCAGCCTTCCATTCCGAAACGCCGCCTCTATGTCTGGCCTATTTGAAGGCCAGCCTGGTTCAAAGCGGACACAGTGTCCGATGCCTTGATTTCTCCAGAGACCGTGATCACTTGTGTTATCCCATCGCACCTTCGCAGAGCGTTGTAGAGTATTTCCAGGAAAACGACCAGGCCATCGAACGGTGGGTCGACGAGATTGAGAAGCTGAATCCGGATATCGTGGGAATCACACTCTGGTTTTCAACCGGCCCTGTTGCACGCATGCTCGCTTCGGCGCTTAAGAGGAGGCTGCCAAGAACTATCGTGCTGGGGGGGGGACCCGACTTTCTCGAGGGAAACAAGGGAGACTACCTGGAGTGCTTCGACTACTGTATCGAGAATGAAGGGGAACGGGCTATTTGTGAATTTGTGGAAGAATACGAAGAAAAAGGAACGATAACCCTGGCCCGGGGTGTATGGCACAAAGAAGGGAAGGAGATC
>CAYTRL010000326.1:0-6873 GCA_964439795.1 uncultured Thermodesulfobacteriota bacterium
CAACACGGTCAGGGGGTTCGGAGCCGATCTGGACCTGCGCTGGTACGGAGCGAGCATCCGTTTCGAATGGGTCCGATCGGAAGGGTTCCTGAATACGGATGACAGCTTCCGGGACCCACTGTTCAAGGAAGACACCGTCCAGGAGGGCTGGTACGTCCAGGCGGGGTACTTCGTGTGGCCCAACTATATGCAGCTGGTGGGCCGCTTCCAGCAATTCAAATGCAGCGGGAATGCACCCGAAGATATCTGGAATGTGACCTATACCACGGTGGGCGGAAACTGGTACATCCGTCAGAACCACAACTACAAGCTGCAGATCAACTACACGTGGCGGGATGAGGGGGAAGAATCCTACACCGAGATCGACAACGACGCCCTCTACATTCTGGCGCAGGTCGCATTCTAGGAAGGTGCCGGAAAACATCATGCCGTTGTCATCCCGGCGAACGCCGGGATCCAGAAATGAATGCAATGACTGGATTCCGGATCAAGTCCGGAATGACGAAAACGATTATACACCTCGTTTCCCGGCACGCATATAGACACATTTGAAATGGGGAGATTCCCATGACTACGCGAACGAATAAGAACCTGCCGTTTCTGCTTCTGAGCGTGTTCCTGGCGGGAGTCGCACTCTTGGCCCTGTCCGGGTGCAGCGATGACAGCGATGACTCGGCAGCGACAGGAAAGACCAGCGCCTACCGGGCCACCAGTTGGTACGAGATGATCGGAGGCCCGGACGCCTACGGAATGCCGGGCGATTTCATCATGGAGAACAGCAAGATCCGGGTGCTTGTTCAGGATCAAGGGGACGGCCGTGGGGTCGGCCTCTTCGGAGGCGGGATCCTGGACGCGGATCGTGTGCGGACCCTGCACGACTCCTGCTGCGGAAACGGTAACGACCTGTTTCAGCTCCTGACCCCGTTCGTGAACATGATGATCCCGGCCGTCAAGGAGGGGGAACCCTCACCCGTGGCCGTCAAGGTTGTCCAGGACGGTTCGGACGGAAACGAGGCCCGCATCCGCGTGGAGGGCCATGCGGCCCCCCTTCTCTCACTGCTGGGCACCGAGGTCAACGATATCCTTGCGCAGGCGGAATATGATTTCCAGGTGGACTACATCCTCTACCCCGACGTGGACTACGTAAAGATCCGGACCACGATCGGCGTCAACCAGATGCCCGGGTCCTCGGAACCGTTCTCCACCGAGAGTCTCACCAGCAAGGAGTCCGTGCTGGTGGGGCTCCTCAACGGCAACCTGCTCCTGGGCGACGCCCTGTTCCTGGGGAGCAGTGTCACCGCCTTCGGACCGCCGGTCGGCTTCTACCTGGACGGGATCCTCTGGGAGATGTTCATGCAGGACCCGCCCTCGTCCTCCCTGTCGGACCCGATCGTGACCGACTACATCGCCGGGGTGGGGGACGGCATGTCCTATGGAATGGCCACACGGGAAGGGAACCTGCAGCTGCCGCTGTTCTCTTCCTCCATCTCGGTCATGGTGTCCTCCAAGTTCGTGCAGGACGACCATCCCCTCTGTGAACGGAACGCCCTGTCCATCTATTTTGACAACTACTTTATCGTTGGGGAGGGAGACGCCGCCTCGGTCCTGGACACGATCTACCAGATCCGCGGCACCTCCACCGGCACCCTGAGCGGAAACGTGGTGGATGCCGGCTCCATGATGGGCCTGAGCCACAAGGACGTGTTCGTGTTCAAGGATCCTGGCAAACCCAAGCCCGGAACCGAAGAGTGCGTGCCTCCCTATCCCGAACCCGATCCGACCCATCATTGGCCTGAACTCAACGCCAACTGGTACAGCAAGACAGCCAACCCGTGTCAGGAGGGCCACCAGGAAGTGACCCTGGACAACCTCCTCTTCGCCATGAGCCAGTCCAACACAAAGGGGGACAAGAAGCGGATCAGTCCTCTCCTCACCCAGGTCGAGACCGACCGTTTCGAAGATCTGACCCCCGACGGGAGCTTCCACTGTCAATTGGAGCCTGGCCCCTACATCCTGGTGCCTCATTCACCGGAACATCCCGAAGGGAACCTGACCTATGTCACGGTACGGCCCGGGGAAGAGAGCCGCGGGGTCCTGGCCTTGCGCGCTTCGGGAAACGTGTATTACGAGATCCGGGACCAGACCGGAAAGCACATTCCGGGAAAGATCACCTTCCGAGGCCAGCCCATCGATCCGGACTCCGACGCGTGCAAGCAAAACCTGCTGAGTGTCGAGTGCGAGCGGTACGGCGACCGGCGACCGTTTCTCGGGGACGGCTACAAGCCCAACCGGGTTTCCAAGGTGGATTTTACGCACACCGGCACCGGAACCGTGACGCTCAGGCCGGGGACCTACGACTGGTGGATCACCCGGGGACCGGAATACACCGTGGAAAAAGGCGAAGTACAAGTGGTGGCACGGCAGCAGGCGGAAGTCCGCGGCTGGATCGAGCACGTGGTGGACACCCGGGGATACATGAGCTTCGACATCCATCAGCACGCTCAGCGAAGCTTCGACAGCGGCGTTCCGAACATGGAGCGTCTGAAGACCAATGTGGCCGAGCAGGTGGAGATCATGAACGCCACGGACCACAACTACGTCATGAACTTCTGGCCCCTGATCGAGGAAATGGGGATCGAGGCGCATTTGAACACGGTGATCTCCAACGAGCTGACCACCTTCGAGTCGGGCCACTACATCGCCTTTCCCCAGAAGTGGGATCCGTGGCAGGCCTGCAACGGCGCGCCCCCCTGGCAGGGGAAAACCATGCCGCAAATCTTCGACACCCTGCGGGACGAATCCGGCTTCGGGCGAGGAAACACCGTGGTGCACGTACCCCACCCCCGGGACAGCCTGTTCGGGCTCCTGTATCTCTTCTCCTTGGACCCGTCCACACCGAAGCCGGACTGGGCGAGCCTCTTTGACATCTCCCCGGACATCCTGAGCACTTTGAATCCCGTAATCAATCCGGTCTGCGGCAGTGACCCTCTTTCTTTCATTTTATGTAATCCGACTCCGGAAACCGTCCAGGAATATTTTTCACTCGACTTCGAGTCCATGGAGCTTCTCAACGCCAAGCGGTTCGAGCTGATCCGGACCCCCACGGTGAGCGAGTACGAAAACATCTGCCAGATGAGCGACATGAACCCTGCCGGCGGGTTCAGCGACGAGCGGGACTGCCTGCTGAAGGGCAAGGCCACGGTCTACGACGTGATGAAGCGGACCTTCCCGGAGCAGCAGGCGATCTTCGACGGCACCGATCCCTTGAGCGGCGATTTCAAGCAGATCCTGGAGGACTGGTTCGCGTACCTGAACTTGGGGAATAACATCACCGCCACCGGCGGCTCGGATACCCATTCCCGGATCCGAACCGAAGCGGGCTGCCCGCGCACCTACCTGCGGTACAGCTCGGATTCCCCGGTGAACGCCACGGACAGTGAAACCGCCCAGCGGGTCTTCGACCACCAGGCCACCATGTCCTACGGGCCGTTCCTGGACTTCTCGGTGAACGGCGACGTTCTGGTGGGGGACACCACAGTGGACACGGACGGCGAGGTCACCCTCCACATCCAGGTGCAGACCCCGGGCTGGTTCAACGTGGACCGGATCGAGATCTACGGGAACGGCTTCCTGGTGGGGGACATCGGGGAGGACGCTACCCCCTGGGACGGGGTGGACGCAAACCAGCCCATGCCGGGTCCCCATCCGGTGCGGTGCGTGACCGCCGGAATGGAAATCAAGAAAAACACGGTCATGGCCTTTGACGAGGAGATCACCTGCAAGCTCCCGCCCGACCCGGCCGACCCCGGCCGCTTCCAGGACATGTGGTTCGCGGTCATCGCCATGGGCGATTCCACCATGACCGAATCCCTGTTCCCGCTCTACACCAACAACGACTACCCCTACATCCAGATCGGCGGCATGATCTTTCTGGCCCTGGCATCCCTGGGGGATATTCAAGATCCGATCGATAATCCGGGTCCCCTGGTTGAAGCAATACTCAATGCCATCCTGCCTTTCCTGAGCGATATCGGCGGGGGGGTCAACGCCTACACCATCTTCCCGATCCGTCCCTGGGCCTCCACCAACCCGATCTGGGTGGACGCGAACGGGGGAGGGTTCGAGCCCTCCCGGGAGATCGTGGTGAATTATGGTGCATCCAAGGCGTCCAATGAACGGGATCCCCAATTAATAGAACAGTTGAACAACCCGAACTACCTGAAATTTCTGCGGACCCTGCTCATGACCAAGCATCACGCGCCCCCACCACGGTACGGGCCGCTGCCGAGGGAACTCACGGCACAGAAGGAATGACCCTCCGATCTTGTATCATGCCTGTTCCCTGGAATCCCCCCGTTCGGGGGGATTCCTTTTTGACAGGAGTTGTAAACAGATGAATGGCGCACCGATTCAGGATATCCAGGCGATCCCCGAAGAAGCATGCAGGGATCTGCTCGGGATCTTCTTCGATATCGACGACACGTTCAGCCTGCACGGGAAAATCCGCCCCGAGGCGTACTCCGCGCTCTGGGAGGCAAAAGAGGCGGGACTGCTCACGGTGCCCATCACGGGCAGGCCCGCCGGCTGGGCGGACCATATCGCCCGCATGTGGCCCGTGGACGGCGTGGTGGGGGAAAACGGCGCCTTCTATTTCTGGATGGACCGGGAGAGCCGCCGCATGCGGAAGCGCTTCTTTCAGGAGGATGCGGAACAGCGTACGCAGGACCGGAAGAGGCTGCAAGGCATCTATCAGGAACTCAAGGGGCGTTTTCCGGGAATCGGGCTGGCCAGCGACCAGCCGTACCGGGAGGCCGACCTGGCCGTGGATTTCTGCGAGGATGTCACCCCTGCCCTTTCCCTGGAGGACGCGGAAGCCATCCGCGCCTTCTTCGAGGCGCGTGGCGCCCGGGCAAAGATCAGCTCCATCCATGTGAACGCCTGGTTCGGGGATTACGACAAGCTGACCATGTGCAGGAGGTTCACGAAGGAACGCCTGGGCCTCTCCCTGGAAAGGGAAAAAACCCGTTTTCTGTTCTGCGGCGACTCGCCCAACGACGGCCCCCTGTTCTCCTACTTCCCCTTGAGCGTGGGCGTGGTCGGGGTGCAACGCTACCTGGATGCCGGACTGATGGACTGCCCGCCGCGGTACGTGGCATCCCTGGACGGGAGCCTTGGCTTCCAGCAGATCGTGCGCCGGGTGCTGGAACTCCGCTCCGGGTAATTCAATCAGGCGAACGATAAGCACCCGTCTGCTGCGTTGGGCTCGGCCCGTTTCGCTACGACGACCTGCAAAGGTCTGTCTCGCGACCCGGCCCTTCGCCAGGCCATGTGCATCGGAGAAATTCCATTGTGGTGTTTGTGCCGGCGAAGGGCGGGAACTGTACTGTCTCTCGGTTCGACCCTTCGCCAGGGCTTGCATACGAATACTTCTTGTTCGCCTGCAATCATCTCTACTAGAATGAGGGAAGTCCTGGCCTCATGTAGTTCATGATCGACTAGGGTTTCTGGCGGACAGGAGATACAGCACTGTAACTTTCCCATTACCGTAGACGAAGATTCAAAAACCTCCCCCGTCCGCCCCACATCCAGGCTTTGATGCAGGCCGGGCTCCCTCAGTCCAGCTTTTCCCGAACGCTCCGGATCTTGTCCTCTCCCGTCTGCTCCCGGTCGGTACGGGTACCGAATCTCATGTTCGAGCTGATCCGCGGAACACCCATGTCATGCAGGCGCTCGTGGACCTCCCGCAGGGCGCTCATCACCTGATCCCATTCGCCTTCCACATTGGTGCCGTAGGCGTGCAGCCTCGGTTTCAGCCCGCTCTTCTCGAGAATCTTCTCCACCTCCGCGATGTACCGAGAAAGAGAGGTTTCCTTGACAAGTGGAACGATACACACATCGGCAATGACGTTCATGGTTCCGGCCTCCCTCAGGATAGATAGATGGCAAAAAAATGCTTCAATTTCTGGAGGATACGGGGCGCCCGGGTTTCGGCCCCTCCCTCCTCATACGACAGGATAATGTATCCCCTGAAAATATCCGATAGGAAATATCAGGTTCTTCTTTATTGTACCGTAGAACTGGGGGAGATATGCAACCGAATCACGATGTGGAAGAACTCTTCGAACTGGCCTACAAGGACGATCTGACAGGGCTTTACAACCGGAGATATTTTAACCGTGTCATCTCCAAGTCCCTGGAGGATGCGAGTCAGGACACCTCTTACTGTCTCTGCATGATGGACATCGACTACTTCAAGGAGATCAACGACACCTACGGGCACAAGAACGGTGACCAGGCGTTGATCTCACTGGCCCGCCTGCTGCGGGAAAGTTTCCGGGACGAAGAAACTCCCGTCCGTTTCGCCGGAGACGAATTCATCGTGTTCCTTCCGGGTATGGGTCTGGAAAAGGGCCTGGAAAAGGCGCAGGAACTCGTGGAAAGGGGCAGCGGCCTGGTCATCCCGGTGGAAGGAGACCGAAAGGATATCCGCTTCACCCTCTCCGTGGGGGTGGCCGACTTTCCCGATCACGGCAACCACTGGGAAGAGGTGCTGGAACGGGCGGACCAGGCCCTGTACCTGGCCAAGCAGGGGGGGCGAAACCGTGCGGCGGTTCCGGAGGAGGAAGGGGTGGAGATCCAGCGGGGGGACGACCTTTCCAGGATCTTTCCCTGTCCGGATTATATCGGGGGCTCCGGCCCCTTGCGCAAGGTTCTGGACGCCATGGACACGCTGGTTCTGCCGCAGGGATCCGATCCGTTCTATCTCTCCTGTACCGGCGGACGCGGGTCCGGAAAGACACGGCTGCTTCAGGAGGTGGGCAAAGCAGCCACGGAACGAAACATACCGTTCCTGCACCTCACCGGAACGGAACA
>CAYTRL010000327.1:0-6872 GCA_964439795.1 uncultured Thermodesulfobacteriota bacterium
AACTCCCCTGGCAGAGGCCGCCTTCGCTGTACCAGTCATCCACCCCGCCCCCGGGGCCCGCTGCTATCTGCCGATACATGGACCCCATGCCGAAGGTCCAGAAGCCCGCGCCGCAGCCGCCGGTCGAGATGCGACCCCGCCGGCAGTAGTTGTAGAGGATCCCGATGATCAGTTCGCAGAACCCGCCCCGCTCCAGAAAGAAGTCCGTGCCGGGCCCTCCGGCGCCCTGCAGAAAGATGTTGCCGTTGTTCTCGTTCAGGTACATGTACAGATCGGTGTCGATATCTTCCGTCTTGGTGTTGGGCTTGAAGTTGTAGTTCAGGTCTACGATGGAGGGAAGGTCCGCCAGGAGGAACTCCTCGTCAAAGGAGTTGAGCACGTCTTTCTGCAGTTTCCCGTTGTCGATGACCATGAACGCGTACAGAAATTGGAGACCTACCTGGATTGCCTCAAAAAGAAAACAACCCAGGCACGCGGGTGACATCATGCACTGCCACGCGCAGCACGCGATCCCGCAACCCTGCGAATTCAACAAAAGCATGGCGATCCGGAGGGGTTCGGTCACCCACCAGTCCATAATGTTCTGGTTGAGGGCGGAAACCGTGTTGAGCGCGCGGGCCTGCCAGACCGCGGCGGACATGGCCGCGGCGTCGGCCACGTTCTGGTTCTTGATCTTGAGCTGGACCAACTCCGCCAGGTTCATGGTCATGGCGAAGAAGAGAAAGATGAGCACGCCCACCATGGCCACGAACACCAGGGCCTGGCCGTCCCGGGAGTGGAGCTTTTCGATCTGCTTTGAGAAGATCCGGATCATTTTTCCTTTCTCTCACCAGGAGGGGAACGTGACCAGCGGGTCCAGGGACCCTTCCACGGTGAGGGTGCAGCGGGCCCTCAGGGGCAGGGGGTACCACCGCCTGTCGATGAGGATGTTGTGGATGTTTGCGCTCCTGGATTCCGAGGAGAAGTCGTACTCCGACATGACGCTGTTCACCATCGAGTTGATACTCGATCTGTACCGCGAGAGCGAGGGCAGGTCGTTGGTGGGGAGTTTCATGACGTTTTCGATCCCTTCTCCAGCGTTCCGGACATAGGAAAGGTTCAGGGTGTCCTGGGCCATGGAACTGAAGTTCACGAAGATGCCGTAGAAGATACGGTTCACCAGGGGGATGCGCATGGGATACAGGAAGATGACCTCCAGGCTCAGGTCCAGGGTGGGGGGGGGGACGTTGTGCCGCGGCCGGCGCTCAATGGTTGGGTCCCACCAGAACACGCAGGGGGGGCCGATGCCGGCGCCCGACTGGTTGATTTCCCATTCCACGGGGTCCGTGCCGTAGTCGGGGGTCACCCGAACCACCGACGTGAGGTAGGCCGCGTTTATGTACTTGTACTCGGCCACTTCGCCCGCTCCACCCACCGGTACTCCGCCGTCCCCTATGTCCAGGTCGATGATCTCCTGGCTGTCGGGGAGATCCGGAAGCCAGGCGTAGGGGAGGCTAGCGAGGATGTTGTGGCCCGGCGCTGCGGCCATATTCGCCAGTGCCGCGGCGGAAAAGACCGTGGGGGTGAAGAAGGAGACGTTGTCGTTGTCCGGGTGAAAGGCCATGCAGGGGCGCACGATGGCGGCCCGGGTGGCTGCGAAAGCGGCGTAGTGGACCATCTGCTGGGCAAAAGAGAGGAGGGCCAACTGCACCACGCCCAGCAGCAGGATGAAGAACAGGGGGATGACGATGATGAACTCGGTGAGCGCCTGGCCCCGGGCGCCGGAGCCGGGCCCTGGGCCCCGCCGCATTCGGTTTCCGGGCGATGCCCATCTGCTGTTTTGTTGTTGAGCCCTCTGCCCCGGCGACGAAGGAACGGTCGTTCGCCCCTCGGCTGCGAGGTGCCTCGTATCTGGAGCTTTCTTGAGAGCCGAAGCCAAGGAGCAACTCCATTATGAAGGGGGTTATCTCACGGTACGGACAATTTATCTATCTATTTATTGTATTGGAATCGTGCAGGGGCGTCAACGATGAATTGAAAAAGGGGAAGATTTTAAAATCCTGTTTCAACCTTCCGGGGGAGTCCCCTCCCATCGCGGGTACAGGTCGTGGTCCAGGCCCAGCTGATCCAGGATCCTTCCCACCAGGAAGTTCACCATGTCGTCCAGGGTCCTGGGCCGGTGATAAAAGGCCGGCGCGGCCGGAAGAACGATCACGCCCTTGCGGGCCAGACCCAGCAGGTTTTCCAGGTGGGTCACGCTGAAGGGGGCCTCACGGGGGACCATGATGAGGGTTCTTCGCTCCTTGAGGGCCACATCCGCCAGGCGGTGGATCAGGTTCAGGGTGATGCCGTGGGCCACGGCGGCCACCGTGTTCATGGAGGAGGGCACGATCACCAGGGCCTGAAAACGCCGTGAGCCGCTGGAGAAGGCCACGGCCATGTCGTCGGCCGGGTATGCGGTGATCCGTTCTCCGGTTTCCGGGGGAAAGAAGCTGTTCGGGAGCGCCCTGTCCCGGGGGCAGGGCACCCCCACCTCGTGCTCCATGACCCGGAGCCCGGTGGGGCTCACGATGAGCCCCACCTGCCGGTTGCAGGGGGGGCTTGCCAGGGTTTCAGCGAGCCGGAGCCCGTAGCGGCTGCCGGAGGCTCCAGTGATGGCCACCAGGATCGGGTCGTTCATCTCGGAAATCCGTATTTCATCCAGTTTTTGTTCACCTTTTTCGAAACCTCCTCGTCCATGCGCACCCGCTCGGGCATGGGGCGCCGGAGTCCCTCCTCGGGCCATTTGGTAGTGGCATCCAGACCCATCTTCGCGCCCACACCTCTGGGAAAGGTGGACGGCTTTTCCATGTCCGCCATCCCGGGGGGCGTGATCATCACGTCCTGGTCCGGTCGCAGGTGCATGGAGATCGCCCAGAGCACCTGGCCCAGGTCCCGGATGTCGATGTCCGCGTCCACCACGATCAGGTTGGTGACGTACGTGTTCTGCGGGACCACGGACCAGAGAAAATGCATCAGCTCCTGGGCTTCGTACGGCCGGGTCTTGTCCATGGCCGCGATCATGGTGTACAGCGTCCCCGACTCCACGGTGAGGTTGAAATCCACCAGGCCCGGGAAGAACTGCTTCGCGATCACCAGCCCCACCCGCTCCATGGCCCGGGTGAAGTTGTGGATCTCGGTGGGCGGGGGCCCGGTGGTGGCGGCGTGCCACACCGGATCGCGCCGCATGGTTACCTTTTCCACGTGAAAGACCGGAGTCTGCTTCACCGGGCTGTAATATCCGTGGAACTCCCCGAAGGGACCTTCCTCGGCCCGTTCCCCGGGCCGCACCACCCCCTCGAATACGATCTCGGCCCCGGCCGGGATCCACAGGTCCGAGTCCTCGGCCCGGGCCACCTTCACCGGGCTCCCCTTCAGCAGGCCCGTGATCATGAACTCGTCCAGGGGCGGCATCAGCTGGAAGGCTCCCGCCACTTCCAGGGCGGGGTCTCCCCCGATGGACACGGCCACGGGCAGCTCCCGGCCCATCTTCTCCGCCTTTGCATAGTGGAGGTTCCCGTGCTTCTGGGGAAGCCAGTGCATGCACAGGCTGTTCCGGGTAAGCATCATCATGCGGTAGATCCCCAGGTTCAGGTCCCCGGTCTCCGGGTCGCGGGTGGTGATGAGCGGCAGGGTAATGAACTTCCCGCCGTCCCCGGGCCAGAGCTTGAGCAGGGGGAAATCTCGGAGGTCGATCTCGTCACGCTTGAGGACCACCTGCTTGCAGGGGCAGGCAGAGCTGGACACCTCCACGGGGAGCACCGCCGAGCCCTTGCTGAGTTCCCTGAGGTTTCCCACCACCTCCGGGGATGTGAACACCTTTTTGAGTTTCTGGAGCTTGTTCCGGACACCCTTGGCCCGGAGACCCAGCAGGAACTCCCGCGTGTCGCCGGACAGGGCCGCGAAGATCTTGTCCGCCCCTGCCTCCACCTGTTTGCCGAAGTCTTCGGAGCCGAAGGCGCGTGAGACGCGTGAAAAGGTCCCGAAGGCGTTCCCGAAAACCGGGATCGACGATCCCTTCACCTTTTCAAACAAAACCGCGGGACCCCGGCTTCGTGCCAGTCGGTCCAGGATGGCGTTCACCTCCAGATCCGGATCCACTTCCTGCCCCACGCGAACCAGCTCCCCTCCCTCGCTCAGGGAGTCCATGAAACCGCGCAGGTCATCGAACGTTTCTCCCATGGTCTCTCCGCTGCGTACTCATCGGCATAATTACGATGATATATTGTACGGACTTTGCGTGGAGCGGTCGAAGGCCGCGACGAAGCCCTTGAAAGAACCGGATATTGCGAGGAGCCGAAGGCGACGCGGCAATCCTCCGGCACAGGAGGGGTCTTCCCCGCAGGGCCGGGGGGTTGCTTCGCTCCGCTCGCAATCCCTGCATTTATCGACACTCTCCCTACGCGTGATTACGCCTGTTTCATGTATCGGGCCGGGATCTTGATGCCGAGCTTGGTAATGAGTTTCACGGCCTTCTTTCCTCCCAGGAGCATCATGCCGAAGTATCCCATCCGGGCGCCGGTGAGCACGTTCGTGCACAGCTTGAACTCGATCTTACGCTGGTCCGTTGGGTTCAGGATGCACTCGCTGAAGCGCGTCACGTACTCTTCCAGGTCCTTCTTGTCGGTGCCCTTTACGGCCAGCAGGTAATCCACGGCTCCTTTGCTATACTTCATGTAGATCTGGGGGCTCGCGGGCTTGCCCTGCCGGAAAACGCTCCGGCCGCCCTCCTTGATCATCATGTAGGATTCCGGGTCTCCCTCGAACTGGACCTCGGCCACCGCTCCCTCCTTGAGAGGCTTGGCGATCTGCTGGGCCAGGTCGCTGGAGTTGTAGAAATTCTCGATCCTCTTGGCAAGCTTTTCGGCCATGGTGTGCCTCCCCTTTGGCAAGCGTTCCTATTCAACTGCTGCACTTTGCAGAGTGCTTCTCCGTACCTTCTGTTGATTTTTCTTTATGGGGCACGGGGCGGAGCCGACAGCTGACAGCCTGCTGCTTTGCCGCCCCGGGTCTCAGATCTTTTTTGAGCCCTTACGGTTCCCTGTCTTCTTCCGGGTTCGGCCGGCTGTTTTCGGGTTGTCCAGCCGCTGCGCCACGAGATCCGCAAGGTGGACCACGGAGGGTTTTCCCCGGGCGTTCTTCCGGAACATGTCGGTGCAGTAGGAGCAGGCCGTGACCATCAGGTCCGCGCCCGTTTCCCTCGCCTCGGCCCGCCGCTCGCCCGCCGTGTACCTGGACAGCCCGGGAACGATCTGCGGGGCCCAGGCACCGGACCCGCAGCACCACGAGTTCCTGCCGGAGCGGTCCATCTCCACGACCTCCACCCCGGGGATCGATTGCAGTACGGCCCGGGACTCCTCGGTTTCCTCCAGGAACCGGCCCAGGCGACAGGGATCGTGAAACGTGACCGTCATGGACCGGCTCCCGGCCGGCTTCAGGCGTTTTCCCCCCAGCAGTTCCGCCAGAAAGCGGGGCAGGGTGACGATATCCACCTCCAGATCACCCACATCGAAGTAGTCGTTGGTGAGGGTGGCCGCACAGTGCGGGCACGGGACCAGGATCCGTTCCGCGCCGGTCCCGTTCAGGGACTCGATGTTCGCTTCCGCCCGTTCCTGGAACGCGGCTGCGTCCCCCAGGTCCTTAAGCGGGGCGCCGCAGCAGGGTTCCGCCTCCAGTACGCCCCAGGACACCCCCGCGGCTGCCAGGATCTGTTTCAGAGGGGTCGCCAATTCCGGGCGGGTCCTCTCCCTGCAGCCCAGGAACACCAGGATCTCCTCTGTCCCGGTCCAGGCCGGCAGGTCCCCGGTGGGCTTGGGTTTCCCCCAGGGCTCGCCCCGGCGGGCCCGTTCCAGGAGTTTCCGGTGGTTTTCATTGATATAGAAGCCCTCGCCCGCCAGCCGGTCCCGCAGGTCCCGGATGAACGACAGGGTGTCGAACCCCGGGGGGCACATGGCGGCGCAGGCCCCGCAGAGCAGGCAGTTCATGGCTACCTCGGCCGTCTCCGGCGAGGGAGGCACCTTGCCCTCCAGGATGCCCTGGGCCGCGTACCCCTTTCCGCCCCCGGAGTAGGTGAAGTAGCCGAAACGGGCGTACGAGGGGCACACCGGCCTCATCTCCGGCGTCGCATCCACCGCGCAGCTCCGGCAGCGGTTGCAGGTGTACAGGTAGGTGAGATAGTCGGCCTCGTGGTTGAGGGGCATGGTATCTTCTCCTCATTCGGCTTTCGAGAAACGCCCATCTGCGGCGTTCCCCCTCGCCTCGTCGCTCCAACGTACAGGGAGTACGCCTGCGCTCCTCACCTTCGGGGCGCCTTGCATCTGGACCTTTCTTGAAAGCCGAAACCAATCAGTTGAACAACAATGGAAGACCGAGATCAAACTGTACAAGCAGACTATTTTTTCTGCTTCTTACTTTTCTTCGAGGCCTTTTCCGCCGGCGGTTTGCCGTAGATCGACAGGCTCATGCCGGGGTTGATGATGTTCTCCGGGTCCAGGGCCCACTTGACCGCCTTGACGGCCTTGCCGTGCCCGCCGGTCTTGTCCAGGGTCTCTCCCGGCTTCAGGCCGAAATCGTGGCGTACAGGCACGGCACCGTAGCGCTTGTAGGCCTCCTCCAGGTAGGTGTGCCGGACCCGGGCCGCCTCCTTCACCTCCTGGGGGGTGGAATCGGGCGCGATGAACGGGGTCATGCGCAGAAAGATCGCCCGCCCCTGATCGATGGCGTGGCTGTAGTAGGTGAGCCCCAGCCTCAGGGCCGACTTCGTCAGAAACTTGAGGCCCCACTTTTCCAGCCCCGCGATCCGTTTCGGGTCCGCGATCACGATGGGCATCACCGGGAACCCTTCCCCGTAGCCG
>CAYTRL010000328.1:0-6872 GCA_964439795.1 uncultured Thermodesulfobacteriota bacterium
TCACGTTCCCACCGAGCGAGAACTGCCGGAAGAAGTAGTATTCCAACGACGTCCCGAGGGTCAAAGAATAGGTCGTTGAGTCACCCCCGGTATCCATGGCAAAGAAACTGATAAAGGGTGCCAGGGAAAAGTCGCCCCCCTCCGGTCCGATCACCTCTTCCTGTGCATGGACCGGCCCGGCGAAACACAGTATCACGGCCAGGCATGTAATCCCCTTCAAGATATTCTTCATGTGCGGCCTCCCCTCTTTGGCAGAACAGAAGTTCTTCATCAAAAGAAAACACGCTTTCCTCTTTTTGATTGACGCGGCTTTCCCGCCGTGCCGTACCGGCGGCCCGAATTCCGGGGGTGGTATCACCTCCTTTCAGGGCGAAACGGCGTTCGTCGCGTTTCCGTGATCAGGGCGGTTATCCCCTGGAATATTTTCCGGAGAAATCAAGGCTGGACGTTATCATAAAAATTTGAATTGCTCAATAGAAAAAGAAATGTGGATCAGTACGATCCAATTCGGAGCGGAGAGATTCGGAAAGGTCCGGGTTTCCGTTCAATGGGAGGAATGAGGGAGGGGGAGTTTGGGATGTTTCTTTCCTTGCGTTCGGAACGGCTACTTCCCCTCCGGGAGGCTGGACCCGCAGCCCTTGCAGATGGGGGAATCCGCGGTGTTCTCCACGTTGCAGTAAGTGCAGGTGCAGGTGGAGCCGCCCTTGGCGCGCTTTTTCTGCTTCCTGGCCTCCCGGGACGGTTCTCCGGGCGCTGAACTCCCGTTCTTTTCACAGTAATCCCGGATGGCGGCGTGAAGGGCGTCGGCGCCCAGGTTGCTGCAGTGGAGTTTGTTGGTGGGCAAGCCGTCCAGGGCTTCGGCCACGTCGCTGTTGGTGATCTTCATCGCCTCTTCCAGCGTTTTGCCCGTGGCCATCTCACTGATCATGCTGGATACCGCGATGGCCGCCCCGCAGCCGAAGGTCTGGAACTTCACGTCTTCCAGCTTTCCATCCTTCACCTTGATGGTAAAGGTCATTATGTCGCCGCAGGCCGGGTTTCCCACCTCCCCCACACCGTCCGCCTCTTCGATCACGCCCACGTTCCTCGGTTGTGAAAAATGCTCCATCACTTTTGGGCTGTATTTCATGGCGGGTTCACTCTCCCTTGGTTGAAGATGAGATGTCCCGGCCCTTCTGCCGGGCCTTGCGGTACAGGGGCGACATGTCCCGCAGCCGCTGGACGATGGGCGGGAGGGTCTGGAGCACTCGGTCCACGTCCTCGCGGGTGTTGTCCTTGCCCAGGCTGAAGAGCAGGCTTCCCTGGGCGAGCGCGGCGTCCATGCCCATGGCCAGCATGACGTGCGAAACCTTGAGGGAGCGGGATATGCAGGCCGAGCCGCTCGCGATCAGGATCCCTTCCATGTCCAGGAAGAGAAGCATCGATTCCCCTTCCACGTACTCCACTGCAACGCTGGCGATGTGCGGTAACCGTTCCGTGGGATGACCGAGAGGAAACACGTTCGGGATGCGTTCCAGCACGCCCTCCTGGAGACGGTTTCTCAGCGCCTCCATGTGACGGATCCTGCCTTCCATCTCTGCCGCCGCCTTTTTTGCGGCCACGCCCATCCCCGCGATGGCGGGTACGTTCTCGGTGCCCGCCCGCTTTCCTTTCTCCTGGATGCCCCCGTCCAGCAAAGGCTGGATCCGCACACCCTTCCGGATGTAGAGCCCCGCGGCCCCCTTGGGTCCGTAAAACGTGTTGCCCGCAAAGCTCAACAGGTCCACCTGCATGGCCTCCACGTCCACGGGAACCAGTCCTGCCGTGGCTACGGCATCGGTATGGAACAGGACCCCTTTTTCCCGGGTGATCCGGCCGATCTCCGCGATCGGCTGCAGGGTCCCCACTTCGTTGTTTCCGTGCATGATCGAGACCAGGACCGTCTGCGCGGTGATGGCCTGTTCCACGTCCCCCGGGTCCACCCGCCCGTACTTGTCCACGGGCAGCTGGGTGACCATGTAGCCCATCTTCTCCAGGGTCTTGATGGCGTGCATGATGGAGAAGTGCTCCACAGGTGAGACCAGGATGTGTTTCCCCCGGTTCTGGTATGCAGGCGGGATCCCTTTCAGGGCGAAGTTGTTTGATTCGGTCCCACAGGAAGTAAAGATGATCTGGGCGGGATCCCCGGCGCCGAGCAGGCCGGCCATCTCTTTTCGGGTTTCTTCCATGGCCTCTTCGGCCCGTTCCCCGAAGCCGTGCATGCTGGAAGGGTTGCCGAACTCCTCCCTGAGAAACGGCATCATGGCTTCCAGCACCTCCGGCAGGAGGGGGGTGGCGGCCACGTGATCCATGTACACGGACTGGTTTTCGCTCATAGGTCCGTTCTTTCCCAGAGAAAGGTTTCGAAACCGGTTGTATTCCAGAAGGCGTCACGGGCTTGACGATCAGGCACGTCAGGGCCGTAACTCCTTAACGTATAGTATCTTTTCCTACCAAATGGGTCAAGAATATAGCCCGTTCCGGGGAATACGCAAAAAGGCCCGGCAAACGATGCCGGGCCGGGGAAAATCCTTGGCGGAGAGAGAGGGATTCGAACCCTCGGTGAGGAATAACCCCCACACTCGCTTAGCAGGCGAGCACCTTCAGCCTCTCGGTCATCTCTCCGGCTGTTGACTCGAGCACGCCGTGAAACCGCCTGTGCACCGCGGTTATCCGTACAGACTGTTATCAAGATATCAACAATTCCACCCTTTGGCAAACATCGCCCCGGTTGAAACCAAAGGCCTATTTCAGGAATCTGTAGGGGTAGAAAGATGAAATCCGTTCATTCACCCCGCAGAAGAGGAGAGCGAGGATGCCCGATAAAATCTGGTGGAAATGCAACCTGTGCGGCTACCGTTTCCAGGAAGACATAGGAAAGGGGATGCCGGAGACCTGTCCTTCCTGCAAGGAGACCTGCACCTTCACGGACTGCACCTGCTACACTCCAGAATGCGGCGGTCCGGAGTCGGGCAACTTCGATCCGCGGATCTAAACCGCTTCGGAACACTTCCTCAGAAAGTGTCTTCTTCGGACCACTGCTTCAGCTTTTTCCGGTTCGAGACCCGTTTGCGCAGATAGGCGGCGAGAAAGACCACCGTTGTGAGAAACCACAAGGTTCCGGTGGAGCCAAGCAGCGGAATCCAGGTATACCTTCTTTGTAGATGCCGCTTCCACTCTTTTTCCACCTGGAGAAAACTCGCCTGGAACACCTGCCGGCAGGCGGCTCCGAAGCTTCCTTCCGTTCCCTGCGCGTACAGGAACCGGTGGAAGGCTTCGTTGCCGTAGTGGCGGATGAGGTAATGAACCAGGTCCGCGCTCTCCGCGTACGCCAGCCGGGCTCTGTCTTCCTCCTTCGGAAACCCCCTTACCAGGCTCCCCAACGGGATCAAATCCTTTCGAAGCACCGCCCGGGTCAGCAGAAGTTCCTGGCTCGGCGACCATTGCCTGGAAAGATACTGGGAATAACCTTCATGAAGCCATCGTGGGATTTCCGGGTGCCCCCGCTCCGAGATGCGGTGGAGGTTCGTCGGCTGCGGACGGATGGTTCCGTTGCCGGTGACCGGCGGCCGGGTCAGGGCCCGATGCAGGGCAATGTGGGCCACTTCGTGAACAAAGATCTTGTCATAGGTGCGCCGGCTGCCGAGGAGCAGCTTGGGAGACTTCATGACGATCATCCCCTTCCCGGGGTTCGCCACCGCCGCCGCCCACTTCTCTGCCCTGCCGGTTCCCGGCCACGCGGCGAGAAACGCCTCTTCGCTGTCCGCGATCCGTACCCGCACATCCCCGGAAAAAGGCTGTCCCAGGTCCTCGGTGAGCCGTTCTTCAATCTCCGCGCATTGTTCAGCGAGGGCTCGTACGTTGCCTTCCTCCTCCGCCGGGTATTCGAAAACAAAGCTTCCGATCCGGGTGGTCTTCAGCGGATCACCGGAAGGAGCGTCGCGGCATCCGGTCAGGAGCGACAGGTCGGCACAGAGGATCAGGAAAGGTTTCATGCGGAGCTCGATAGAAGAAAGACCCCTGGTCAAGGTCATGTCTTTCTTGCTGCCAGTTTTTCACGCAAGGGGGCCAGGAGTGCCGGGGACAGATTGTTCCCGTGCAGGGAAAACGGGCCCGGCTGCTCCATCTTGCGGGAAGTGACCTCCGCGGCCAGTGCCAGGGAGTCTTCTATGCCCAGCCCCAGGGCCCTGCACGCCAGGTAAGCCGCCATGCAGGTGTCTCCCCGTCCCGTCCTTCCTCGCAGCTGACGCGAGGTCCACGGAGCGTCCACGACCTCCATCCCGCGACGGGCGGTGACCCCGCTGGCATGTGAAAGCACCACTTCTTCCACTCCCATCTCCAGGATACGGTCCATGGCCGCCCCCCGGTCCGTGCAGCCGGTGAGGGTCTCTGCCTCGGCGTGGTCCAACTTGAGGAACTCCGCGTGCCGAAGGAGTTCCCGGAACCGGTCGTCCCGTTCCAGCCGGAGAGACCCGTCGCGGTGAACCCTGAGAAAACCCTGCGCGTCCAGCCCCAGCCGTCCCCAGGCGCCCAGTTCACGTACGAACTCCCCGGGCGCCTCTCCCCGAATCAGGGGGGCGATGTGGACGATATGGGTCTTCATGGCCGGAAACTCACCCGGCCGGAACGGATGGCCGATGGCGATGGGGACGCAGTTCCGGCGGTCCATGGTTTCATCCAGGTAGGTGTTCTCGATCCCCGTGGTGGCCGGCCCGGCGCGATGCAGAACATCCACCCCCCTGTCCGCCAGGGAATCGAGCAGGGGGCGGTCCTGCTCGGCCAGCCGGGTAACGATGGCCCCGCGCACCCCCAGTGCCGCCAGCACGTGCCCCCCGTAGTATACGGCCCCTCCCGGCACGTCGGCTGCCTTTCCCATGAACACGTTCCGGTCCCGTGCGAAATGGCCCGCGATGATCACATCGTAATTCGGCATGAAAGCGTTCCTGTCTGGATTTTTCATGAAATTTTGCTAGACTTTCCGTACCTGGAATTCTTCCAGAGATCTTCCCTGAATGCAATCACGCCGGAGGAGAGGAAATCCATGAAGAACCCGATCCGGTTCGAGACACATTACCAGGAATCTTCGTTTCACAACCCCATGAAGAACCACGAGCTGGATACGCACACCCTGGAGATCCGCAGGGACCCCCTGTCGGGCAGCCAGAGCGCGTATAACGCCGGGCTCAAGGACAAGGCCGTCTTCTTCTTCGGCCCCACCGATTCAAAACTCGTGGAACAGCTCGCCGAGGCGAGCCGTGCCACCTGTTTTCTCTGCGAGGACCGGTGGAAGCAGACCACCCCGCGATACCCGGAGGACCTGGTGGCGGGGGGGCGGGTGCAGGCAGGGGAGGCCGTACTGTTTCCCAACCTGTTCCCCGTTTCCCAGGTGCATGCCGTAATCCGCGTGGGGCAGGCGCACTACCTGCCCCTGGACGCGTTCGAACCCGTGCGGATCCTGGAGGGCTTCCAGACGTGCAGGACCTTCACGGAAGCCCTGGCCCGGAACCATCCCGGTGCGGAGCATCTCAGCATCAACGGCAACTACCTGCACCCCGCTGGGGCGAGCATCCCGCACCCCCACTTTCAGCTGGTAGGCGGGGATCTTCCCTGCACCTGGATGGAGCGGGTCCTGTCGCTCGGATGCGATTGGCACCGGCAGTGGGGGAACTGCTACTGGGAGACCCTGGCGGAGACGGAACGGTCGTCCGGGGAGCGGTACGTGGGGGAGACCGGACCGGTTCAATGGGTGACCGCCTTTTCCCCGCAGGGAACGAACGAGGTCCTGGGCATCCTTCCCGGCAAACGGAACTTCCTGGAGATGGAGGAAGATGACCTGCAGGGGTTGGCCGACGGGCTCTCCCGGGTGCTGAAGGGGTACGGGTCCCTGGGGGTTTCCACCTTCAACTTCTCCGTCTTCTCCGGGGCCCTGCGTCAGCCCGATGACTCGTTCTGCTGTTTCCTGCGGATCGTCTCGCGGCAGAACGTGTATGAAAACTATCGGACCGACGACTATTTCCTGCAGAAGCTGTTGCGGAACGAGCTGATCCTCACGCTCCCTGAAGAGCTTGCATCAACCCTGAGGACTTTCTTCTGAAGACGGTAGGTATGTTGTGGGGTCAGGTCTTCATTCTACATTTTTTTCCTGGGCACCGTACCGTACAACTCGTTCGGATAGACGAAAAATGTAGAATGAAGACCTGACCCCGGTTATCCAAGGGAGGAGAAGGCAGGATGCAGAATCAACGAACAGAGAAATACAGGTTCACGCCCCGTGGAAGCAGGAAAAAACCGGCCCTGCCTGTTGCCCTGTTCACGCTCGTCGTTCTCGGTGGAGTGTTCGCGTCCTGCTCAACGGAAAAAAGCGAACCCCCGGAAAAAACCGTCCTCGCGGAGAAAGCGGGCTGCGCCGTCAAAGGGTTTTATCTCGGCATGCCGATCCGGGATGCAGTGGACCGGGTCAACAAGAACTATCTCGGGCCGTTCGGCCCCCCGAAATACAAGACCAACCACGCGGAAACCCAGCAATGGATGGAGAAGCTGCCGGTGAAACCGGTGCGGGTGAACTATCCCGCTCCCGGGTTCAAGGAGTACGTGTACGACAAGTTCTACGTTGTGAGGTACCGGGACGACGGCAGGGAGTACATGTTTCCGTTTTCCCCGTTCATGACGGATGAGGACGGGAAGGTGATCAGCATCTTTCTCATAGGACCCATCGCTCGAAAGCTTTTTGCCGCTGAAAAGATGGATCAAGACAGCTATCTGGATATGTTGTCCGGGGACCTGAACATTCAAAGGTGGAGGAAACAGGCGGGCAGCAACAAGAAACCCTGGTGGAGCGCCAGGCTTCCCGGGGA
>CAYTRL010000329.1:0-6868 GCA_964439795.1 uncultured Thermodesulfobacteriota bacterium
CCCCCCAGCACGAGCCCCAGGGCCAGGGCGCGCCGGGCATGGAACCACGCCACGGCCACGGTCTGGACCGGGATCATGGAGGCGAAGGATACGGCCCCCCCGGCCAGCGCGGAGAGGATGATGTAAAACGGATAGATATGCCCCAGCCATGCCATCAGGCATCCCGAAGCCACCAGGCCCACCCCTCCCAGCACCATCGTATTCCGGGCGCCCGACCGGCCGATCATCCAGGCCGTGATCGGTGAGACCAGCCCGAACGCCAGCATGAACGCGGTGACTCCCGCCATCACCTGTCCGCGGGTCCAGCCCAGATCCTGGATCATAAAGGGGTACAGCACCACGGGGCTGTAAAAAACGAACCCGATGGGAATGGTGTACACGATCCAGAGAAAGAGCAGCAGCCACCAGCCGTAGAATTGTCGTGACCGTTTCGGCATGTGCAGCAGATCCCCGCGCGGGGCTTTATCGCAGCCCCACGCCGTTCTTGGTGGACGTCTTGACCGCATACATGGCCTGATCCGCCAGGAGGAGCAGGTCCTTCTTGATCCGGGCATCCTCCGGATACAAAGAGATGCCGAAACTGGCCGTAAGCCTGACCGGTTGGGATTCCGCGTTCAGGTAGGTGGATTCCCGGATCGTGTTCAGGATCTTCTCGATGACCTTCCGGGCCTGCTTCTTGTCGCATCCCGGCAGGACAATCACATACTCGTCCCCTCCGTACTTGATCAGCAGATCCTCGGGCGAGAGGCAGGAGGCCATGGTCTGGCCGACCTCCTTCAGCACCTGCGAACCGAGCAGGTGCCCGTAGGCATCCACCACCGACTTGAAGTTGTCGATGTCCATGAAGACAACGGCGATCTCTTCCCCCTGTTCGTCCGCCCGCCGGAGCATCTCTCCCAGGGTCTGGTGGAGGTATCGCGCGTTGTACAGGCCGGTGTACTCGTCCGTGATGCTCATCTTCCGGATACGGGAAACGAACTGAGAGTTTTCAATGGCGATGGCCGCATAGTCGGCCAGGATCATGAGAACCGGGAGATATTTCGATTTGAACAGCGGAAAGTCCATCACGTTCACAACCTCGATGACGCCCAGGATGTTTCCGTGAGTACGCAGAGGAACGCAGAGGATCGACCGGGTCGTAAACCCGCTCTGTTCGTCCACCTTCTGGCAGAACCGCGGGTCATTGCTCACGTCATCGATGAACAGGCTTTCCCCGGTTTCGGCCACGTGGCCCGCGATCCCCTCCCCCTTGCCGATCCGGATTCCGGCGAGCCGTTCCTGTTCGATGCCGGCGATGATCTTGAAGGTCAGCTCCCCGGTCTCGGGGTCCTTCAGCAGCAGGGACCAGTGCTCGGCCTCGATCAGCTCGCTCATCTTGAGCACGATGAGCTCAAGGATCTCTTCCAGGACCAGGGTGGAGGTGAGAAGCTTGCCCACGTCCAGGCAGGCCATCACCAGACGGGCCTCGAGTCCCTGTGACGTTTCCTTCGCGTTTCGTTCGCTCATGCCGTTTCCCCCTGGACCGGACGGGTGCGCAACTGGGAGTATAGAGAAAGGCAAGGGGGAGAGTCAAAGATCCTGGAAATATTTTTCTTTTTCTGTTTTTCTGTCGATGATAGGGTAGGACCTGCCGGTGGAAAAGGCGCATAGCTCACGCGAGGCAGGAACAAACAGATTATCACCCGAAGAGATGGGGAGGACCCGGAAACCATGGATATCCAGATCGAAAAAATTCTCTGCCCGGTGGACTTTTCGGAAAATTCCGAACATGCCCTGCAGTACGCCGTCGCCTTTGCACAGGTACACCAGGCGGAACTGGTACTGGTTCATGTCATGGACTACGCGGCCATCGACGTGCTGGACTACCCTTCGGCCTTCGAATTTTCCGCCCAGATCAACGAAAAGATGCAGGAGATCGCCGAGGAGAGGCTCAGCCAGCTGACGGAGACGAAGAAGGGGGAGTACGCCAATGTTTCCTCCCGGCTCGGTACCGGAACTCCCTTCGTGGAGATCGTCTCCCTCGCACGTGACGAGAAGATCGACCTGATCGTCATGGGGACCCACGGGCGTTCCGGCCTGGCGCACGTGTTCATGGGAAGCGTGGCGGAAAAGGTGGTTCGCAAGGCGCCCTGCCCCGTCCTGACCGTAAAGCACCCGGAACACGAATTCGTCAAGCCCTGATCCGCTGAATCGGACGGGCTTCGCGCTTGCCCGGGCCCCGGAAGGACCGGTTTATCCTCGCAGGGACCTACTCTCCCCCCAGGGACAAGATCCGCACGCCGTCCCTGAAGTAGGATCCAACGGCCAGGTCGGATCTCCCGTCCCCGGTAAGGTCCCCGACGGCAACCGAGCGGGGACCGCCGCCCACCCCGTAGTTGATTGCGTCCAGAAACCGGCCGTTTCCCTCCCCACTGAGCACCGACACATCGCCGCTCAACAGGTTGGCCACGGCAATGTCCATCCCCGGATAACCGTCAATGCTCCCCATGGCCAGGGACACGGGACACTGGCCTACGTCATAGCTCTGAGGGTTCAGAAAGGTTCCGTCCCCATGTCCCAAAAGGACGGAAATCGATTTTTCGTCCAGGTTGGTGACGGCCAGGTCCGTATGGGCATCCTCATTCAGATATCCTGCTGCGACAGAGTAAGGGGATGCCCCTGCCGGGACGGGATACGGATCCTGGAACTTCCCATCGCCTTTGCCCGGGAACAGGAGGATCTCCCCAATGAGATAGCCCGTCACGGCCAGGTCCAGGAGTTCGTCTCCGTCCAGCATTCCGGTCGCCACGGAACAGGGAAAACCCATGACCAACATCTGGTACGGATCCAAAAACGTTCCATCTCCCCGCCCAAGCAGGATGGACACTTTTTGGCTTCCACAGTTCGTCACGGCCAGATCCACGTTCCCATCCCTGTCGAAATCCCCACCCACGACCGTTGAGCTGATAATTAGAGTGGTATCGTTTTGAGGAACCCTGTCCATATCGTAGTGGACGGCATCGAAAAAGGTTCCGTCCCCTCGACCGAGCAGGATGGATACATCCCCGCTTCTTCGGTTGGCCACCGCCAGATCCGGAACCTCGTCATTGTCCAGGTGGTCTATGATCACGGAGTACGGATCTTCTCCGACTTGGTAGTCGACCGCCCCCTGGAAAACGCCTTTCCCTTCGCTCAGAAACACGGTGATGTATTCGCTTCCATCCCCATTGGCCGTGACATAATCCGTATTCCCGTCCCCATTGAGGTCATCCATGGCGATGGAAACCGGTGCCATTCCGTCATCGCTGTTCGTGGGGAACCGGAAGGTGCCGGTCCCTTTTCCCAGCAGTACGGATATTTCGCTGCCAGCAATATTCGAAACGGCCAGATCCGAGATGCCGTCCCCGTTCAAGTCCTCGACGATTACGGAAAAAGGCGTCATCCCGGCGGCATAGAGCATGGGGTCCCTGAACGAACCGTTCCCCAGGCCCACAAACACCGATACAACATTGAAGAATACATTCGTCACGACCAGATCGGGAACGTTATCCCGATTGAAGTAACCGATGGCTATCGAGCCGGGGTGATCGCCCGCCTCGAAGTTGACGGCCCCCCGGAAGGTTCCGTTCCCCTTGCCCAGCAGCACCGATATATCGTGGCTCTCGTAATTCGCCACGACCAGGTCCGGCTTCCCGTCTTTGTTAAGATCTCCCATTGCCAGAGACTTTGGATACCTCCCGGTGGCATAGCTTTCAGGATCGCTAAAAGTACCGTCCCCCCTGCCAAGGAGCACGGATACGGCGTGGCCTGCGGAATTGGCCACGGCCAGATCGGCTTTACCGTCTCCGTTGATATCGCCAACGGCCACGGAGAACGGCCCGGGCCCGGAAGGTTGACTCAACGCATCCGGGAACGTCCCATCCCCCCGGCCCAGCAGCACGGACACATCGTGGCCCCCGGAGTTCGCCACCACCAGATCGGAAACACCATCCCCGTTCAGATCCCCGATTTCCACGGATGATGGATAGCTTCCAACGGGGTAATCCACCTTTTCTTGAAGGGATCCGTCCCCCTGGCCCAATAGAACCGACACCGTGCGGCTCTTCAGGTTGGCTGTGGCCACATCCGGAACTCCGTCTCGGTTCAGGTCCCCCACCGCCACGGAAAAGGGCCGCTCCCCCGCGTCAAAGCTTCTCGGCTGCTGATGGGTGCCGTCGCCTTTGCCCAGGAAAACGGATACACTGTTCTTTCCTTCATTCGCCACGACCAGGTCCGGCTGGTTGTCGCCGTTCAGGTCCCCCACGGCCACGGAACATGGCCGGCTTCCGGTCGTGCCGTTCCCCTCTCCCAGCAGGGTACCGTCCCCCTTGCCCAGCAGCACGGATACGTTGTTTCCCCCGCTGTTGGTTACGGCCACATCGGAGGTTCCGTCACCGTTAAAATCCCCCGAGGTCACCGCCGTAGGCCAGAAACCGGTCGTGTAGTACGCGGGTTCCTGGAAAGTGCCGTCCCCGTTGCCGAGAAGCAGGGACACATTGTCCCCGCCCGAGTTCACCACGACCAGATCCGGCTTGCCGTCCTTGTTGAAGTCGTCCGTTGTCACCGAACAGGGCCAGAAGCCGGTATCGTAGTTCACGAAATCCGAAAAGGCGCCCTTTCCATTCCCGAGAAGAACGGATACGTCACCACTGATGAGGTTAACGACGGCCAGGTCCAGGTCCCCGTCCCCGTCCAGGTCCTCCAGGGAAGCGGACAAGGGCATGAGCCCCACTCCGTAGGCAACGGGGTCCAGGAAGGTGCCGTCCCCGTTGCCGAGAAGGACGGCCACATGGTTGCTGCCTTGATTCACCACGGCCAGGTCCGGGAACCCGTCTCCGTTCACATCTCCGGCATCGATCCAAACAGGAGAAAACCCGCCGGCATCATAGGCCGCCGGATCCTGGAAGGTGCCGTCCCCGTTGTTTAAGAGGACGGCGATGTGCCCCACCTGCTTGAGGGTCACGGCCAGGTCCTGGTCCCCGTCCCCGTCAAGATCCTCCGCGGCGAGAGACGCGGGCTCCTGACCGATCCAGGTGCCGGAAGTCTCCTGGAACTCCCCTTCCCCCCGCCCAAAGAGCACGGTGACATCCCCGTTTCCCGCGTTCGCAGCGGCCAGGTCCAGGGTCCCGTCCCCGTCAAAGTCCCGCGCAACGATCGCGACGCCCCAATCTCCGGAAGAAAACTGCCTGGCGTACCCGTAGGTTCCGTCACCGTTGCCGAGAAGCACGGATACGTTTCCGCTTTTCTGATTCGCCGTAACCAGGTCCAAAATACGGTCGCCGTTGAAGTCTCCTCCAGTAATCGAGATCGGCTTGATGCCCACCGGATAGGTACGCGGCGCCTTGATCTCAAAGGAGATCTCGTTGCTACGTACGTCACCCACGCGTACATACAGGGGCACGTTCGCAGCCGATTGCAGCGAGGGAACCGTTGTCTCGATCTGGGTGCCGTCCTCGGATACGTGGCTCACGTCGGCTTCGTGTTCGCCGAAGAACACCCGGGCCGAGCCGGCGAAGTTCGCGCCGACAACGAAAACAGCTTCGCCCATGAAGGCACTGTTGATCCATTCTCCCTGCAGGTTCTGGACCCCGTCCACGATGGGCGGATAGTCTTCCGGGTCCGGGCCGAGTCCATCCGCACAGTACGTGGAAACCATGATCATCGGTATCAGCAGGAAAATGCCGGCTGGAAGGCGGAATTTATTTCTGATGGAATCGCTCAAGGTTGCTTCTCCGGGGAAAGACGTGATGCCTATCTATATTCTTTCATATTACCCCATGACTGGTCTTGTATGAAAAACCTCTTTTTTATGACTTTTTTTTGTATTTTTCGTACCAGGTAACAGTCCAGGAGCCCGGGGTTGGCCCGGGCGTTGGCCGGCCGGAGGCCGAAGGGATCAAGGATCCTGCGGATGACTGGTGGGCCTTGGATCCAAGAAATCATACGCATTCTACCGGAGTTTTCATGGCGGAGGGGATCCCTCCGTGACGGGTGACGGATCGGTTTCCAGTAGAAAAAGTATATCACATTTCTAAATACCGTACCAACATGGAAAACATGATACAGGCAGGGCTTTCACAGCCGGCATAAAGTGCGGGGAGAGGAAGAGGCGCCGGAAACGGAAAACCACCGTGGACAGTGGGATGGCGCAGGTGGTTCGGGGGCTTTCGATCCACAGGAGAAGCGTCCTCTAGGTTCAGGGGCGGCAGGGCCGGTCAACTGCCGAGGTCAGGGGCATCCGTTCCGGACCCTCCCGGCCGCGGGGTTCCCCGGACCGGAACACACGGCCCGGATCCATGATCGACCCGGTTTCAGACGGCCTTCCGGATCGGGCTTGATCCCGCTCCCCGCTCCCGCATGTACTGCTGGGCCTGGAACATGAAGGCCTCGATCCGGGTGACGGCGTTGGTCTTTTCCAGACCCTCGCAGGACATGTGCATGAACGGGAAGGTGCCCTTGGCCTGCAGGACCCGCTGGGCCAGCGCGTTCCCCAGGGTGGTGGGCATGCACGCGAACGGGCCCACGTTCATAATTCCCTGCACCATGTTGTGATCGATCAGCTCCACCATCCTGCCGATGTTGGGCACGGTCTCCCCCCACATACCCCGGTACACGAACGGGTCGGCCAGTTCCATGGTCTCCTTGGTCTCGATGGAGTCAAAGGCGTTCTTCATGGTGCCCTTGAACGGTCGTTCGTACCGGTGGGCGTAAAACCGCATGGCCTTGTCCGTGACCATCCAGGAGAGGGCCTCGGCGGGCTTGAAGGTGCGGAGGCTGTAGTCGATGAACCACTGGTTCCGGAAGAACATCAACTCGCTCAGGGGCACGATCCACGCCTCCCCCCCCAGAT
>CAYTRL010000330.1:0-6854 GCA_964439795.1 uncultured Thermodesulfobacteriota bacterium
GCCTTCCGTGCAGGTCATCTGTCCGGCTTTTCCTTCTCAGGCTCCCATGCCGCAGGAGGTGGGTGTGGGTACGTACCCGTCGTCCCTGACGCCGTTGCAGTCGTTATCGATGCCGTTGCAGGTCGCGTCCGGTGCACCGGGAAAGCTCGTGTCATCGGTATCGTCGCAGTCGTCTCCCCCCTCCACTTCGGGGTCGTCTCCCTGCGGATCGGCCCAATCCGCGCAGCCCGCGAAACGATCCCCGTCGGAGTCGATTTCCCCGGGCAGCCGTTCCCCGTCACAGTTATTGTCGTTTCCGTCGCATTGCTCGGCGGCACCGGGGTGGCTCAGGGGGTCCCCGTCGTCGCAGTCCCCCTCACTTCCCAGGAAGGTGTCCCCGTCGCTGTCCCGTTCATCCGCGGGCGGGTCGGGCCAGTCTGCGTCCCCGCAATCGTTGTTTACGCCGTCGCAGAGCTGTTCCGCCCCGGGGTAGGTGTCCTCGCCCGCACCAAGGCTGTCCCGGCAGTCGGTTCCTTCCTGCGGACAGTTGCCCACCCCGAAGCCGTCGCCGTCCAAATCGAAACAATCACTCCCGCCAAGGTCCATGACAATGGTGCCGGTGCGGTTACTGTCTCCCTTGATGATCACCATCTCCAATTCCTTGGTGTACGGCAGGGACAGGCCGCTTCCGTCCTTTCGCCCGGCGATGATGACGACCCGGCACAGGATCCCCGTCCCGGGTTCTTCCGGTATGTATCTTTGGGAATCGTCGAGCCGAAGCGTCACGCTTTCCGTTGCCGGTGAAATGGGGTCGAAGACGCCGTCGTTGCCCAGGATGGGGATCTGGATCCCGTTGTCCTTGCGGAAGATCTTGATCTCCAGGTAGTTGACGTCCGGCGGGAGCGCCCGGATATGCGCGTCCCCCTGCTGAGCGCTTTGCTGGGGAAAGACCAGCCGCATGCCGAGGCCCGTGCCGGTGTTTCCGGAGCCCACGGGGTTGTCGCTGCCTCCGCAGCCGGAAAGCGCCAGCGAGAAAGCCAGCAGGAGCGCCGGCAGCATTCCGAAAGGCTTATCAGCGTACATGATGACCTCCTCCGGTCGTCTCAGACATGTCGGAACTTAGAATTTCACGAGGGTGCCCAGGTAGACCTGGTGGGAAGAATACCCCTTGTAGTCCAGGACGGTTCGATACCCCAGGGATGCCACCCAGGAACGGGTAAAGGCGAAGATCCCCTCCGCGCCGAGCGTGAAGAAGTTACGATCAAAGATCTCACGCTGGTAGTCCGTGGGGTTGCGCGTCTGGGTAAAAAAGACGTTGGCGGATAGTTTCCGGCCGATGGGAACCCCCACGATGCCGCCGTACCGGACCAGGTGGGACTGGTCGTCCGGCTGATCGATCCAGTACTTCGTGTACTGGTAGACGGCCCCCACGGTAACCTCGAGGAACTCGAAGTCTTTCCCGATGGACACGAACGCGCCTCCGCCCAGGGTCCCGTAGTCCTGCATGTCCAGATTCTGGATCGAGTAGCTCCCCTGCATATTCGCCCCGGCGGAAATCGTGAGGGGCTCTTCCAGGATCAGGTAGTCCAGGAAGAGGACGCCCAGGATCCGGTTGGTGTTGGGGTGGGCCCCCAGCTGGTCCATGTCGAAGAACTTGTACTCCAACACCCCGCCCGTGCGCAGCCCCCCCCATTCCCGTTCGTAAGAACCGCTCACTCCGTAAATGCTGCCCGTCTTGTGGGCCTCATCGTTGGAAAAGTATTCATAGGAGATGACCGGACCGAACTGGTTCAACCACTCCTCTTCGGCTATTGCCGCTTCTTCTTCCGCTGTTTCTTTCTCCTCGTCCCCGGATCGTTCGCTGGCCAGCCTGGGAAGGGTCACGGGCAGAACGGCATGATCGATGAGGATGTCCGTAACCGTCTGTCCCGGATCGGTGGGGTCCGCGTCCGGTTCAAGCTCGATCTCTCCCCGGGGGAAATCAAAGCCGATGGTGACCTCGGTTTCCGCCCGGCACGTATCGCACAGGACCCAGGGCAGAAGCAGGAAGGCGCCGGCAATCAGGAAGATCTTGGGAAAGACACGGGAAAAACTCATGATTCCGCCTCCTGTGGGATGCGACGAGGATCGCCGCCATGTCTTGAGACTCTGCTCTCGCAGATTGAAAAATGATATACAAATTAAATAGTTACTATAGAATAGGATTCCAAGTCAAGCAAAAGAAAGGGTAAATGCATTATAAAACATCCTCGCTTTCATGTTCCGGATGGCCCCCTTTTGACGTGGGAAAAGAAAAGTGATTTATCTGGGGTGTGGAATGATATACAATGCCCAAGAATACTTTTTATGAACAAAAATGAGTGATGAACGACTCATGGGGTTTGTTCCATGGATCCCGATAAACCGTTGCTTCTTCCTCGCCGGATCGTCTTTCTCCTGTTGGCGCTCCTGACCGCCTGCGCTTCCCGGCCCGGACACACCCCCCTCGAGAGCTATCACCCTGCAGAGGGCGCGAGGCTGGCCGTCATCGGCGTGGGAAACCGGGTGGAAGACCGGGAGTTCAGCGACCTGCGTGTCGGGTTCGGGATCCGGAGCATGCTCTCGGAGGCCCTGTACGACACCGGGAAGTTCCAGATGCTGGAAGAAAAGAGAGCCATCCGGGACAGGCTCGATCTGTCCCAGGAGACGATCTGGAAAGAGGGCGTCCGCACCACACCCGAAGATCTCCAGCGGTTCGCGGAGGCCTTGGATGCCGACGCGGTGGCCTGTGCCACGGTGACCTCGTACCGGGTGCCAACCTCCGGGGTGTCTGCCGGATTCTTCTCCCGGAGCAAGGCCATGGCGCGGTTGGAGATCCAGGTGTGTATCTATCAGCGCGCCACGGGGCATCTGTTCTGCCGCACCGGGAAGGGAAGCGCGGATTTCGTGGTGGACGGCCTGTTTGTGTCCTACCGGGATGACGGGCGCCTGTCCACCAAAAGCCTCATCGGAAAGGCCAGCAAAGAAGCGATCGAGAACGCAATCGGGAATCTGATGAACCCCTCGTAAGACAGGAGTACACCATGTCGCGAATCGGTGTTTGGTTCTTGATGTTTCTTCTCCTCTCCCTGTCCGCCGGGTGCACCCGCCGGGTGGATATCCCGCCTCCGGAGCCGCTCCCGGCGTTTCCGTCCTGCCATGGGAAAAAGATCAAGACCGATGTGGTGGAGTTCGGTATTTCCGGGCAGGCGCTGGAGAAATACCCGGAGCTTCGGGAGAAGCGGGTGGGGATGGGCTTGTGCAACCGGATCGTGGACACCTTCTACGAAAGCGGCTGCTTCGAACTGGTGGAGGAGAAAGAGAAGATCAAGAAGCGGATCATGGAGCAGTGGCTCGCCAATGCGGTGTTCGACGATTCCATGGAGGAACCCAGCGGCCTTGCCAGGCCGGAGTTCCTCATCTATGCGGAGGTCTACGATTTCTACGTCCGGGATGCCGGGAGCGTGCAGGGCGTCAGCGTGCGCGATGCCTCCGAGACAACGGTGACCATCCAGGTCCGGGCGGTTCTGTACGCGAACGGGGAGTACATTCCGGCCTCGGGTACGGGCAGCTGCTTTGTGGAAAACAAGGGGTCCGTCTGGGGAAAGGGGGGGGAGGGGTTCGACGCCTCCAGCATCGGAAAGGCGTCCGAGATCGCGCTGCGCAAAGCGGTGATCGAGTTGGTGGAACGGTTGAAGAAAAAAGGGATCTTCCCTACCAACTAGCTAGCAGAAGGGATGGCCTATGTTCGCCCGAAAGGTTTCGCCGTTAGGTTGTTGGCTGGTGTTCGGGACCTTCGCCCTTTTTCTCCTTCTTGGACGGCCGGCCTTTGTGAACGGGCAGGGCACCCCCAGGATCATGGTCCTTGTCCAGGAGAACCTGCAGGAGGTCCCGGCGTCCCATACCGTGGAAAATGAAATGATCCGGGGCCTTCAGCAGGCGGGCTTTTCCATCGTGGACCCGGACCAGGCGCAAAAGCTGCTCAAACAGGTTCGGGCCGAGGTCCTGCTGGGCAGCAACATCCCCAAGGATGCGCTCGAGAAGATCGGGGAGGAGCTGAACTGCGATGTCCTGATCGTGGGGACGGCGGTTGCGGACCATTTTGCCAGCTCCGGGCCGGTGAAGGCCTACGTGGCCAACCTGGATCTGCGCGTGGTGTCCACCTCCACGGCGGAGATCCTCTCCACGTCCTCCCATCGGGCCAAGGGCCGCGGGTATGAACCCGGACCGGCGATCCGGGCCGCACTGAAGAAGGTGGCACAGGCGTCCACTCAGGACCTGCTGGCCACCCATGCACTGAAGGTCCGGCCGCGCATCAAGCTGTTCGTCATGAACCTTTCGGACCCCCAGGTCCAAGAACTGGCCCGGGCCGTGTCCGGTCGAACGGGGGCCGGCGTCCAGGTGGTCTACACCAGCCCCGAACTTTCCCTGCTGGAGGTGCCGCCGGGGGAAAAGGCCACTCCTTCCAGTGTCCAGGAAGCGGTCAAGGCGTTCCGAAAACCGGCCATGAAGATCGTCCAGACGGCAGGTCCCAAGATCGTGGCGGCGAGGAAGGGTGCGGGAGGCCGGCCGGCGGCCTCCGTGTCCCCGCGTCCCGCCCGCCCGCCCGTGGAGCCGTCGTACTACAAGAAGAAGCCGGGGTTTTCCGCGGAAGGCATCATGGCCGATCCCGTGGTTCTGCCGAACATCTACCCCGCCCGGTTGCTCAATTATTCCACCGTCTATGCATCGATGCAGCTGAAAAGCCTGGAAAGCAGCAAGACCCTGGAAGACGTCCGGGTCCGAGTCTCGATCCCGGAGTTTATGAGCGTGCCCTCGGAAACGGTGATCGATACCCTTCGCCCCGGGGAGGCGCGGGAGGTGGGGCTGAAGGCCATCTTCGACCGGAACGCCCTGTACGACAACCTGCAGACGAAGAAGGCCACGGCCGCGCTGACCCTGGAATGCCGGGGCGGTTCCCCGGGCGTCAAGAACTTCGAGATCGAGGTGTTCAACCGAAACGCCATCAACTGGAAGGACACCCCGTCCATCTTGAACTTCGTGACCCCCACCGACTCTGTGGTCAGGGATTTCACCTCCTCCGTATTGTCCCGCGTGGATCTCGAGGGGGTGCAGCCGTGCATGGTGAATATCCTCAAGGCCAACGCGATTTTCGTGGCCCTGGCCTCTATGCCCCTTCGCTATATCTCCGACCCCAACCGGGACTATGTCAACCGGACCCTCGATTACGTGCAGTTCCCCCGGGAGACTCTTCGGAGGAAGAGCGGGGATTGTGATGACTTGAGCGTACTGTTCGCCACCTGCCTGGAAAGCGTGGGGATCGCCACGCGCTTCATCGTGACCGGGGACCATATTTTTCTGGAGTTCCACACCGGCGCCAGCGGCAAGTCCTGGCTGGACGTCACCAGCAACAGGGAGAGGTTCACCCGTATCCAGGACTCACTCTGGATTCCGTTGGAGATGACCCGTTTCTGCCCTGAGAGCCGCTGCTTCACGGAGGCCTGGCTGGATGCCAGCAGCCGGTATCAACTGGTGAAAGACCGGGAAGGCACCAAGCGGATCGATTTTGAGCGGGACTCGGAGTTCTACCCGCCCTTTCCCCTGCCGGAAACGGATGAGGCGATCTCCCTGCCGGCCAAGGACCTCCCGATCCGTATCGCGGAAAGCATGAGCTATCTTTTCCGGGAAAAGGACCTGGCCCTGAAACGGGAGCAGGATGCGTGCCGGAAGCAGCTTGCAAGCAACCCCAACGATCTGGCAGTGAAAAACCGGCTGGGGATCCTTTTGTGCAAAGGGGGGGAACTCCAGCAGGCCCGGAAGGTGTTCGCCGCCATTCTGGAAAAAGACCGGACCCATGAAAAGGCCCGCCACAACCTGGGAAATACCTATCTCCTGATGAACATGCCTTCGGAAGCCATCGAACAGTACCGGCTGGTGCCGAGAAACGACTCGGATCCGGAAACTCTGTACAACACAGGGGTGGCGTACTTTCTCATGAAAAAGAAGGGAAAGGCGGAAGCGAGTCTCAAGCAGGCCTATGGTCACCTTCCGGACACGTATTCGAAAGAGAAAAGGGTGGCGTGGATGTTGGGGGTCAGCGACATCAAGCAGGAAAAGAACAGCCTGTCGTATCCCTGGATGGAAGAGTTCAAGGCGATCATCTATCAGGCCACGGACAGCGGAGATCCTACTTCCAGCAGTTCATGGCGGGGGAGGCAGTCGGGGGAAGTCCGACCCGAGCTGGTGGGGGCGTCTGAGATCCTTTGGTGGAAAATGTAACAGGCTGTTGAAAACGCACCATCTGCTGCGTTCCGCTTATCCTTCGTCGGTCAACGTACTTCTCATGTACGCCTCCCTCCTCAGGATTGCGCGCGCCTTGCACCTGGCACGTTTTGAACAGCCTGTACAAATGGAGTTTTCGCCGCAAGTGTTCAAGGGGGCCCGGATTACGGTTGCTTGAGGGTGGCGGTGAAAAGGCGGACCCCGCCGGACTCCAGGTTGAACTCCCTCGACCAGGGCGCATATCCCTCTTTCTCCACCCGCAGAGTGTGCGGTTCGCCTGCCTCGATGTCCCGGATGGTGTGCGGGGTTTTCCCGGCCTGGAGAACGTCGTCGATGAATATGCCGGCGTCTGACGGGATGGAGATGACGGTGATGGCCGCCGGCTCCAGCTGTTCGAAAAGGAAGTGGCGGACCATGAAAACGGTCCCGACGAGCAGGAGCACGGCAAAGGCCAGCCCCAGGATCTTCTGCTGGCTGGAAATCCAGGCCAGGAACCGTTGAGCCCGGGATTCCTTTTTCACGGTCGGCCCCGAGGTTACCGTGGAAACCGGTTCTTCGGTCTCTTCCGGAAACGA
>CAYTRL010000331.1:0-6838 GCA_964439795.1 uncultured Thermodesulfobacteriota bacterium
TTCGGTGGCCATGGGGGACCTGGACGGGGACGGCGCCCGGGACATGGCCGTGGCAAATCTAGGCGATGATAATGTAAGTATACTTCTCGGAAACGGCGACGGCTCCTTCCAAACAGAGGTCCACTATGCCGCAGGGGACCGCCCGCGTTCGGTGGCCATGGGGGACCTGGACGGCGACGGAGTCCCGGACCTGGCCGTGGCAAATCTAGACAGTGACGACGTGAGTGTTCTTCTTGGAAACGGGGACGGTACCTTCCAAACAGCTGTCAGCTACGCAGCCAGGGACTACCCAGTATCGGTTACCATGGGGGATTTGGACGGGGACGGTGCCCAGGACCTGGCTGTGGCAAATGCGGACAGTGACAGTGTGAGTGTGCTCTTCGGCTACGGAAACGGCACCTTCCAGGCCGCGGTCCACTACGCCGCCGGGGACTACCCAGTATCGGTGGCCATGGGGGACCTGGACGAAGACGGTGACCCGGACCTGGCCGTGGCAAATGCGGACAGTGACAGTGTGAGCGTGCTCTTCGGCTACGGAAACGGCACCTTCCAGGCCGCGGTCCTCTATGACGCCGGGAGCGGCCCCACGTCGGTTATCATGGGGGACCTGAACAGAGACAACGCCCTGGACATGGTGCTGACGAATGCCTACGGACCTGTGAGAGTATTTCTTGGAAACGGGGACGGCTTTTTTCAATCCACTGTAAGTTTTTACGCAGGGGCCTATCTGACTTCCGTTGCCATGGGGGACCTGAACGGGGACGGAGACCCGGACCTGGCCATGGCAAATCCAGGCAGTGACAGTGTGAGTGTGCTTTTGGGCTACGGGGACGGAACCTTCCAGGCCGCGGTTCTCTATGCCGCCGGGAGCGGCCCCACGTCGGTTATCATGGGGGACCTGGACGCCGACGGCGCCCTGGACCTGGCCGTGGCAAATGCGGGCAGTGACAGGGTTAGTGTACTCCTCGGCGACGCGGACGGAACCTACCACCCCGCCCGGGACCAGGTCTGTGGCCATGGGAGACCTGGACGGCGACGGAGCCCAGGACCTGGCCGTGGCAAATGAGGTCAGTGACAGCGTGAGTGTGCTCATCAACCGGACCAGATTCTGCTCGGACCTGGACGGGGACGGCTACGGGGCCCCCGCAAGCATGGTGTGCACCTATTTGAGGTTGGATTGCGACGATACGGATCCTACCATCCATCCCGGCGCCATGGAAATCTGGGGTGACGGGATCGATTCCAACTGCAACGGCCAGGACCTATGCTATATCGCAACCGCGGCGTTCGGGAGCAAGCTCAACGGAAAGATCGATGTCCTGAGGGCCTTCCGGGACCGGCACCTCATGGTCAGCCGGGCCGGGGAGGCTCTGGTGGAGGCGTATTACCGGAACAGCCCCGCGATCGCGGCCGTGGTGGAAAAGACCCCCTGGCTGAAGACGACGGTCCGTATCCTCCTGCTGCCGGTCATCGGGCTGGTTTCCCTGTTCGTGTAAGGTAGAGAGAACTCATCGTCTGGGGGGGGGTGGGCGGCGCGGCCGGGGCCCCGGGGCTCCCTGAGTCCCCGGAGTTCCCTGAGCGCCGCCGCCGGGGCGCTGCATATCCCGCCGGTACCGCTCCTTCAGGTGCTGTTTTTCCTTGGGACCCAGGGTCTTCCAGCGTTCGTAATTCTTCAGGATGGTCTTCCTGTCCTGGGCGGGCAGCTGCTGAAAGGCATTGAAGTTCTTACGGATCGTGTTCTTGCGGGCTTCCGGCAGGGCCCGGAATCGTTTCAGGTTCTGCTGGATCTTCTGCCGTCTTTCCGGACTGAACTGTTTCCACCGGCTGTAGCGTTGAAGCAGGGCATCTTTCTTGTCCGGGGCCAGCCGGTCCCACTTCTCCTTCAGTTCCAGGGCCCTTGAGGCCGCGGGGGTCGAGGCCGGAGCGGCTTGGTCCGAGGAGAAGGCGGGGGGACATGGCATGAAAGCCCCTCCGGCCAGACAGAGCAGGAAACAGACGGCAAGAAACGCGGACGTCCGCTGGACCCGTCTCATCGCTCCTCCCTTTCTACAGTGATATTCGTATGCACGCTTTCCTCCTGGTGCTTCCCTGTTCAAAAATGATGTGGGGAGAACCTTTTCTCCGGTTCAAAGAGATCCATGGATTCCAGCATCTCCATGGATTCCAGCACCTCCCGGTTCTCCAGGATCTCCTCGATCCATTCCAATGGAACGTCTTCGGCCGGTTCGGGAGCATCCACAACGGCCCCTCCGCCCTTTTCCGACTCAGCCGGAAACCGCTGCCCTTGCTCTGCCCCGCCCCCGGAACAGGGGATGAGCCACAGGAGGATGCCCCAGAAGAGTCCTCCCTTCTTCAAGCCCCGCAGAATGCCGTCGGACGCTGTTCGCCTCGCCAAACAGTCAGCTCCTTCCGCCTGCCCCGATACTCACCGGCTTCGCCCCCTCCAGCCGGGACAGGTTCCGGATCAGGTCCAGGTTTTCGAACAGGTCCATCCTCTCGACCATGAAGATCTCCTGGTCCGAGGGTGGGGGAAACGCCTTGAACCGCGGCAAGGCCTGCCAGACACCTATCGCCACCAGAACAACGGCCAGGGCTGCGGCAGGCTGCCAGACCCGTATGTTCGGGAACCACCGCCCCGCCCGCAGCCCGTTTCTTTCTTCCCGGAAGGCTTGCCCGGGCCTTGCTTCCCGTTCCAGGATCGCATCCGGGGAAACCCCTTCCGACAGGGTTGGAGCTTCCATCAGATCCAGACTCTGCCGGACCCGTTCCAGGGCCGCCCGCTCACGCTGACAGTCGGGGCAACTTTCCACATGTTCGCGGATCTTCTCCCGGAAGGCCTCCGGCAGCTCCCCGTCCAGGAAGGCGGTCAGGTTCTTACTCGCTCTTTGACACTTCATTCCGCTCCTCCCTTCCGGGGAAGGATCTCATCGTAAGACTCCAGGTGCCCCCGCAGGTTCCGGGTGGCCCGGTGGATCAAACTCTTGACGGCGCCCAGCCGGAGGTTCATCACCCCGGCGATCTCCTCGTAGGAGAACCCATGATGTCGGCTCAGGAGCAGTGCCGTTCTCTGTTTTTCCGGCAACTCGCTCAGACCCTGCTGGATGATCTCCTCCAGTTTTCTGGCCCCGGCCAGTTCCTCCGGGGACCCGGTCTCCGGCTGCCCCGCCAACCCGGACGACCCGCTCCCGGCCGGATCGGGCCGTGTATGGATAGGTTCCATCTTCACGGAGTACTCTCTTTTCCGGACTTCGTTTCTCGCCACGTTGGTGGCGATCGTATACAGCCACGTCCGGAAGGCCGTCCTGGGTTCATAGCTGCCGGCCGCCCGGCTGACACGAAGAAACACCTCCTGCACCAGCTCCTCGGCCACGGCACGGTTGCCCGTGATCCGCGACAGGTAGTTCAGCAGCGGGTTGCTGTACCGATGAAACAGCCTGCGGAACCCTTCGGCGTCGCCTTTCTGAAAGGCGCGCATGTCCTGGAGATCTTCCGGGTTCCCCATATTCTATAAAACCCCATCCTTTCCAAATCGTTGCGCTTTTTCCCCTGCACAACATCCCCACACCGGAGGATATCGATCAATGTCCGCTAGAAAAAGACATCCAGTCCCCCCATGATCCGGTATGCGGGTACCGGGTCCGGGCTGCCTTCCCGCCGGTAAAAGTCGCCCGGCAGAAACAGGTCCGCCTCAAAGCTCAGGCGGAGATATTTTCCCAGGTCCCAGAACCCCATGAGATCGGTTTCCCACCCGTACACCCCTCCGGAAGCGGTCTCAGGGGGAGAGGCCGTGGCAAACAGGAAGGCGCCTTTCCAGACCGCGCTCAGGTGTTCCGTGAACGAGTAGTACAGGGCGACCCCGGGCACGCCGAAGCCCCGCGCATCGGTGCCGGCCGTTTCAAAGGAGCGGGTCGACAGAACATCGTTGATTCCGCCGTCGAAAAACAGGTTCGTCCGGGTAATGAACGGCACGATGGAGACAAAGGCGTTCAACCGTTCCCCCCGGAGGATAGACCCTTCCATGTCGTCCTCCCCGCTGGCCATGAGGTAGAAAAGCTCCAGGTACAGGCGGTCCGTAAGATCCCGTCCCACCTGGAGATCCACCAGGTAGCCCAGGACGGGAAACCCGGACTCCACGATCCGGCCCTGCCGGTTCTCACGGTAAAGGGAGATGGTCCCGGTATTCACGATGCCCACCAGGGACACCCGGAAGGACGCTAGCATCTTCTGCATGGACAGCGCCACCCACAGGATCTCGCTGCTCGAACGCAGGGAGACCCCAGCGGCCGGCGGGTTCGGAAGCATGGCCACGATCTCTTCATGAATATCCGTGAAGAAGCCCTCGGTATCGTGAAGCCACCCCAGGGAGAGGGAGATCTTCTCGTGGGTCGAAAACGGATGCGCCGCCTTCAGCTGGAAGTAGAGGCTGGCCCCCTCCACCCGGACCACCGACCCGTACAGCTCGAACGGAAGGTCCAGGATCTGGTGCATGTCGAATCCCACCTGCCCCGCCAGGAGGAAGTCGTCCAGGATATAGCTGTCCCCGGCCACGAAGTGCTGTTGCCCCACCTTGAAGGCCACGCCGTAAGGATCCAGGAAAAAACTCTCGAAATATCCCTGCTGGAAGAAGTAGTCCTCGGTCCGGTCGTTCTGGAGGGTGCCGTCAATGATCGTATCCTTGGACAGTTCTCCGCTGTCCAGAACGCACATGATCGAACCGAAGGAGGACCAGTCCAGTCCCAGCCAGGCCACCACGTCCCCCTGGTACAGGAACCGGCTCGACTGCTCCCCGTCGGGGTCGTTCGTGTCCGGCAGGTTCCGCTCTCCCCGGAATCGGTTGCTCAGAAAAAAACCGTACTCGAACAGATCCGGTTTCCATCCGGAGAAGGCGGCCGGAGGGAATGTCCCGAGGAGAAGGCAGGCCGCCAGCAGAGGCAGGGTGCCGCAGACCATCCGGCGTCTGGTTCCGGAACACAAAATCAACGACCTTTCAGGATCTTCTGGACGCCCGGCTGCAGGAGGCGCGCCTGCCAGTTCATCAGCGGGCCGCATTCCACCATCTCCTCCAGGGTTCCGGGCCGGGTTCGCGCAATGTTTTCCAGGGCGGCCCGGGTTACCAGGGTCGTGGTCGCGATGCCCGTTTTTTTCGCCACCCGGGCCCCTTCGCCTCGGAGCGCCGTCATGAGGGCGGTGGGCACCCTCCGTGGGGAGGCCTTCTGCTTCCGGAGCTCCGGCCACCGGGTTTCCGGGGTGCCGGCCGCCTCCCGGAGGGATTCCTTCAAGGCCTGCAGCCTCTTCCCCGTGCAGTGCCTGGGTAGTTTCAGGCCGGAATGAAGAGCGCCTTCCGGATTGGAATCCGCCCGGACGGCAAGCTCCAGGAGCTGCTGGTTGCCCAGGATCCAGAACGGGGGATGATCCGCCTGCCGTGCCTCCCGGTCCCTCCAGTGGTAAACCGTCCTCAGCACGTTGAGCTGCCGCCGGTCCAGGTGGCCGGACCCCTTGATCCTCCACACATCGTCCGGGTCCCTCTCCCGCTCCTGAGCCGAGTTTCGGACCATGACGGCACAGGACTCCCGGTGCCACGGGATCCGGCCCAGCCGTTCCAGATCTTCCCGGAGCCGGGCGGCCAGGACCGGGAGATACCGGGTGTCGTCGCAGGCATACCGCAGCTGGGACCGGGAAAGCGGCCTTCGGGACCAGTTGGACTTCTGCCCGCCCTTGCTCATGACCACACCCATGATCCGTTCCACCAGGGCGGCCAGGCCCAGCGCCTCGTAGCCCAGGAGCCGGGCGGCCAGCATGGTGTCGAACACCTCCCCGGCAGCGTGAAATCCGAACGTCATGCGCATCATGCGCAGGTCGTAGTCGGCCCCGTGCAGCACCAGTGGCTTGCGCGCCAGCAGTTCCAGCAGCGCCGTGAGGTCCACACCGCTTAGAGGATCCACGATGGCGTGCTCCTCCCCCGCGGACAGCTGGATCAGGCAGACCTTCTCGAAGTAGTGATGCAGGCTGTCGGCCTCGGTGTCCAGCGCGATCTCCGGCGCTCCCTCCAGTCGGGAAAGGAGGTCCCGCAATCCCGGGTCCGTGTCCACGTAGAGGAAGGGGGCGGCTTCCGCCGGTTGGTTCATGGTGTACGGACTCCAGTGTACGATCAGCCCGAAAGGAAAAAAGGGGCCTGGATCAAAGGGTTGGCTATCGAAGGAACAACATCAAAAGGTGTACTGTCGAGGACTATTCTTATTGTTTCCGGCGTTCTTTCGCGCCGGACAACGACTCGCTGTCGAATGAAATCACTGTACAGAGGTACAGAAACGGGTGTCAACTCTCTCCCCCCGCCGTCCGGCGGTTTATTACATCTTTGTAAACGAAAACCGCCTATTATTTCATCTTTCTCCGGAGGGACCCCTCTTTGGGGCCGTTTTCCTGGAACGAGTTCGCCGGCGGTAAAGTGAATACCGCTGTCAAAAGTCCCTGGTCCGAAAAAAATCTCCGGCAACCATAATAGAACACGGCCTACAGGTTTTTGGAAGCTTCAGGGAATCATGAGGGAATATTAACAAACCTCAGCTTTCAAAAGGGTTTTCCCGGTAGTCCCAAAGGGATCGCCCACACCCGGGGAAGGCAGCCTTCCCCGGGTCTGAATTCCGGGGCATGTCAGAATATGGGCATCATCACGAGGATCGGCTGATCTCTGTTTCCCTTCCTTCCCGGCTTTCTGGCATGTCCTTTGCTATTTGGTTTTTTGCTCGAGATACCGCCGGTTCGTTTTTCATCACGAGCCGTCCTCAGAAACCATGATATTTGAGGGGCACTCCGAGGGCCCCTGTCCGAAAACATCTAT
>CAYTRL010000332.1:0-6837 GCA_964439795.1 uncultured Thermodesulfobacteriota bacterium
TCGATGATGAGCTGGGCGGTCACGCCGGGGTACTCCTCCTGGGGGACATGGCCGCACTCGGGGATCACCACGAGCCGGGAGTTGGGAAGGTCCCGGTCAAACCGGTGGCCGATCTCCAGGGGAATCCACTGGTCGTCCTCCCCCCAGATGATCAGCGTAGGCACTTGCAGGCTTTTCGCCCGCTCCGCGTAGTCGGTAAACCGGTTGAAGTCGATGGCCCGGGACAGTTCCACCATGGCGTCAAGCCCGTCCTTCGTGCGCAGCCGGTCGTGATACGCCTGCACCTGGTCATCGGTGAGCCAGTCGTCGTTGTAGTACACCTCCTTCAGGTTCCACTTCACCACCCACCGGCCGTAGAAGAGGTTGGTGAAGAAGGCGGCCCCCGGGGTATTTGCCGCCTTCACGATGGTGGGAAGGTCCATGGGGTAGCCGCCCGCGTCCACCAGGACCATGCGGTTCACCTTGTCCGGGTGCAGGATGCTCATGATCACGGCCACGGCCCCCCCCAGCGAGTTTCCCACGAACACCACGTCCCGGAGCCCCACGGCATCCATCCATGCATTGACCCCCTCCACCAGGGCGAACGGACTGTAGTCATCGCCCTTGGGCTTGTCGGACCAGCCAAAGCCCTTCATGTCCAGGGCGTAGACGTGAAACCCTTCGTCCTGGAGCAGGGGGGCCACCTTTTCCCATGAATAGGTGGAGGAAGCGAAGCCGTGGAGCAGGAAAACGGTTTTGCCCGGGCCCGGGTACTCCGTGTAGTGGAAGTTGATATCATCCACCTTGATGAAATGGTCCTTCTCCGTGGGGGACACGATTTCCCCCTGGGGGATGCGCTTTACGAAGAGACCGCAGCCGGTCAGTGAGAGGCTGAACAAAATGGTGAGGGCCAGGGCCGTTCGTTTCATCGTGATTCCCCCTGATGGTTGTTTTGTGATGGCCGGAGCCCCAACAACATACATCCATCAAATTCCGTTGTAAAGAGTAGCCCCGAAAGGCCTTCAGGGGCTCACCGGGAAAGGTTCATGGGGCGGGACTCGGTCAAACAGCCGATGGATCCAGGGGAAAGGCAACTCGGAGGGATATGCAAAGAGGACCGATCCTTCCGAAACGGGGAGGATCGGCCATTTTATGATCCTTCTATCAAGCTTGCTTGGTCCGACCCTGTTATCTGTTGTTACGGATTTTGAGTGAGTCGATACACCCGGCCGCTGTCTCCGGCGCAGGCCAGGTACAGGGCGCCGCCCGGACCGAAGGCCATGCACACCGGAAAGCTCATGCCGCCGGCCAGCAGGGTGGGAACGGCTGCGGGTGAGTATTGGGTGAGGGTGCCCTCCGCGGTGTCTGCTACGAGCAGGTTGTCCAGCGCGTCCATGGCCAGGCCCTCGGGGTTTGTGCCCCCGGTGTTGAGGAACAGCTGCGAGGTTCCGGCGGGGTCGATCTTGTGGATGTTCGCCAGGGTGTGCTCCGTGATGAACACGTTATCCGAGGAATCCACAGCAACGCCGAACGGCAGGGTGTAGCCTGACGAGAACACGGTGGCGGTACCGCCGGGGGTGACTTTGTAGATGCTCCCTCCGTGGGAGGCAGCGTACAGGTTGCCCAGGGAGTCGAAGGCCAGTTCCCAGGGGTTGGGTACGCTGGAGAAGAAGCTCTTCGTTCCGTCCGGCTGTACCTGCCAGATGCCGGTGCCGTTGGTGGCGGACACGTGGAGAATGCCGGCGCCGTCGAACACCAGGCCCGACGGGTCTTGCCCGAGGATCTGGGTGAAGATCGACTCGACTCCGCCGGAAACCTTCCAGACCGTGCTGTTGAAGTCCCCAAGATACAGGTCCCCGGTGGCGTCCAGGGCGATGCCATGCTGTCCGGTCTTTCCCTGGTGGAAGAACCGGACCCGGTATCCGCCCGGATCGGTGTCGTCTACGAAGATGTGGATGGACTGGTTCACGGACACATCAGGGACCGTGGCAGTGAAGGTCACGTCCTCGAATACCAGGCTGTGTCCCACGGGCGCGGTGTACGACAGCGTACCGCTTCCGTCCCCGTTGTCCGTGAACAAGGCGCCGGCGGGCAGGTTCGATGCGCTGAGAGTGGGGATGGCCCCACCCGGGACAGTCGCCGTCACCATGACGAGGAGGCTCCCCCCTTCGTCCACCGCCTGGTCGCCGACAGGGTCTATTACCAGCGGGTTGCAGCCGAGGGAAAGGGCCAGAATGAGCAGGGTCGTGAAGGTTCCGAGCGGTTTCCGTCCCATGAGCCGTTCCTCCGTTACGAGGGTAAAAAAAAGGGAGAATTCTCCCATGTCGATCCTATTGTCCCGCGGATGACGCTGTCCGGAGCGAAGCATCCGGGCGATCCTGGAAAAAACCGCAGGATCCCGGATTGCAAATATTGAAACACTATTGTATCAAAGGTAAAATTTTAAAGGCGGAAAGTCAACTCGGCCGGGATGCTGCGGGAGCGGGGGAGGCCGTTCTTTTTTTTCCACGCAGGTAAGAATTCCACACGCCGAACGTCATGTAAATCAACCATGGTTGATCCGCTGTTGTCCCATCCCCAGAACAACACTGAACCCGAAGGAGTCCCTGATGGCAAAGAAGATGGTTTCTGTTTTCCTGTTCGTGTTACTGGCGGCTTTGATGGCTTCCTGTGGAAGCGATCCTTCCGGTAGCGACTGCCAGGTCGTTGCAAACCCTGACTGGTCCAACAATCTGAAGGTGATCAACAACCTCGATACAGGCGTGGAGTGGAAAATAAGCAAATATCCCTTCGGCGCGGATATGAAGCCCGGTGAATGTGTCATCATGGGTGTGAGTGAAGGCTCCTATACCGTGGACTTGACGCAATGTCAGATCGGAGACGCGGCCTGTATTTCAATGTTCGGCCCGACGATTACCGAAAATTTCACGGTTTCCGGGGGCCAGACCCACACCATCGACGTGACGAGCGGCATGTTCTAGCTCTATCACGTGCCTTCGGCATCTACTTTGAGCTGGATGACGAGGTCATCCCCCTGGGGTGTTACTTCATACACCGCAATGGAGTTCTCGGCCGGACCGGAGAGTACATGGCCCCGGAAATCATAGGTTGCGTGACCGAGGCTGCAGCAGCGGAGCGTTTCCTTTCCCGGGACCGGATCCAGCTTGCGGCCCATATGGGTACACTTGTTTGAAAAGGCGAGGTGCCTGCCGTCCTCTCCTTTGACGATGAGAACCGGCACATCCAGCCCCTCCCCCTGGAGGTACACGGCCCCATTAGGTTTCTTCAGTTCGGGGATCTCGCCCAAACGCACTTGTATCTGGTTCCCGCTCAGGCTCCATTTGCCTGGATCCAGTTCCGGAGTCCTGCAGATCCCCAGGAGGGACTTGAAAAACCCGCTTACGCCCCCGCCCGCTTCTCCCTCGGAAGCTATTGCTGAAAGGGAAGTGGCTGCGATCGTGGCCGCTGTGACGGCTCCCCCTGTGAATTGAAGGAACCCCCTCCGGGTGGTTTCCGTCTTTTCACAAACACAGCTCCTGCACTTTTGTGCTCCGGCTTTCTTGTGTTCCTCCATGGTTCCACCTCCCTGCAATTGATCATCGTGGATTCCATTCAACAGGTTGGCCTGCTCCAACGGCTTGGTCCTGCCTTTTGCGTTCGTGTGAGGACCCTCTGAATTCGCTCCATCGTTCGCCGTGCAGGTCAACGGCACACCGGGGCCGCCTGCTCCAGGGCCAGGACCGCGAACACCACGGCATAAGGGTCCACCCGGGCGAACGCCTTGCCGTCGGCCCGATGCACCGGTATCCCCGCCGGGGCCGGAATGGTCCCGTCGGCAAGGGGGGGCTCCCCGTTGATCGCGGCCCGGGAGGATTCCGGGTCCCCGCCGGTGCTCACGGTCCACTGGACGGCCGACGCCACGGGAAGGGACGGGAGCGAGACCGCCGCCACCAGCGGCTCTTCCGTGGGGTTCACCAGCACGGCGGTCACCGCGCTTCCCCCGCCGGCTGTGCAGTAGCCGTGGGCCTTGATCTCGGTGCGGACCACGCGGGTGCCCAGCCGGAACCTCTCCACGGTGCGGCGATACATCACGTTGACCAGGAACGTGGGCCGGGGGTCGAAGGTGATCATGTCGAGCATGCCGTAGTCGGTCCCCACCAGGGTCTGGCGGACAATAGAGCTGCTTCCCTCCTCCACGTTGATGCCGATCCAGTCAGCGTACCAGAGGGCGTCGGTCATGGTGTTACTCACGCCGGGCTGTCCGCCGCACTGGGCCGAGGCGCTCTCTCCGTTCATGACCGGAACGCGTCCAGCGGCGGCGTTCTTCACGTAGCGGGCCATGGCGCGGGTGTTGTCCACCACGGCCGTGGAGAAGAGACCCTCCAGGGTGGCAGGAAACGGGGCCAGGGGGCACCGCTCCGACTGGGTGGCGTACAGGTGCCAGGAGAGCTTGTCCAGGAGGTCCAACGCATCCGGGGCCATCTGCTCGGTAAACCTGAGGTCGCCCAGGAGCGGGAACGGGAGAAAGTAGCAGCCCGGGGCCACCACCTTCTTGCCCGGGGCCTCCTGGTCCACCAGGGCACGGAAGGTCCGGAGGTCCTCCACGTAAAGGTCGGACGTAAGGGGCACCGGCATGTTCATGGTGATGTCTAGAAAGTTTACCTCGTTGCCCGGTTCCCAGATCTCGAACCGGTCCCCGTTGGGGAGCATCTCGGCGAACCGGATGAACTGCCGGGCGTTGTCGGGCGTCCAAGCGCCGGTTGCCGGGTCCCGGGGGCCAGGACCCATGGCCACACAGAACATCACCCTTGCGTCCACGGCCTCTGCGAAGTTCGCCACGCGCCGCACCTTATCGTGGGTGAGCACCGTGGGGATGTGGTCGTCACCCGCGTATGCGTCCTGGTACGCCGGCGGTAGAGGGCACTCCCCCTCCTCCGGGCAGAAGTAGACGCCGTCGCAGGCGGTCCCGCCCACGCGGAACCGGGACGGAGCCAGATAGGATGCGAGTTTCCGGAGCTTGGGGCTTTCCAGGTCCGGGGTCTCGGAGACGGCGGGATGGTCCGGGTCCGGGCTCCACCAGAGGCCGTTGGTGATCTGGGCCGTGTCCAGGGCGTACCCCAGGTAGCGCTCCTCCATCTCCCCGGCCGCCACGTCCGGGAGCAGTTCCACGGACACCTGCCTGCCCTGGGGCATGGGCGGGTTGGGGGTCGGTTGAGGTTGTTGCGAGGCGCCGTCGTCGGAGGAGGTGCAGGACTGCGCCAGCATCAGGCACAGCAGCAAGGCTGCCGGGCGGAAACCCTCCGGAGATCTTTCTCTTGCCTTCACGATGTTTATCGTCCTACCCCCCCGGGAACCGGTCCGTTTATGGTCACACCTGGAACAGGTGGTCGAATACGCCGTACAGGAGATCGGCCACCGCCTGGTTCCCGGCCTGGTTCCCGGCCAGTCCGTACAGGGCGCTGCTCCTGGCCGGGGTGCCCGCCTGTTTCCTGGCGTACTCCACACCGGCACGCAGGTCCTCCACCAGACGGTCGGCCAGGCCGGGGACTTCGGTCTGGGGCATGGTGACACAGAAGTGCATGGCCGGGGGCAGTTGCAGGCAGTTGAACCGCCACCCCTTTTCAGCCATGAAATCGTTCACGTGGAAGATGTCCAACTCCTCCGAGCGGAAGCTGATCACGAAGGTGGGCTCGCCGATCATCGTGAGTTCCGGGATGGAGTCCACGCCTTCCTTGATCCGGTCTGCCACCTTCATCAGGGCCTTTGCCCCCTTCAGGTAGCCCGCCTCGCCCAGGTACACCATGGCCGCCCACGTGGACGCGGCGAGCCCGCCGGAACGGCTCCCGGTCATGGACGGTGAGGCGTAGATCCCCCCGGGCCAGTCCGGCACGTTGAAGTACTGGTAGCGGCGCAGGGCCTTGTTGCGATAGAGCACCACCGAGGTCCCTTTCAGCCCGAAGCCGTACTTGTGCGTGTCCGCGGACATGGAGGTGAGCCCGGGCAGCCGGAAGTCGAACACCGGTACGGGATAGCCCAGCTTTTCGATCCAGGGCAGGATGAACCCCCCCAGGCACCCGTCCACGTGAAAACCGAGGCCGTGCTTCAGGGCCAGGTCGCTCAGGGCCTCCAGCGGGTCGATGAGCCCGTAGGGGTAGTTGCCCGCGCTGCCCACCAGGGCCACGGTCCGGTCGTTGATCTGCTCCTCTACGGCGGCCGGGTCCACCCGGTAATCCGGGCCCTCCACCGGGACGTGCACCATGCGGATCCCGAAATACTCCCCGGCCTTGTCGAAGGCCGGATGGGCCGTCTGCGGCATAATGATCTCCGGTTCCGTGAGGCCCTTCTCCGCGCGTGCCCGGTCCCGGTAGACCTTCATGGCCATCATGATGCTCTCGCTGCCGCCGAAGGTCACCGTACCGCACACCTCGTCTTCCGGGTTGCGGTCCCGGGCCGCCCCGGCGTTCAGCATATGGGCGGTCATGGCCACGATCTCGCCCTCGAACTTGGGCATGCTGGGGCACAGGTCCACCTGAAGCACGTTCACATGGGAGAACAGGGAGAAGATCCGGTTCAGATAGGCCCGGTGCTCGTCCCCGGCATGGTAGAACGTGCCCGAGATCTGGCCGGACTTCCATTGTGCGTTTTCCTCCTCCGACATCTCGGAAAGCTCCCGGAAGATCTCTTCCTGGTCCCGGCCGGTTTCCGGAAGGCGCGGATGGCTCTCGTAGCGACCCTTGTAAGGCTTGAAGGGGTCGGCTTCCTCTTTCTTGTTTTCCGGTTCGCTCATGCGGTTTCTCCCTTGTTCTTTATTTGTTCAGTGCCTGGAAGATCTTCCGGTTGCATTTGTAGAGGGCAAGG
>CAYTRL010000333.1:0-4120 GCA_964439795.1 uncultured Thermodesulfobacteriota bacterium
GCCATCCGGTCCGGGTCACCGGTCAGGCCCACCATGATCAGGAGGCTCGATGCCATGAGGGCGGCGCCCAGGTATACGAAGAACGATTTGAAGCGCCAGAACAGGTCTACCATGTGGCCCACGGGCATTTTCAGCGCCCACGGCAGACCGGCCCAGAACCCCAGCGAGGCCAGGAAGGAAGCGCTCAATCCCAGACTTTTCTTCACATAGAACGCCTCGATGATCCCGGTGAACCCGGATACGCCGGCGGCGAAATAGACCATGAGCGGGGGAAGATAGCTCCAGCGGAATTCCCGGAAGATCCCCAGGAAATCCCGGGTAAACCATTTCCAGATCTTGATGATGAAGGCGAACATGTCTCTCCGTTCCTCGTGTTCGGACCAGAATAATCATGGGGAGTGTTCGATTCAAGCCTCCGCGGAATCCTGCGAGAGCGTCCGTCGCTTGACTTCCTGTTTGAAACGGGAATTGCCTGCGGCCTGCTTGACCGTTGATTCCCCACTTTGTTACGTTTCCGGAGGATGGCTTGGGTTGATTTCCCAGACGGATACCGGGGGAACTGCATGAAAGGGTGTCCGGAAACGAGGAAACGACGGAATCCGGGAAGCCCGCCGGGGCAGCCCGGGAGAGAGGGTGACTCATGAAAACCGACAAACCGTTTTCCAATACGCAGTCGGAGTCCGGAGAGACCGGCGGCCCGCCAGGTGGGGAGCCCCTTCCGTTCCCGCCGGAGGACTTCCCCCTGGAAAGGCCCCGGGAAAACGGGCCCGAGCCATGGGGCACGACCTTTCCCTACAAGGCGGCCGGCCTGGGTCTCCTGCTGCTCGTGGCGGCGGCGTTCATCTACCTGCGTTGCCCGTCGCGCACCACGGGGCCCGATCCGTCACAGCAGGAGGTCTCCGGAGGAACAACGCGCCTTGTGATGGGGGTCGACTCCTCTCCCCGGGATGTGCAGGAGGAAGAGTCGGATCTTCTTCGCCTGACCCTTCCGGACAACGAAGGGGGCGTTGACGGCATCCGGGAAGCCCTGGACAGGTTGGCGGCCAGGCTGGATTCCATGGAGCTGCAGGTGGAACGGCTGAACGGCCGGCTCGATCGCATGGGGAAGGAAAAGATGGAAAAACAGCAGGACGCGAATGTGCCGAAGATCACCCTGCCTTCGGCCGTTTCTTCCGAACGTCGCCATACCGCTCCCGAACCCACGGTTCCGGTGCCCGCGAAACCATCGGTTTCCGCTCCAAAGCCGAAAGCCACGGTCGCTCCCATCCCGCCGGCCTCTGCTTCTACGCCGGCGACGGCCAGGGAGAAGATCCAACAGGGGTCGCCCGCCAAGCCCGCAGACAAAAGCCCCTCCGGCGTCGAAGAACCGATCCAGTACCATGTGGTGGCCCCCGGAGAGAACCTCTACCGGATCGGCCTCAAGTACAACCTGACCGTCACCCGGTTGATGGCCATGAACGGACTTGCCAAGGGACAGGCGATCCGGTCGGGGCAGAAGCTTCGCGTCTCCGGTCCCCTGCGGCTGGAAAAGTGAATGAGGTGACGCACAACCTGTACCACGGTTCCAGGTTCGTCATGATAGAAGGGAGGTTCTCCGGTGATACAGGTCCACGGGTACGGTTTAGGAGGAAAGGCAGTGCGTGCCAATGGGTCCTGAAAAACCTCTTTTGTCGTTACGGGGAAGAAGATGAAAGCAATCATGACAGGTGCCTTACTGTCCGCCTTGTTGACATTGAGTTTTTGTTCGAATCAACAACCGGGAGGGACGGGGTCACAAGAAGAACTTCTGGAAAAAGTATGTAATGGCGTTGAGGAAAAAGATGTTCAAATGATCATGCGGCTGGGAACCTGGGGAAACGTTCCTGAAAAAGTCAGAGAGGGCCTGCGTGAACACATTCCGAAATGGTTTGATTCCTATCAAGATCCAAGCTGTAAGATTCGAGAGATGTCGGAGAAAGAACGAGAGCCGATGAAGGCACGCGGGAAAATATATGTCTGGAACATAGATCCTGCCGGATTTATAGTAATCAAGGGCAGCGACCCGGAATACGGCTCTTCGGAACTTCCTTTCGGTGTGCACAAAGGACGATACTATATCGCCGCACGATATCCCAAAGAAGAACTGTAGATCTTCTCAGGAATCCCACTCGATGCTCAGGGTCGGGCCCCGGATCAACGGGGTCAGGAATCCGGTTTCAGGAGGCGCTGCTGAAAAGATTCATCCGGATACACGGTCCAGATGAAGTTGCGGATCTTCTTCGTCGACGCTTGACGGGTTTCTCCGGTCTGCCGGGAAAGGGCGGACCGGTAGTGACCGCCCGCACGGGAAATCGCCGCGTCCCACGCCTCCTCCGTGGGCGGCAGGGACTTGGACCGGAGAAGCCAGTAGTTCCCCATCTTTCTCTGAAGACCGGGATCCGTCTCCCGTGAGAAAGCGGCCGCTCGGTTCATGGCCAGGTCTGCGGCGGGCAGGCACGTAGTTCCGTAATCCGGCTGCTGCCACAGAAAGCTGTATTCCCACCCCAGGGCCTGGTGGTACGGAGCGGAGAGGGGGTTGCGAGCCACGGCGGTTTCCAGGGCCGCTACGATTTCCAGGGGATCGGGTTCCGGTCCGGTAACCGGCAGCTGTGGGTTGTCCCGCACCTTCCGGTACGCCATTGCCAGCCGGTAGTGGTATTCCGCATTGCCCCCGTCCAAACGAACGGCCCTGCGGAGTTCCGCAAGGGTCGCTTCCGAGTTGTCGTTCAGACCGGGAACCGTCACCGTGCTGGCGACCGTCTCCGCAAGAAAGTTGCGGGCCGTCCAATAGGCCGCCCAACCCGTGCAACCCACAACAACGGCCAGGAGCAAACCGCCGCGAAAGCGGAGCGGCAACCGGGAAACGGGAACCAGGGATTTTTCCGCCTGCCGGCGCCTCTGCAAATGAAGGGCGATGAAGCCCACAGCCAGGAGTGCCGCGAACGTCAGGACGTTTGACGGTACGTGAAGGCAGGAACCCAGCAGGGAATAGAAGGCCATGCTTGCCATGGCCGCGCCGGGAAGAAGACCCAGGCATACGGCGAACGGGTCGCGGCGGTCCTTCCAGGTACGGAAAAGAGCGAAGGTAAACCAGAAGACGCCCGCCAAGAGAAGGACCAGGCCTGCCATGCCGCCTTCCGCCAGAAACCGGGCTCCGTCGGTGCCCGCCCCGGGAAAAGGAATGACTTCGTTCCGGGTTTCCTGAAACCGGGAAAGTGCATGTGGAGCGGTTCCCAGGCCGATTCCGGTTGCCGGGTATTCAAGGAACAACTTCAGGATTTCCCGGGTCTCCATGTTTCCTGCTTCCCGGGGAACGACCGCCGGCCTGTACCGGTTCAGGTTCGGACTCATGCCGAGAAACAGAACCCAGGTGAAACCCACAAGAAGGCCGAGGAGGAGCAGCAGGGATAAACGCTGCAACACGTTTTGTCCCTTCCCGCTTTGTCCCTTCCGGAATAGAAAGGGAAGGGCCATGAACAGAAGTCCCGCGGCTGCGGAAACGATTCCCGCTCTGGATCCGGAAAGGAGCAGGCCGGCGGCGATGAACAGGCCGAAAAACCCAGCAAGGGCACGCCGGTGAAGCCGCGGTTTTCCCGAGAGGAGGCGGGTCCATCGATCCCGAACCGATCTCTCCTGCGGGGGAGGGCGGCGAACAACATCCCCGGAAAAGGCGGCCGCCCAGGCCACGGCCAGCAGAAGGCCCATGACCATCAACGCGGCGAACGAGTCGGAGAAGAAAAATGTCCCGGAAGTGCCCGGAGGGCGGATCCATGTTCGATCCCCCCCCCACAGGTGGCTCCAGGCGCCGGGGGTCTGCAGCATTCCGTAGAGGCTGACGAACGACGCGGTCAGCAGGATGCAGAGGATCACGGTTTCGATCCGTTTGCGGGTCTTCAGGGTCTGCACCAGGCCGAAAAAGAAGGACCCGTAGACGATCCAGCGGAGGATGGACATCCGCACAGGGTAGGTGTATGGGGCAAGCCGGGCCCACCGGGCGGTGTCCCCGGTGGACGCAAGCACCTCGGGGGGGGGGGACGAGGCCTGAAAGGCGGTGAACGCCTTCGGGGAGCCGGCCTGCCCCACGAATTGCGGGAGGGGGGCC
>CAYTRL010000333.1:4130-6828 GCA_964439795.1 uncultured Thermodesulfobacteriota bacterium
CCCCCCCCCCCCCCCCCCCCCCCCCCCCCGCCGCCCGAACGGCGGCGACCGCCTTCGGCGCCCCCCCCTCCACCACGACTTCCGGGCGGGGGGCCGCCTGCCAGGCGAGAAACAAGAGAAGGGCCGCGAACAGGAAGGTCATTCCAGTCCGCGGGCAGAAGAAAGCCCACCGGCCCGTTCGGAAATCCTTCTTGACCTGTCCCCGGAGGAGCAGGGGGGTGGCCGAAAGGATGCAAAGGAAGATCAAGGTAAAGGCAGGCGTGTGGACGGCCCCGAACAGCAGGGGGGCCAGGATCAGCGTGAGGCAGTACAGGACGAACGCGAGCTTTTCCCAACCTCTCGCCAAGGATCGTTCCTCCCCGGGGCCGCTTGAACCAAGCTGACAGGTGCGAGATCCGCACACCGGCGGGATCGGGTCCCGCCGGTCGTCCTCATTGTGCAGGATCCCTGCCTTGCTTTCAACCGGTCCGGAAACGGGTCCCCCGGCGGAAGCGGATCACATGCCGTCCAGCCCGTGGTGTTCCTTGTTCCGGTAATAGGCTTCCGGGTCTGTGAGAAACTCCTCGGCCTCCTGGAGGGAGAGTGCGTGTTCCCGCTCGATCTGGCAGAGCAGCGAGAAAAACTCTTTTTCCTTTGGATCCGAGACCTGATCCAGGAGTTTCCGGTAGAACGCTTCGGCCTGGAACTCGAAGTCCACGGCCGTGCGGATGGCCTCGAGATCGTCCGTGTCCGATTCCGGCTTGGCCTCCACCTTCTTCAGGACGTTCAGCAGAACGTTCTTGATGCTGGTGTTCTTGACCTTCAGCGGAACGGTCTCCGGCCACTTCTCTTCCTTGCTCCACTTGACGTGCAGTTCCTTGAGCCGCTCGTAGTGTTCCAGTTCCTCATCGGCGATCTGCAGGAACATGGCCTTTCCCACCTCGTTCCGGGTTCTCTCGGCGTGCTTGAGATAAAAGTCCCGTTCCCGCATCTCGTTGGTCAGAGCCACCTCGATGGTCTGGAGCCTGTCCGTGTCTGCCATGGTACTTCCCTCCTGTAGGGTTTCAAGAACGGAAAAAAATGCGGATCGGTTCAGGGGTTCGGCTACCCCTTCTTCTCGTAGAGCTTTTCGATGTACTGGGTCTTCTTGTCCGAGCGCTCCAGCGTCATCGGTTCCACCCACTCGATGACGGGGCGGATCTTTACCAGTTGGTGCATCTTCTCTTCCACGTCCCGGGTGAGCTGTTCCAGGTCCCCGGTTTTCACCTCCTTGCCGAACTCGATCTTAAGCTTCACCGGCGGGACCACCCGGGGGGGCGGTTCGTCCAGAAGGATCCGGAACGCCCCGGTGGTCCGCGGAGCGAACGACTCCACCACGTCCTTGATCTGGGCCGGGTAGACCATCACGCCCTTGATCTTGAGCATGTCGTCCGTGCGGCCCACGATCTTGTAACGGAACCCGGAGCGTCCGCAGGGACACGGGGAGGTGAACACCTGGTGAACGTCTCCCAGGGTCATGCGCAGGCCCAGGATCCCGCCGCTGTCCGAGGTCAGGGTGGTGAACACACCCAGGCCGGTGTTCCCGTCTTCCAGGGGAACGTTCTTGCCCGTGTCCGGGTTCACCAGTTCGTAGTACACCATGTCGTCCGCGATCCAGTGCATCCCCTGGTACTCGTCATGGTCGCAGGAAACCCCGGCCCCGGCGCCCCCGTCGTAAAGTTTTGCTCCGTACTCGGTTTCGATGCGCCTGCGGACCTCGGGGATTCCTGCGCCCGGTTCCGCTCCGCAGAGCAGGATTTTGAAGCCCAGGGCCTGCACCCCTTCCCCCATGATTTCCGGGGCTTTCTCGATCATGTGCAGGGCCAGGGAGGGGGTGCACATCAGCACGTCGCCTCCGAAGAGCCGGGAGAAGTTGATGATGCGGGCGGTGCCGGCCTCGGCCCCCACCGGGATGATGGTGATCCCGGGGAAGTCCTCCAGGGTCAGCAGGGTAGGGGAGCCGGCCAGGAACATGCTCAGGCCGAAGCCCAGGACCAGCTTGTGGCCCGGCCGTACCCCGCAGCGCCACAGCATGCGGTTGTTGATCTCCCGCAGCATGGGCAGGCCGCTCCGGACCACCGGGTAGGGGGTGGGCATGCCCGTGGTTCCCGAGGTGGCGGCCATTACGTAGATGTCGTCGGCCGCTTCGCCCATGATCATGTGCAGGATCTTCTTCATGTCGAACCCTACTTCCCCAAGGAGCTGCCGCATCTCCGGCTGGCCGTATACCGGGATCCTGCTCAGATCGTCGAGGCTCTTGATGTCCGACGGCTTGACCCCCGCTTCGTCCATCCGCTTACGGGTCAGGGGGACCCGGTCGTACATCCCTTGCACATTGCGCAGCAGAAGGTCATTCTGGTGCTCCCGCATCTCCGGTGTGTTGAACCGTGATTCAACTTCCATGTTCCAGTAGGGCCGCTCGAGATCCATGGGCGTTCTCCTTGTGCTGGATGTGAGTTCGGGTTCCGGGGGGATTGTAATGATTTTCCGCACGGGGGGTCAACCGGACCGAAGATTCATCTTATCGGGAGAAAAGGTCGATCTTACAGAGAAGAACTCGAGGAGGTGAAGCCGGACGTTTTCCGCTCCACCGCTTCTCCTCAAGTCAAGGTCTTGCCGTTGGGATATGGGAAAACGTCGTTGATCAAGCGAAGTTTGATCCTGATGAGGCGGTTCGTGT
>CAYTRL010000334.1:0-6769 GCA_964439795.1 uncultured Thermodesulfobacteriota bacterium
GGTGGCGGTGAACAAGTTCGAGAAGCGCGGGGGAGAGGACGCGCTCCGGGACGTGCGCAAGCAGGTGCAGCGAAACCGGGGGACGTGGGATGCCAGGCCGGAGGAGATGCCGGTCTTTGGAACCATCGCCTCCAAGTTCAACGACGACGGGGTGACCTCGCTTTACCTGGCCCTGCTGGATCTGCTGGCGGAAAAGACCGGGCAACGGTTCCCGTCAGGGATGCCCAGGCCGGAGGGACGAACCTCCTCGTCCAAGACCATCATCATCCCGCCGGAACGGACAAGGTACCTCGCGGAGATCGCGGATACGGTACGTGCCTACCACCGCCGCACCGGGGAGCAGGCCGATGCCGCCCGCAAGGCCTGGCACTTGAAGGAGGCGGCCCGCGCCCTGGCCGACGCGGAGGAAAGCAAGGACGCCGGGGAGGCGGTTGATCGGCTGCGTGCGGAGCTGGAAAAGGCCGATGCCGCCCTGGATCCGGAGACGGTCCGGCTGCTGGAGGACTGGCCCCGCACCGTGGAGTCCTACAGCGGGGACGAGTTCGTATACCGGGTCCGGGACCAGGAGATCCGGGTCCCGCTCACCACGGAGTCCCTGGCCCGCCAGCGGATCCCCAAGGTGGTGCTCCCCCGTTTCCGGGACCCGGGGGAGATCTACCGCTGGCTCCGGGAGGAGAACCTGCCCGGACGGTTCCCGTTCACGGCGGGGGTGTTCCCGTTCAAGCGCACCGGGGAGGACCCCACCCGCATGTTCGCCGGCGAAGGGGACCCGGCGCGGACCAACCGCCGGTTCAAGCTTCTGAGCGAGCACTCGGAGGCCAAACGCCTGAGCACGGCCTTTGACTCGGTGACCCTGTACGGGGGAGACCCTGACGAGCGGCCGGACATCTACGGCAAGGTGGGAACCTCCGGGGTGAGCGTGTGCACCGTTGACGACGTGAAGGTGCTCTACGGTGGGTTCGAGCTGAGCGCCCCCACCACGTCGGTATCCATGACCATCAACGGTCCGGCGCCCATCATGCTGGCCATGTACCTGAACGCGGCCATCGACCAGCAGGCGGACCGGTTCCGGGCCGAGCAGGGCCGGGAGCCGGATGCCGTGGAGAACGCCGCCCTGAAGGCCACGGTCCTGGAAAACGTCCGCGGCACGGTGCAGGCGGACATCCTCAAGGAGGACCAGGGTCAGAACACCTGCATCTTCTCCATCGACTTCGCCCTGAAGATGATGGGGGACATCCAGCAGTACTTCATCGAGAACAACGTGCGAAACTTCTACTCCGTGTCCATCTCGGGCTACCACATCGCCGAGGCCGGGGCCAACCCCATCAGCCAGCTCGCCTTCACCCTGGCCAACGGGTTTACCTACGTGGAGTACTACCTCTCCCGGGGGATGCCCCTGGACGCCTTCGCCCCGAACCTTTCCTATTTCTTCTCCAACGGCATGGACCCGGAGTACACCGTAATCGGGCGGGTGGCACGGCGCATCTGGGCCGTGGCCATGCGGGAGATGTACGGGGGGGCCGATCGTAGCCAGATGCTCAAGTACCACATCCAGACCTCGGGCCGTTCCCTGCACAGCCAGGAGATCCACTTCAACGACATCCGCACCACATTGCAGGCTCTTTGTGCCGTGTACGACAACTGCCAGAGCCTGCACACCAACGCCTTCGACGAGGCGATCACCACCCCCACCGAGGAATCCGTGCGCCGGGCCCTGGCCATCCAGCTCATCATCAACCAGGAGTGGGGCCTGTCCAGGAACGAGAACACGTACCAGGGAAGCTTCATCGTGGAGGAGCTCACCCGGCTGGTGGAGGAGGCGGTGCTGGCCGAATTCGACCGGCTCACCGAGCGCGGCGGCGTGCTGGGCGCCATGGAGACCGGGTACCAGCGGAGCAAGATCCAGGAGGAGTCGATCCGCTACGAGACCCGGAAGCACACCGGCGATCTTCCCATCATCGGGGTGAACACCTTCCGCAGCCCGCACGCGGTGCACGAGCCCGAGGTATTCATCGAGCTGGCGCGGGCCACGGACGAGGAGAAAGCCTCGCAGCTCAGCCGGGTGCGGGATTTCATGCACCGTCACGAGGCGGAGGCGCCCGGCGCCCTGGAACGGCTCCAGCGGGTGGCCCTGGATGGGGGGAACCTGTTCGGCGAGCTCATGAACACGGTCCGGGTGTGCAGCCTGGGCCAGATTACCCGGGCCCTGTACGACGTGGGGGGCCAGTACCGCCGGGGGATGTGAGATCCAGGGCCTTTCGGGTCTCGCCGGCCAGCGTTTTCATGCTTACCGGCTTCATCAGGAACCCCTTGATCCCGATGGCTCTGGCGGCTTCTTCGTCCATCCGTTCACTGAACCCCGTACACAAGAGGATGGGAATGTCTTTCCGGATCTGTAAAATCTGTCTCGCCAAATCGTCTCCCGACAGCCCCGGCATGGTCATGTCGGTAATGATCAGGTCAAAGGCATCCGAGGCGGCACGGAAAACCTCCAACGCCTCCAGGCTGTTCGTGGTTGCTGTCACGGCATAGCCGAAACTTTGCAGCATGGCCGTCGCCAGCGTCACGATAACCTCTTCATCGTCGACGAACAGTATACGCTCGGTCCCCGTAGGCAGCGGTTTCTCCTCCTCCTCTTCCCGAACCTCCGCGGCCTTGCATATCGGAAGGAACACATGGAATGTGCTCCCCTTCCCCGGCTCGCTGTCGACTGTAACGGTTCCATCGCAGTCCTTGACGATCCCGTGCACCACCGCCAGGCCCATACCCGTTCCCGCGCCGTATTCGCGCGTCGTGAAGAAGGGCTCGAAAATCCTTTGCATGACCTCCGGGGTCATACCGGTTCCGGTATCGCGCACGGTGAGTCGAAGCCAGGAACAGGGGTCTGCACCCGGACGGCGTTTGTCGAACGCTTCGTCGAGCTCCTTTTCCGTAAGCTCTACCGTCAGTACCCCCCCCTCCGGCATCGCCAGCTTGGCGTTGGTGCACAGGTTCATGAGGATCTGATGGATCTGTGTCGGATCGGCCATGACCGTTGCATTCGACGCAAGGGACTCGCGGATCTCGATCGTCGTCGGCAGGGAGGCCCTCAGAAGTTTCAGGGCTTCTTTCGCGATGGAGGAAATACGCACGGGCTGCTTCTCCTCCGCCGTCTGCCGCGCGAATGTCAGGATCTGTTTCACGAGATCGCGTGCCCGGGTTCCCGCCTTCATGACCGCTTGAATGTTTTCCCGTACATCGGTTCCGTTCTCGACACCCAGCAGCGCCAGTTCCGAATTCCCGAAAATCAATGAGAGAATATTGTTGAAGTCGTGGGCGATGCCCCCGGCGAGGGTTCCGAGCGCTTCGAGTTTTTGTGCCTGGACGAACTGGGCCTGCATCTCCGCATTTTTTTGTTCCGCTTGTTTGTACTCCGTGCGGTCCAGCATGACGCCGACAATCCGTTTTGCGGTTCCCTCCCCATCACGCTCAACGGCACGCGAAAGCCCCTGGACCCATATCCATTCTTCCGACTTGTGCCTGACACGGAACTCAACGTCGTACGTAGCCGCCCTGCCCTCGATACAATCAAGGTGAGCCTTCTTCAGCCCGGGGAGATCGTCGGGATGGACTCTGGCAAACAGCCAGGGCTCGATCTCCTCCGGGGGGGGGAGTTCATCCCGTGTATACCCGAGAATATCCGCCCATCGTTTACTGTGATAGCTGCCTATATTGATCGGCACGGCATGGTCATAGATCCCGGCACCACTTGCTTCCAGGGCCAGGGCCAGGCGTTCTTCGCTCTTCTGTAAGATTTCCTCGATCTTCTTTCGTCCGATCGCCACTGAGAACAGAGGGGCAAGGCGCTGAACGGTATGCAAATCATTGTCGTCATAATCCCGGGGGGAATTCGCCAATGCGATCTGCCCCAGCCGTTCGTCGCCCCGCATGGCCGGGACGGAGAGAAAGTTCCTGAGAGGAACGTGTCCTTCAGGGGTCCCTTTCGAGGCGGGGTGATCCGCCGGGCTGTTCGTGAAAAAGGCTTTGCCCGTGTTGAGGGAATGTCCCCATAGTTTGGGGTACAAGCCGTCCGAACCCCTTGGGAAGCTGATCCGGTTTTCCCCTGCCGGAACACGGCAAGCCTTGCCGAACATGTCGGTCAGCGTGTATCCGATATTGTCCCCGGTCTGTTCATCGATGATGGATACATACCCATGCTCGCTTCCGGTCAGATGTTTGGCGTATTCAAGGATGATCCGGGTAATGCCTTCTATGGTGACATTGGGGGTCGTCAGTGCCTTGGCGAGGTCCGTCAACGCCTTTCTGACCTTGAATTCCCTTTTCTCTTTATCCCGCAGGATGTGATGTTCGTAAACCGTGGCCAGCTCCCACTGCACCAGATCTCTGAACTGCTCCAGAAGCCCTCGGTATGTCTTGCTGAAGCTGTTTTCCTTATCGTCCAGCACGCAGATCGTGCCGAAGAGGTGGCCGGTCGGCCAGAGGAGAGGCAGGCCAAGGTAAGAAATCATGCCGAGCTCGATATCCGGGTTGTGATCCCAGACCGGATCGGCCAGGGCATTGGACACAAGAAGCTCTCTGCGGGTGTCCATAACGGTTTCGCAATAAAGCCCTGTATTAAGATCGGCCGTCTCGCCTGGCTTATAGAGGTTTTCCGGATTCCGGCTGCGAAGGAAGACCTCGATCTCTCTGGGGTGGACCCTCATGATGAGTCCGGCAGGTACCTGAAGGGCCTCCGCCAGCAGGTCGATGGTTCTCTGCCAGCTCAGGCAGGGTTTTTCGGGGATCTCAATATTCTGAAAAATGTCGTACTTCGATTCCCGGCTTGGGTTCTGTCCCATAATGGAACTCCAAAACAAGAAATTTCGCCGGCTGTTTCCTCGAAGCGGTGGTGGGTCCCGTGTGGTGTCAGGCCCCGCGTTTTCCCTCTGGCATGTATGGAATGAGGATGCTGGAAGACACCTTTCAATTGAAAGTTGCATACCAACGTAATGCATGTCAAAGGAATTTTTAAAAAGAAAGCCGCGAAAAAAACACAACAAATGCTGTCCCCACCCGAAGATGAAAGTCGTGGCAGAGGGGTCAGGTCGTGAATATCAACCCTCAGCCGGCCTCCCCGATGATAGAAGGTTGATATTCACGACCCGACCCTATTGCTGTAGGGCCAGGCCGGGATCGAACCAGGACAGGATCAGGTCGTTTTGTTCACGGGGGTAGGTGTGGGCCAGGTCCGGGACGACCTCCAGCCTCACGTCCGCTCCCCACTGCTCCAGCAGGGCGCAGCCCTGCCTGGCGCGGTCCACGGGAAACATCCAGTCGTGGGCACCGTGCACCCAGAGGACCCTCCGGCCGCGGGCGCGGCCGGGGTCCAGGGGGGGCAGAGCGGCTGCCACGGGGGCGACGGCGGTACAGACCGGGTCCTCCCCGAGCCCGTGAGCCAGGGCGTAGGTCCCCCCGTCCGAGATACCGGTGAGCAGGATCCGCCCGGGGTCCACCTTCCAGCGGTTTGATACGAACTCCACCGCCTTTCTGAGACCCGGTCCGTCGATCTCCGGCTGGTGCAGGGACCAGGTCCCTCCTTGGGAACTGGGGGAGAGGAGAAGGAAGCCCCTGCTTCGCGCCTCGCGGAGCCACATCCACAAAAAGTCCCGGCCGTGGCCGTATCCTCCGTGAAGGGCCACCACCAGCGGCAGCGGTGTGCCGCCGTTGTGAGAATCCGGGACATACACGGAAAAGGCTCCACGCGCGTAGGGGTCGCTGTCTGTCCCTGCGTGCATGAGTCCCTTCCCTTCTTCCCACCGGGTTCCCCTTGAGCGTTCGGCCTCCCGACCACGAAACGGGGCCTCCAGGAAAAAATCGTTCGCAGGGGCAAGGAGGTCGCACAGAACATAGAGGGTTTCCTGGGCCCTGGAAAGTCTTCTCGCCGCCCGCATAAAGTTGTTCACGCTCTCCATGACGTCATCCGAGGCGCAAAACCTCCGGAGCGCGTCGGCGGCAAGTTCCGCGGTCCGGATGAGCCGGGTCCGGTCCTCTTCCCGTGCAGGGTCGGGTTCGGTCTCCGATCGAAAACCCTCCAGGGCCTGCTCTAGTTCCTTGGCGCGGGGAACGATCTGTTCGCACAACCTCTTCACCAGGCCCGGGTGAAAGTGCCTGAGGGCCTTTTCCCCGGTCTCCAGCGCGGTGGTGGTTTTCCTGCAGAAGTCCTCGGCAGGTTCTTGAATCGGATCTCGATCTTGATTTGTCATACGGTGGGCCCCTTTCCCGAAGATCGAAAGCTTCCGTTCCTTTGTTCGGCCATGCTATCCAAACCCGAACCGTGAAGACAAACCGGTTTCCTGATAAACGGAACCCCGGATCCGTGTTTCCGGACTCCAACGATCCGGGAAAATAGAGTAAGCCGGGGTCAGGTCTTCATTTTACATTTTTCTCGTAGGTGCCGCGCCGGACAACTCATTCGAATAGATGAAAAATGTAAAATGAAGACCTGACCCCCCCCACTGACCCGGGAAAATAGTACTTTGACCCGTCCCGCGAATCTGCTACATTATCTTCCTGTCTTGAAGAAATACACCTAAAGAAAAAGGGGGAAAACATGAGAATCCGACGCAACCATGCAGGAAGCCCGTTGACCGGTGTGTCCCTCGTCTTCTGCCTGCTCCTCATGGCATCCATCAGCGCCTGCGGAAGTTCTCAAGACGAGGATTTCAACCCTAGAAACGCCCGGGCGGGGTTTGCTGTTACCCAAAAGGACACAGGGGCGGAGGCTGGGGCA
>CAYTRL010000335.1:0-6765 GCA_964439795.1 uncultured Thermodesulfobacteriota bacterium
GTGTGAAGGTACCCAGTGAAAACGACCCGGAGGCGGTGAAACTGGCGGCCCGCCTCGCGGCGGAACTGGGAGCGGATATCGTGAAGGTGCCCTACACGGGCAGCGTGGAGACCTTCCGGCAGGTGGTGGAGGGCGCCCCCATCCCGGTGGTGATCGCGGGAGGTTCCAAGGCGAACGAGGAAGACACGCTCCGGGTCGTGGAAGAGGTGGTCCAGGCCGGCGGCGCCGGGCTCAGCATGGGACGGAACGCTTTTCAGCACGAAAAGCCGGCCCGTTTCGTTCGGGCCGCGTGCATGATCGTCCACGAGGGCAGGAGCGCGGCCGATGCACTGGCGTTTCTCCGGGGAAAGGAAGATTGAAGATGGCAAAACGCTTCTGGGTGCGCATCCCTCGATGGAAAAAGTCCCTGGTCACGGCCGCCCTGGAGGCCGGCGCGGACGCGATCGTCCCGCCGCGCGGGAAGAGCGCGGACGTGAAGGCCCTGGGCATCATCACCACTGTAGGCCCGGACGGAGACCTGAAGCCGGGAGAAGACCTTTTCGAGGTGACAATCCGAAAAAAGAAGGACGAGGAGGAAGCGCTCCGGTTCCCCCCGGAAAAGTTTCTCGTAGTGCGGACATCGGACTGGAAGATCATCCCCCTGGAGAACCTGATCGCAGCCCGCGGCAGGATCATCGCGGAGGTCACGTCCGCCAAGGAAGCCCGGCTGGCCCTGGAGATCATGGAAAAGGGGACGGAGGGGGTGCTCCTGCGCACGGACGACCCCCGGGAGATCGCCAAGGTGGCCAAACTGATCCAGCAGGGCCAGGAGCGGTACCCGCTGGTCAAGGCCAGGGTCCGGGAGGTGAGGCAGTTGGGCATGGGGGACCGCGTGTGCATCGACACCTGTACACAGATGGCGCCCGGGGAGGGGCTGCTGGTGGGGAACTCCTCCGCGGGCATGTTCCTGGTTCACGCGGAAAACGTGGAAACCCCTTACTGCGCCACACGTCCCTTCCGGGTCAACGCCGGTGCTGTGCACGCCTACGTCCAAGTACCCGGAGGCCTGACCCGCTACCTGGCGGACCTGAAATCCGGAGACCCCGTCCAGATCGTGAACGCCAAAGGCGTTGCGCAGACGGCCTACGTGGGCAGGTCCAAGATGGAAAGAAGGCCGCTGATCCTGGTGACCGCCGAGTACAGGCGCAGGGAGATCTCCCTGGTCCTCCAGAACGCGGAGACCATCCGGCTCACCCAGCCCGACGGGCAGCCCCTGTCCGTGGCCCGTTTGAAAAAAGGCTCCGAGGTGCTGGCCTACCAGGAAGCAGCGGGCAGACACTTCGGCATGAAGGTGGAAGAAACCATCCACGAAAAATAGCCGGCGTTCCCGCCGGGGGCATCGACTGCGGATCCCTCAACGCGACGGTGGGAAAATCAATGGTCATTTACCAACCATCCGGACGGTTCTTTCGCTGGATCACGGCATGCGTCCTGCTGCTGGCGTCGTGCGGGGGGACGACCCCTTCCGCCCCACCCCCGCCGCCCGCTCCTTCCCCGGCCGGTGATCCGGAGGCCGCCTACGAACACCTCTTCGATGACACCTTCTTTCCCGTCGAACCGGAAAGCTCGGGCAGCGGCATCCACGGCGTCTGGGAACCCGACCGGTTCGGCCTTCCCTCCTACCGATACACGATCAACCAGCTGGAGGACCCCCGGGCCGCCACCTATACCAGCCGGGGCTCCAGCAGTGACCACTGGCACCAGTTGGGCAACGACGCAATAACCCTGACCGCCCACAACGGGGGGTACATCCAGTTCTGGGACTGGTCCCGGGGCGGCAAGTGCATCAACCGGTACCGGCCTGAGAGCGACAGCTATTCCGGAGGGTTCCGCTTTGTCCGGACAGAACGGGACACCCCCTGGAACACGCTCTATCAACCCGGGGAATTCCCCCTGTACGAGCGGCTGTTCGGCACCGGATATGTCCGGAAGGAAACCCTGCGGGACGGACTGCGGATCGTGGAGACCACCTACGCCCCCTTCGGACGGGATGCCCTTGTAATCTCCGAAACCGAGATCACGAACACGGCATCGTTTCCCCGGGATGTGACCCTGTACGAGTACTGGGACTTCAACCTGTACCAGCTGCTGCTGGCCCCGATCATGACCGCCCCCCTGGGGGATCTTTTCGAGAAGGCCCGGTGGACGTTCCAGGAATCGTTCCGGGTGAAGACCGGCTTCGACCCGGGAAGCAACCTCCTCACCGTGGTTCCTTCCCTGACCCCGGGCGTGGAAGCCCCCGCCGAGACCGATATTGCAATCAACGACTACTACCCGGCCGCCTGCTTCCTGGCCGCCCTGAACTTCAGGCCCGATGTTCACTACACGGATCAACAATACTTTTTCGGGCCTTCCGGACCGGGAGAACCCGAGGCCGTGGTTCGGAACGCCCCTTCCCGTCTGCTCCCCGGTGAAACAGAGGATCCGGACAGGGCCTGTCTGGTCTTTGGGAAGCACCTTCACCTGGAACCCGGGGAGCGGGTATCGATCTCCTACGCCTTCGGGTACGCCCCGGAGGGTTCGATTCCGGCCCTGCTGGAACCGTACCGGCAGGAGACCGCCTCCCACCTGCAGACCACCGTAGACGCCTGGATCCGGAACCGCGCCGACCTGGTGGTCCCGGAACCCGGGTGGCTTCGCAGGGAGATCCTGTGGCACGGCTACTACCTGCCGGCCGGCTCCTTCGTGGAATCGTATTTCAACGGTGCCGTGATCAACCAGGGCTCCGCCTACGGGTACATCCACGGGATGAACGGGGCACACCGTGACTTTGCCCTGTTTTCCATGCCGCTGGTCTACCTGCGGCCCGACCTGGCCCGGGAGACCATCCGCTACACCCTGCGGTCCCAGGACGCCGATACCGGAAAGATCCCCTACGCGCACCAGGGATACGGTTTCACGTCCGGTTACCTGGTTCACGAGGAGTCCACGGACCTGGATCTGTTCTTCCTCATGGCCCTGGCCGAGTACCTGGGCGCTACGCGTGACTTTGGTTTCCTGGACACAAGGGTCCCCTACTACCCGCTGTCGGAAGGCAGGGAAGGTCCTGTGAGAGAGCATGTGGAAAAGGCACTGGACCACTTGGAGTTCCACGTGGGCACCGGCCCCAACGGACTCATTCGCGCCGGGTCCGGAGACTGGAACGACGTACTCATCGCCTTCTCCCCCTCCCCCCTGAAGACCATGACCCAGGGAGAATCCAACCTCAATACGGGGATGGCCTGCTTCCTGTTTCCCCGGCTGGCCGACCTGCTCAGGCCGCACATGCCGGAGGCAGCGCAACGGATGGAACGGATGGCACAAGACTGGACCGGGCGTCTTCGGCAAGAGTGGACCGGAAGGTGGATGCGCAGGGGCGGCCTGGGAGACGGGACCTACCTTGGCGAGGACAAGCTGTTCCTGGACGCACAACCGTGGCCGCTTCTCGGCCGCCTCTGGACCGGAGAGCAGGCCGGCATCCTGCTCCATGAAATCCATGAAACCCTGGTGAAGCCCTCACCCGCCGGGGCGCTGTGCCTGTACCCGCCGTACCCCGCCCCCCTGGTCCCCGGGTCCGACACCAACGGAGGAACCTGGGCGGCCGTGGACAGCTGGCTGGCCTGGGCGTGGGCCCTGTACGAACCGGAAAAGGCATGGGACTTCTTCCTCAAGACCACCCTGCACGCCCAGGCCGAGGCCTATCCGGAGATCTGGTACGGGGTCTGGAGCGGGCCGGACTCTTACAATGCCTATGCGGACCGCCCCGGGGAGACGTTCAACTGGAGCGTGACGCCCATGACGGATTTTCCGGTGATGAACATGAACCGGCACAGCGGCCCCCTGCTGGTGACCGTGCGCATGGCCGGAATCGACCCGGCCGGGGAGCGGATCCTGGTCTCGCCCAGGCTTCCCTGTTCCCGCTTCTCGTTGCGGCTTCCCCTCCTGGGGATCGCCTATCTTCCGGACCGTCACCGGGGAACGTACCGCCCGGTCTGCCGGGGGACCTTCCCGTTCCGTGTCAGGCTGCCGGAAGCCCTCTCTTCGGAAAACCACCGGCTCCTGGTGAACGGCCATGAGACCTCCGCGGTCTGCCTGGACGGGCACCTGGACTTCCAGGTCGAAGCCGGACCCGGAGAAACGGTTCGCTGGGAAATCCTGCCTAAATCAGGTTCATGAAACGGGAAACCTAATTTCGCGAACAATGCCCCTCTGCGTATTTCCACATCTTTCCTCTTTGACAAGATAAGACTCTCGTCATAGGTTTTAGTTGCCGGCCCGGAGCGGGCCGCGAGAAACCGTTTCCAATGACGTGCATGGGAGAAGAAGGTGCTGTTTCCTCAACGCGCCAGAAGCCTGTGGGCGGGAAAAACGTTTTACCGGCAGGTGCTGGAGAAGTTCAGGGTCGAGCCGCTTCGGGCCCACCTGTCCAGGAGAAGCTCCGCAGATTCTCCGTTCTCCCTGCCCCCGGTGATCATCCTCCAGCTGACCGAGGCCTGCAACCTCCGGTGCAGGATGTGCTACGAGTGGGGGGAGACCGGCCAGCAGCACCAGCCGGAGAAAAAAAAGCCCGCCACCCTGAGCTTTGATCTGGTGGAAACCTTGATGGAGGATTGCCGCAGGGAGAAGACCCTTTACTCCCTGTTCGGGGGGGAACCCCTGCTCTATCCGGACCTGGAACGGGTCATCCATACGGCCAAACGTGTGGGCAGTTCCATTGAAACGGTCACCAACGGGACCCTGTTGGCCGGCAAGGCAAAGATGCTCGTGCAGGAGGGGCTGGATCTGGTCCGGGTATCCCTGGACGGCCCCCGTGAGATCAACGACGCTCAGAGGGGCTCCGGGAGCTACGACCGGGTCCTCCAGGGGCTGGAGGAGCTGTACCGGGAAAAGCGTCGCTCCCGCAGGGGGAACCCCATGACCGGGATCATCTGCACGGTAACCCCCTGGAACTGCCTTTCGCTGGAACGCCTGTTCTGTCACGATCTGGACCTCCGCTGGGTGGATTTCGTGACCCTGCAGATGCAGAGTTACATCACGGAGGAGATGGGCCGGGCCTACGGGCAGGTCCTGGAGAAAACCTTCCGGACCGGCAAGGGGACCTACTGGCAGGGCCTGGTTCGATCCCCGGAATCGTTTTCCGAAATCGATCTGCGGGAAATGCTCCACCAGGTCCGGAAGATCCGGCGGGTCCTGCGCCGGAACGGGATCTTTCTTCTCCTCCTGCCGAACACCTGGACCGAGCGGAACCTCCGATCTTACCTGCAGGCCGAATGGAGGGAGATGGCGGATTTCAGGAACCACTGCATCGCCCCCTGGGTCAGCACCGACGTCACCGCTCGGGGGGACGTGGCCCCGTGCCACATCTTCTACGACCTGACCATGGGAAACCTCCACGAGAAGGGGATCCGGGAGATATGGGGAGGAGAAGCGTTCCGTCGCTTCCGGGGTTACATGCAGTCCCGCCTCCTTCCCGTGTGTCCGGCATGTTGCCAATTCTACGGATACCCGTAAGAATGTCCCCGGTGAAGAAAAAATCGCATACGGCAAAGGAGAAAACGATGCACAAGGTGTTCTGGAAGGTTCTGGCAGTGCTGGTTCTGTTGACGGCGGGGTCTGCGGGTTGCCACTTCGTGGAGGTCAACTACATCGGGAAGACCTACCCCCCCACGGATCACGTGGAGATGTACTTTGACCGTGCGGACGTGCCCGGGGATGAAAAGGTGATCGGCCGGGCCATCATCACGGCCCCGGAAGGCACCAAGGGGGAGAAGGTCAAGGAAGGGCTGCTCAAGGAAGCCATGGCCAAGGGAGCCGACGCCATCCTCGTGGGTCCGGCCAAGAAATACCTGGCCGAAAAGACCACCAACTGGAACTGGAACTACTACGGCGGGCCCGGATGGGCCTGGGGGGACCCGTACGGCTGGGGATACGGTGATCCTGAGTGGGCTCTGGGCGGCCCTCCCCTGGCCTACGGAGGGTGGGCCGGCCCCGCCGACCAGCAGACCGAATACCACTACGGCTTCAAGATGAAGGTGATCTTCTTAAAGAAAGAGGCAGCGCCCTGATCCGGCGGATCACTTCTTCCGGTAGGCGACGTAGATGTCCATCTCGATCAACCTGTTGTTCTCATCGAGGTAGGGATGGATGAAGTAGATATTCCCTTCCCCGTCGATGGAAGGCTCCGCGGCGAAGCCGGAAATGATCTCCTCGGGCCGGGCCCAGGATCCGTCCGGATTCCGCCTGCAGCGAAACAGGGACGACCCGGGTCGCGGGTTCCACAACCGGCTGTCCCCGCTGAACCAGAGTTCCTCTCCGTCCGGCGAGAGGCAGGGGAAGGCTTCGTTTCCCTCGCTGTTGATCCCCTCGATGTGTCGCGGCGTGCCCCAGGAATCGCCCGTCCTTTCGGACATCCAGATGTCCCGCATCCCGAGGCTGCCCTCTCGATCGGAATGGAAATAGATGGTCCGCCCGTCGGGATGGATGTGGAGTTCGCCTACCGAGCCGGCGCTGTTCAGACCTTCCGTATCCACTTGGGGGAACGACCATTTTCCGCCGTCACGGAGGGTGGAGTAATGCCGCAGCAGGCCTCCGGTATCGCCGCACATGATGGCACAGATATAGAGCGTATCGTCCTGGAAGAACGGACACCCCTCCAGGGACTCGGTGGGGAAGAGAAAGACGCGCTCGGCGGGCGTCCACGCATCACCGATACGTTCCGAAAGGTAGATGCCCGTCACAAGGTCCTGG
>CAYTRL010000336.1:0-6733 GCA_964439795.1 uncultured Thermodesulfobacteriota bacterium
GTTGGACAGGGCCAGGATAATCTGTCCATTTCGCACTTTGTCCGGCTTGATGAGCCCCGGGCATCCGGTCGTGGCAATGACGATCCGGGACTGCCGCATGACGCCTTCCAGGTCCGTGGGAAGGCCTCCCCGTTCCTGAAACAGCCGCTGCATTTCCGGGTGGATGTCGGTCCCGTAGATCTTCTCGATCCCGAAGGCCCGAAGCAGCTTGAAGATACCCGTTCCCGCCGCACCCAGCCCGATAATGCCCACGGTCTGCTCCCGGATGTTCACAGACGCGTATTTCCCCATGTTGATCAGTGCCGCCAGGACCACCACCCCGGTGCCGTGCTGGTCATCGTGCATCACCGGGATGTCCAGGCTCTTGTCCAGCGTGTCTTCGATCTCAAAGCACTCCGGGGCCTTGATGTCCTCAAGCTTGATAGCCCCGTAGGTGGGGGCGATGCAGCGGACGGTTTCAATGATGGTTTTGGGGTCATGCGTATCCAGGAGGATCGGGTACCCGTTGATCCCCACCAGGGTCTGGAAAAGGAGCGCCTTCCCCTCCATCACGGGCATACCCGCCACCGGCCCGATGTCCCCCAGGCCCAGGATGGCCGTGCCGTTGGTAACGATGGCAACGTTGCGGGGGATGGAGGTGAACTCCTCGGCCCGCTTTTTATCATGGGAGATCAGCCTGCATATGGAGGCCACCCCGGGGGTGTAGACCACGCTCAGGTCGTCGATGGTGTCCACGCTGACCCGGGAGGCCACCTCGATCTTTCCCCCGGCGTGAATCTCCTGGACCACGTCCCGGATCTCCAGAATCTCCACCCCCTCCAGCCCGCCGAGCGCCCGCACGATGTCCTGGAAACCGTTTTCATCGGCCGTGTAGATGTCCAGGTCCCGGGTTTTGTGCCCCTTGCCAAGATGCACGGTCTTGATCTCCCCCACCATGCCCTCGCGGTCCTCCACCGTGGAGATCACCCTGCCGAAGAAGCCGGGTTTGTCCTGGATCTTGGTGCGAACGGTTTTGATAATTTTATCCGAGTATTCAATCTGCATCTTTGGTTTCCCGGGAAGACTTTTCTGTTTTCAGCCGCTAACGCGGCGGGTTTGGGACCGGCCGTCAGACCTTTCCTTTCAAAAAAGCTTGTCGTTTCCTCTCCGGAAACCGTTCGATGGCGTACCGAAGCATGGTCCGGGGCATTTCCCTGTAATGTTCGCGGAGGAACGCTTCCTCCACGTCCGCATCCCGCTTTCCTACCTCCCGGAGCATCCAGCCCGCGGCTTTATGGATCAGCACCTCGGGGTCCCGCAGGAGGACCCGCACGATTTTCATCGTATCCGTGAAGTCGGTTCTTTTGATGAAATGAAAGGTGGAAAGGATGGAAATCCGCCGTTCCCACAGGGAAGGCGAACCGGAAAGGGTATAAAGCGGGGCCCGGTCCCGTTCCCACAGGTGGGCCCCCACAATGTGTTCCGCGGAGGTATCCACCAAGTCCCAGTTGTTGATATATCGGGTGTGTTTCAGGTAAAGGCTGTAGATTTTCTCTCTTTTTTCAGGGGTTGCACGCCTGTACTGAAGGACGAGAATAAGAAGGGCCAGCAGCCTCTCCTCGTGAAGCGGCGACTTCAGGAGGCTCAACGTATCCCTTTGCCCCAGGTTCAGGTACAGCCGGCTGATCTCCCGGAGTTCCGGTACCCGGATGCCCAGAAACCGGTCCCCTTCCCCGTACTGGCCCGGACCTGTCTTGAAAAAACGCTGCAACACCCGGGCCCGTTCCGGGCTGGCGTATTTCCTCAGATGATCTCGAACCTCATCCAGCGGCATAATCCGTACGTCCAACGGCGGGCTGTAGGTCCTGGCGGCTTTACAGCGGCAGCCGCTTCATCATCCAGTCCAGCAGTTCCGGCCATACCACGCGGGGAGCTTCCCGGCCGCAGATCAGGTCGCAGTGGCCCCAGTGCAACTCCGGGGATTCTCCTCCGAACACCCGGAAGGTCTTGTCCGCGGACCCCACTTTGTCATAGGCTTCCCGCACCGACTCTTCCGGGACCGCATCATCCCGGTCGCCCACCGCGAAGAAGATGGGGACCTTCAGGTCCGCGATGTTCTCCTGGAAATCCACGGTGCCGTCGCTGCTGCAGAACTTCCCGCTGGAGGCCCACTCCACCAGCAGCCACATCACGTTGAAGCTGGTCCGGTCAAAGCCTTTTTCGATCCGTTCCGTGAGGATGTCCCGCTCGATGCTTCGCGGGTACCAGACCTGCACGGGGATCATATTGAACCGGTTGTCCAGCAGGAACAGCCCGAACTTGGCGAAGAACCCGATAAAATCGATGTAAAAGGTTTCCGGGTGCAGAAGCCGGAACGGGACCACCTTGTCCATAAGAACACCGAACCGTGCCAGCAGCTTCATGGAAATGTTGCCCCGGGCCATGTTGAACGGGCCGGCGATCGACACGATCCCGGCCAGTGCGTACTGGTACCGGGCCCCGACACAGTAGGAGATGGCCCCGCCCAGGCTGTGTCCGTAGTAAAAGGCCTTTCGGCCGCCGGTGATCTCCCGGACCGCTTTCATGACCGCGGGGATGTCATAGAAAAGGTAGGTCTCGAAGCTGGTCGGGACCTCGCACCCGTTGGCCCGGCTCAACCCGTGCCCCCGAAGTTCCACGTTGAAGGTTTCGAAGCCCTGGGACACGAAGTAGTTTTCCATGCTCCTCTTGGTGAGCGTCCAGCTGTACCGGTTCTGTCCCAGGCCGTGGACCATGATCACGGGCGCCAGCGATTTCTTTTTCAGGGGCGATTTCTGGGTCATGATGAGGTTCATCCCGTCCTCGGTGGGGATCTCATGGAGGGTGCGATGAAACTCGGTGGTCTTGCTGTGGTTGACAATTTCGCTGTGGACCTTCTGGTTTTTCATGAATCCGTCTCCCTCGCGAACGTTGCCTGTTTCTTCCGCCTTCCGTCGCCGCCGGTTTCGCGCCCCGTCCCCGTGTCCCTGCTTCGAGTGCAACCATGACATCGGCAAGTTCCCGGGGGGGAAAGCGCATTCAGCTTATTCCGTTCACTGGTTGGCGGTCAACCTTTTGAAGGTCCATTCGAGCAAGGGGAGGAATTGGAAGCTGAGCGCTGATTGCCGAAAGCCTGCGGCTTCGCTGTATCAGGGCAGCCGGAACGTCTCTTTCGGTGCGGGTACGATCAGCCGGATTTCGGGCATCTCCCGGGATAGCCTCTCCCGGAACTCCTCCACCGGGTAATCCACGCAGAGATAGGGGAAGAACGAGTCGAAGTGGTGGAGCACCACCGTTTCAGGCCGGATCCGCCGCAGGGCCGGCAGGTAGTAATCGATCAGGTCGGAGCGGCCGGCAAAGGGAAACATGCAGCAGTGTGGTTTCAGTCGGGCCAGTTGATCCCAGTCTCCCCCTCCGCTCCCGGAGAACAGGATCCTGTATCCGCGGAGGTTCAGAAGGAATTCCCAGTTGGAACCCGCGGGAAAATTTCGGATCAGCCGGAACAGCCTGGGCCACGTATTCCCACGGGCGATCAGGCCCAGGGTTCTCAGCACGAGCAGCGGATCGAAAACGATGTGGCGCGTCGGCACCGCCCGGATCTGCGCCCCGTTCCACGTAAAGGAGGAGAGCCTTTCGTTGGGCCGCAGCACCGAGGGACGGACCCCCTGCCGAGTCAGGATGCGGCAGGTCTTCAGCGGGGCGTGGATCCGCACTGCCGGCAGGCAGGCCAGTTCCGCCAGGTCCATGGCATGATCGAAGTGGCCATGTGAGACCAGGATCAGCGATACGTTGCGGAATTCCTGCAACGAGAAGCGGATCTTCGGGCGGGCGCCGGGAAGTCGGGACAGGTACGGGTCCAGCAGGAGTTCTTCCCCGCCAAAGCTGAGATGAAAGCCGGCCGTTCCCAGCCATTTCAGGGATAGTTCTCGGGTGACCATCCGGGTTCTCCTGTACCGTCTCCGCCTGAGATGCTGAACGTTGCTCAGGGTAGCAGAATCCCGGGCCGGAAGGAATCCGGTCGGGGATTCTGCGGTTCCCTGCGATCTTGACGGGGCCGTGGATTTACGATAACTCTGATGACGCTCCGCCGTATGGATCTCAACCAGGAAACAGGAGGATAACCCCCATGAAAGATGTGTTCATTGTCAGCGCGGTACGCACCCCCGTGGGCCGCCGCAACGGCTACCTGAGAGAGTGGACGGCACCGGAACTGCTGGGAACGGTACTGGATGCCGTGGTGGAGCGGGTGGACCTGGACCCCGAGCTGGTGGAGGACATCGTCAACGGGACCGTGTATCAGGTGGGCGAGCAGGGGTTTACCCTGGCGCGCACCGGGGGGATGGCCTCCCGGCTGCCGGATCACGTGCCCGGAGTCTCGGTGAACCGCCAGTGCGGAAGCAGCCTGACCGCCATTCAGATCGCCTGCGGCATGATTGCCTCCAACGTCATGGACGTGGTGATCGCCAGCGGTTGTGAGATCATGTCCAAGTACCCCATCGGTTCCGATATCGGCGGGACCCTGCCCGACGGAAGGCCTCAGGGTGTTCCCTACGGCGAGTATTATATCAACCGGGTCCGGGGAAAGTTTTACAACCAGGCGCAGGCCGCCCAGGCCATCGCTGAAAACTGGGGTGTGACCAAAGAGGAGTGCGACTCCCTGGCGGTCTCCAGCCATCAGAAGGCCCATCAGGCAACCGTGAACGGATACTTCAAGAAAGAGATCCTGCCCGTCCGGGGTCTGGACAAAGAGGGCAACGAGATCCTCCAGGAACAGGACGAGACCATACGCCCGGACACGAACCTGGAAAAACTGGCCACCCTGAACCCGGTTCTTGGGTCCGACTGGATTACGGCGGGCATCTCCAGTCCGGTAACCGACGGAGCCTCCGCAGTCCTGCTCGTAAGCGAGGATAAGGTCCGGGAGTTGAACCTGACGCCGCTGGCGCGCATCGTGGCCAGCGCGGTGGTAGGCTCCGACCCGGTGTTCATGCTCACCGGTCCGCTGGACGTCACCCCCAAGGTTCTGAGGAAGGCGGGGATGAAGATGGACGACGTGGACATCTTCGAGGTGAACGAGGCGTTCGCGCCGGTGCCCCTCGCCTGGCTCAAGGAGATGAACGCTCCCCTGGAAAAACTCAACGTCAACGGCGGCGCCATGGCCCTGGGGCACCCCGTGGGAAACTCGGGATGCCGGTTGACCGTGACGGCCATCCACGAGTTGATGCGAAGGAAAGCATCGCATGCTTTGGTCACGCTTTGCACCGGCGGCGCCATGGCCCCGGCTACCATCTTCGAACGCTGCTGAAAGGGCGGGAACCCCCCGCCGCACGAAAGGGACCGAAATGGGGAAAACCCCAGGTCGCCCCGGGAATAGAAAGACCGGTCAAGAAGAGATGGCGCCCCAAAGGCCTGCGGATGGAAACGGCCAGGGGCAGGGGGTGGGCCCGGTGGAAAAACGCCCCGGGGATATCCTGGAAAGATATCGTGCCATCTACGATCGAAGCCTGGTCTGTCTGTACGTCCACGATCTTGAGGGAAACTTCCTGGACGCCAACCAAACCGCGTTGAACCTGCTGGGCTACGAGCGTCAGGACGTCTTCTCCATGAACCTCGCCTCCTTTCTCCGTGAGGACCAGCTGCAGGAGGCGTTCGATACCCTTCAGGAAATCCTGCGCACGGGAAAACAGCAGAAACTCTCCCGTTACGAACTGAGAAAAAAGGACGGGAGCGTGGTCTGGCTGGAAACCGAAGGCTCGTTGATCTACCGGGACGGAGCGCCGTACGCGGTCCAGGGAATCGCCCGGGAGATCACGGACCGACAGCAGATGGAACAGGCCCTGAGGCAGAGCGAGGAAAACTTCCGTTCCCTGGCGGAAGAAGCCAACGACGGGATCCTCATCGCCGCCTCCCCGGGAAGACATGTGTATGTAAACCGCAAAGTGCACAAGATGCTGGGCTACGGTCCGGAGGAGCTGCTCGGCTCCTCCTTGCAGATGATCGTTCACCCCCACGAACTGGAACGACTGGAAGACCGGCGTGCGCGAAGGCTCCGGGGGGAGGATGTCCCGGAGCGCTACGTGACCCGGCTGGTAACGAAGGGGGGCGGGGAGATCCCCGTTGAACTCTCGGCGTCGTCTCTCGTCTGGGAAGGCCAGGACGCCACCCTGGTCATCATCAGGGACATTACGGAGCGGAAAAAGGCGGAGGAAGAGCTGCGCAGGACCCTGGAAACCCTGAAGGAAAGTGAAGCCAACCTTCGTGTTCTCTTCGATCTCTCCCCCCAGGCCGTGGCCTTGACCGAGGTGGAGACCGGGAAGCTGATCAACGTCAACAACCGTTTCTGTCAGATAACGAAATACACCCGGGAAGAGGTCCTCGGACGGACCACACTGGAGATCGGGAGCTACAACCGGGAGGACCGGGAGCGGTTTCTACGGGCCCTGGAAGAGAGCGGAGAGGTTCAGGGGATGGAGATGGACTTCCATATCCGGGACGGAAGCCGGATGAGCACCCTGATGTTCGCCCGGAAGGTCCGGGTCAGTGGCCGAACCTATCTGATGACCATCTTCTTCGATCTCACAGAGAGAAAACAGCTGGAAAGCGAACTCCGGCACGTGCAGAAGATGGAGGCTGTGGGTACCCTGTCCGGCGGTGTGGCCCATGACTTCAACAACCTGCTCATGAGTATCCTGGGGAACACCTCCCTCATGCTCATGGACGTCGATCCGGGGGGGCC
>CAYTRL010000337.1:0-6690 GCA_964439795.1 uncultured Thermodesulfobacteriota bacterium
AGGTCTCCATGAACCGGTTGAACGATTACATGAACCTGAAGTTTCACGACATCAACAGCATCCGTGAATACCGTGCGAACGCCCGGATCTTCCGGGAAAAATCGATCATTGTTTCCCGGGTTATCGAAGAGATTCTTGCCCGGGCCTCCTTTCCCCCCGAAATCATGGACGTTCTTCGGGAGTGGGAAGAGGTTCGGTCCTGCACCGATTTCTATGAGATGCTCCAGCTGTACCGGCAGGCGTCCGATGACCGGCTCCGCTTCGAGATCATGCGGAAGATCGGTTTAATCGTCCTGGTGGCCCGGATCAACCGAACCGTGTGCCTGGAGGATCTGGAACATCGGAAGAAAGAGATCCGCAAGGTGTTCCAAAGGCGGTTGCGCTGTACCCGGGAGGAAAAGCGGGAGTATTACCTGTGGCTCAACACGAAGCACAAGGTGGAGTCTTCCACGTCCCGGGATCAGGCGCGCAGGAGCTATGAGAAGGAGATGAAAGACCGGAAACAGCAGGCATGCAGGATCTTTCCCCTGCAGCGCTTCGTCTGCCACCCTTTTACCAGCTTCTCCGGTGCGCGGATCCTGCATATGGAGATCCGGAACAAGTTCGGTGATACCGGAACCCATTCGTATACCTCCTACGTGGAGAAGATGCTCCGAAAGAACCTGGAATTTCCCAACCAGGTGCACGATATCATCGGCGTGAAGATCGTGGTGGAGGAAGAGGGCCGGATCGAGCACATCATCCGGGACCTGGAGACGTTTCTGGGCGGCAGTTCCACGCGGAAGATGCAGAAGAACAGCTATCACCGGTTCGGGAGACGCAAGATCGGGGAGTATTCCTCCCCGGAATATTTTGTGTGGAAGGCGGTTTACGACATCGCTCTGCCGCATCCGTCCATTCCGCAGATCCAGAAGATGCTCAAACTGACCCTGGACAACCCCCCGGTCCAGAAGGAACTGCGCGCCCGCCTGCAGTACTTCATGAGACAGCCGAACGACTTCGTGATCGAGGTCCAGCTGCAGGACATCAAGTCCTACCTGCTCAGCATCGCCGAGGGGAGCCCCACGGCCCACACATGGCTGAAGACCAACCAGGTCCGCTCCAACTCCTTCTACAAGGTTTTCCCGGCGGAGATCTATGAAGGGGACATCCGGGCCCTCAAAATGCGTCTTCTGGGGCCGCGGGAAGCCCGTCCGGCCCGTTGAAGCATGTCCGCGTAGATTGTACGGGGAGAACATGTTCTTGTCTTTGCGAATAATCGAGGGCATGAAAAGAAGCCGGATCGGGGTTTTGTTTCTGTTCGTCCTGGCGGCCGGCTTGGGGGCGGCGGCCTGTTCCTCCGGGGATGATCCGGTTCCGACAACGGAGCCCGGGGCCTCTGATCACACAATTTTTACCCACCGGTTTCCCGACGGCATGACCGGTACGGCCACCGGGGATTTTTACAAGCTGGCGGTAACCTATCCTTCCATTCCGGTGGAAGAGAAATACCGGCACGTACTCTGCTTTCGGATGTCCCCTTTTGCGCCGCCCTCCCGGAGCCCGATCCCCAGCCACGGACCGCTGATCCTGATCAGCGACGATCTGGAGGTGATCGTGTTTTCCCCCATGGACCGGTTCTTCGTGAGCCAGGTCCTCTGGGAAGACGGCCGGATCGTCTACGGGGTGGAGGGCGATGTGGAGGAGATCCCCGCCGGGTTCACCCACCGTTTTCTCCTGGTGAAGGGGAAAGGGGTGAACGCCACCGTGGAACGCTGGGGGGAGCTGATGCGCCGCCACTACGGCCGGGAACGCGCGGACCGCTACGCGGACCTGGGCGTTTCCTTCCTGGGCTACTGGACGGACAACGGCGCGTACTACTATTACAACACCGAACCGGATATGAACGAGCAGGAGACCCTGCTGGCCGTGAAGGCGGATGCCGATGCCCGGAACATTCCGTACGGATACATGCAGCTGGACTCCTGGTGGTATTTCAAGGAGAGGGAAGGATCCGGGGGGCTCGTCCTCTGGGAACCCCAGCCCTGGATGTTCCCGGAGGGGCTGGCCCCGTTCCGGGAGGCACTCGACCTGCCCTTGGTGGCCCACAACCGGTGGTTCGCAGCGGAGAACGACTACCGGGACCGCTACCCGTTCCTTGACAGCGAACCGGGGGCGCGTCCCATGTCGTTCCCGCTCAGCCGGGGGGTGTTCGACGAGTTCATGGCGAACGCGGTGGCGTGGGGTATCTTTACCTACGAGCAGGACTGGCTCGATTCCCAGTACTGGGGACTCCGCTACCTGAGAAACGGGGTGGATCACGCGGAGCAGTGGATGACCTGGATCAACGACGCAGCCGCGGACAGGGGACTGACCGTTCAGCTCTGCATGGCCGGCCCGGCTCATTACCTGTATGCGCTGGAGATGCCCGCGGTCACCACGGCCCGCACCTCCGTGGACTACATCCCGGGCACGCCCAAGGTTTTGTACTGGCCCCAGTTCTTCCAGGTGAACATGATCGCCTGGGCCATGGGCGCGCTGCCCTTCAAGGACAACTTCCAGACCACCGCCGGGCAGCGGACCGTTCTCTCAGAGACCATGGGGGAGCAGGAGACCCTGATCAGTTCCCTGAGCGCGGGCATGGTGGGCCCCAGCGACCGGGTGGGGTATTCGGACGCCGCGCTCCTGGCCCGAACGTGCCGGGCGGACGGCCTCCTGCTCAAACCGGACCGTCCCGTCACGCCTGTTGACGCCATGTTCCTGGAGCACGAGCGGCCTCACATCGTCACCACATGTTCCCAACGCCTGGGGCTCGGCTCCTGGATCTACCTGGCCGCTTTCCCCCTCTCCCGTGGAGACGACCTGACCCGAACCGTGGACGAACTCGCCGGTCTCATCGTCTACGGGCGGACCGTGGATGAGATGTTCGTGTTTCCGGAGACCATCCGGGACTGGCAGGTGGGCCTGAACGAGGATCTTGGCCTGAGCGGACCCGCTGTGGTCTACAACTGGAAATCCGGAACCGCGGAGCAGGTGGACCGTGCCTTCGCCATGCCCCCCATGGAGAGCCGGGAGGAGTTCGCCTACTACGTCATCGCACCGATCTTCGGAAACGGCCTGGCCCTGATCGGCGAACCCGGCAAGTTCGTCACCCTGGCGGACAAGAGGTTCACCCGGATCGAACCCCTGGAGGATACGATCCGCGTGACCGTGCAGGGGGTTCCCGGGGAGCGCGTGTCCCTGCGGGCCTACGACACCCGGGCCGGGCGCATGTTGGACCCGGTGGAGGTGGAGATCGGGGCCGGAGGGGAGGGCGGTGCGGACATCGGCCGTTGAGGTGGGTTTCGTCATCCCGGACTTGATCCTTAGACCCCCCTGATCCGGGATCCACAGTTCAGAAGCACTTCTGGATGCCTTCGCCGGCATGACAGAAAAAGAGGTATTCCGACAATCTCCTGGGTTGAAAGTGCCGCCGAGGTGTTCACGTGTCGGTTAAGAATCAAATTGCCGCGATTCTGACAAAAGCCAGGTCCTATTTGACCGACACGCTTCTGCCGTTCTGGATCGATCGCTCTCCCGACCCGGAGTTTGGCGGGTTCCTGACCCATTTCGACCCCTCCGGAAACCCCACCGGTGAGACCACCAAGACGTTCCTGATGCAGGTCCGTATGCTCTACACCATGGCCGGCGCGCACCGGGCCGGCTACGGCCGCGGCCGTTGCGCTGAACTGGCGAGCATGGGCGCTTCGTTCATCCTCGATCACTACTGGGACGAAGAGCACGACGGGTGGTTCTGGATCGCCGACCGGAAGGGCCGCGCCACCTGCCGGGACAAGACGGCCTACGGGCACTGTTTTGCCCTCTACGCCTTCAGCGAATACTTTTTGGCCACGGGCGACGAACGCGGCAGGCTTGCCGCGCTGAGGACCTACGATGTGATCTGCCGGCACATGATCGACCTTGGAAACGGCGGGTTCATCGAACTGTTCAACCGGGACTGGTCGCCCAAACCGGGGGGCTCGGCGGGCGGGGACCGTAAATCCCTGGACGTGCACATGCACATGATGGAGGCGCTGACCAACCTGTACGACATGACCGACAGCGTGAGCCATCGCCGACTTCTGACACACACCATCGATCTGATCCTCTCCAGGATGCTTCATCCTGAGAACGGCTTGGGCATCTCCCAGTTCACCTGGGACTTCACCCCGCTGCCGGCGATCAATTTTAAGACGGAATGGGGACGGGATGCCCAGCCCCTGGCCGGACAGGCCGCCAAGCCCCTGGACCAGACCTCGCCGGGACACAACGTGGAGTTCGCATGGCTGCTGCTGTACGCCGCGGACGTGATGGGGATGCCCCGTGAAGTGTACGCCGAAACCCTGCGCAGGATGTGCGACCACTGCATCGCCTTCGGCATCGACTGGACCCGCGGCGGTGTCTACGCCGACGTACCCATGGACCGGCCCGCGGAGCTTACGGAGAAACAGTTCTGGCAGCAGGCCGAAGCGCTCATCGCCCTGCTGGACGCCTGCCAGCTGCTGGGCGATCCGCAATACTGGGAAGCCTTTGTCAACGTCTTTGACTTCCTGTTCGACAAGTTCATCGCCATGGACGCCGGTGGGGAGTGGTACGAGCGCCTGGACCGTGAAGGGAACGTCATCGACGGCGCCCTGGGGCATTCCTGGAAGACGGGCTACCACACGGTCCGGTCGCTGATCCAGACGGTGCGGCGCCTGGAGGAGCTTCACGACGGTCTTTGAGGATAGGCGGGGTCAGGTCTTCATTTTACATTTTTCTCGTGGTGCCACGCCGTACAACCCGTTCGTGTCCCTTTCCTAATTGGTCGCTTTCTTCCGGTGGAATCTGTTGATATATCTGGATTTGTGGGAATGGATTGATCCTCCATTCGCAACCCTGCCTATGAAGTCAGCCTTTGTCCAAGATGATCATTCCGCTTCCGGGACTCGGACAGCAGCGGTCTTTTGGAAAAAAGGAACCCCAATATCGGATCAGCCGTTTGAGTCTTATAACCCGTTGATTTCCATAAACGGAAATCCGGATTCCGGATTGTTTTCGACAGCGGTAGGCGGAGGCACAATCTCCGTTCTCATCCTTTCCCATAAATTTGCCGACTCAAGCATTGAACGGACACATCATTTCCACAAAGGAGAAGTCGAATGAAAAAGGTACTCTTTTTTCTGAATGTTCTGTTTTTCATTACATCTTTCTCGTTATCAGGCTGTGCAAATACGACAGATGAAGAATCATCCGGTAACGAGGAATTACCCTTGGATGAGTCAAACATAAGTTTTATAAAGGCTGTTTTCCCGGATCAGCAGGCATGGGATAGTGTTTTTGTTGTTTCTTCAAGCCATCCTTCATGCAATGGAAAAGAGGTGTTGAGCAGAGAAAAATTCTTGTTGGCTGCGGCTCAATATCCGGAATTCTGCGGCAGCGGCGCCAGAGCGATCAACCTTCATGAACTGGCATCCTTTTTTGCCAATGTTTCCATTGAAACCAATGGAGCAGCCGTGGGTCAATATGACGGCGGACTCTGTTATGTCAAAGAGGTTGCCTGTTCGGGGTATACGAACCCCGAATGTCCTGCGTTATGTAAATCCTATTGCGAAGAAAGGACTCCGCCGTGGAACACGTCCCCCCACTGCCCCTGCGGCTACTATGGCCGGGGTGCCCTGCAGATTACAAATCCTTTTAATTATCACGAAACCAGCATGGAGGTCTTCGGTGATGACCGACTCTACCAGGATCCTGATATGATCCTGGAGGGAACTACCGCTTGGGAGACATCACTCGCCTTCTGGATGATACACTATGGTGGTCTGGCGGAGTCCATGACTACGATCCAGGGGACAACCACATGTCATAAGGCAATTTCTGAGAATTGGGATTTCGGCAAGACCGTAGAAGTGATCAACGGCGATCTGGAATGCAAGAATCCGGGAGCGTCCTATATTGCGAAAACGCAGGCGCGGATCGCATATTACAGGCACTATGTAGACCTGTTTTCCGCGGTCCTGGACATGGATGAAGCACCGACGGAAGATGTGCAATGTGCGAATACGACACCGCCGGATCCTGACGAGGCAAAGAAAATCCGCTGCGGAGTGGATTGGGGTACGGCCAACACAACATGCGGAACGTTTTGTACGACTCCCGACGATTGTGAAGAAGGAGAGGGATGTTTCGCAGCCCTTTCTCCGGACCCCTGTGATTGAAAGGGTCCAACGGAACCCTAACAGCCTGACCATCCCCCCCAATGAGGATCGATCCTTTGCCAAGAGATCAACAGCGGAGATTGCGAGCGGAGCGAAGCAACCCCCCGGCCCCGTGAGGCTTTATTTCCGAGGGCTTGCCGCGTCGCCTGCGGCTCCTCGCAACATTCTCTCGTTGAAACCCAGTGTTCACACCAGATCAACACACTTCTTTCGGATCTTGTTCCAGGCCGCCTGGATTCCCGTGCTTCTTAAACCCTTGGCGTAAAGGGGCAGGTGGATGCCCGATGTTTACGGGCCCTTATCCTTTTCCAGGAAAACCGTATCGATCACCGTCCCGTCATGCTTTTGAGCGCTGAGGGTGAGCGTAGAGCCGTCGATATCCAGGAGTACGAAGTGGTGTACGTACACGGAAACCTCCACGTGTGGCCAGTCCTGACAGAAATAATCAGGCGCGCCGCCCCCCCCCCCCGCA
>CAYTRL010000338.1:0-6682 GCA_964439795.1 uncultured Thermodesulfobacteriota bacterium
CGGGGCCGGGGGGTTGCCGCGCTTCGCTCGCAATCTCCACTGTTGGGCTCATTGCCCAAATCATTGAAAGACACTCCACAAGTCCAATAATCGACATCCTCGAAGTCCAGAATGACGACAACACATGGTTGACTGGTTTCCCGACAGGCTCCTGACGGGTCGTTTCCGGTGGGTGTCTACCTGCGGGGGGAGCCGGGCTCAGGGCTCGCCGTTCCCCTCCGGTTTGGACTGGGTTCCGTAATCGTCGTACACCCTGTCCAGGACGCGCAGATCGATGATCTTGTCTTTCTGCGCCGCCGTCTTGTCGAACTCCAGATAGCCGATCAGCCGGTCATCCAGCAGGACGTCGTGTCGTGCATCGTAATCAATGCGGAAGACCTTGTTCTCCGGGGGAAGGACCTGGATCCGAAGGAGAACCTCCATGGGGACATCGTTGACATAGTTGAGTTCCTGGGGCGCGAACTGCCGGATCTGGGTGTGCCGTGTGACCAGCCGGATTTCCCCTTGTCCTCCTCCCGGTAACGATTGTCGCTCGCTCCGGATCGTGAAATCGCCCACGAGCATGATCTCGTTCGTGGTGGCCCGCACCAGAAAATACCGGCCCGATCCCTCCAGGAAAAATGAGGCGGGGTCACCGGGTACCGGGTAGAACGTAACCTCCAATGAACCCCGCGCCTCCACGCGCTGGTGGAGCAGATCGTCGATGGCATCCCCGATCGCGTAATGCTCCAGGAGCACCCGGGCGTTCTTTTCTCCGAGCCACCGGCCGAACACATCTCGAAAATGTCCCGCGTCCTGGAAGATAAAAACCTGCCGATAGCACTCCTCCTGGGTCGTCCTCGCACACTGGATCGGGAGCCGGGGGGAAAGGCAACCCGCCGACAGGATCAGGGCCAGGGCAGCGGCCAACAGGAACGGAAATCGGTGTGGGAGTCTCTTGCGGGCGAACAGAAACCGGAGGTTCATCTTGTTTTTTCCTCGCACCGGACGGTCACGGTTTCAGGTAGACCTGGAAACTGCCCTGATGTTGCTTGTTGGGGGATAGCTTCAGGGGTGCGTCGATCTTGTACTTGTATTTGAGAAACGCCCCCAGGTAGGCGGCCCGCTTGGTGTCCTCGTCGGAATAGTAGATGATCCTGTTTTCGTCCACATCGATCAACAGGGGTTCCCCCGTCTGGAACAGCAGGACCTTCAACGACTCTTCCAGGGTCCGGGCCAGGGGGGCGTTGCTCTCCGGGGTGAGGATCGTAACGCGGTACCGGGTGTTGGATTTCCTGGGCTGGAACCATTTTTTCCGCTTGGGCGGGGGGGGCGACGTGGCGGCTTCCTGGGGCCGGGACCCTTCCCGCCCGGCGGCAACCCGCTTCGGCGGAGCCGGCTTGCCGCGTACCCCTTCCGGCTCCGGGACCGCCGTCGCCGGGATTCCTGCAGGAGCAGGCTGCCGGTCGCTCTCTCCGGAGGTCCGCTCCTCCAGATCTTGGATCTTGCCGCGCATACTCCGGACGGTCTGGTTGAGCGTGGCATTCTCCCTCTGATAGGCCAGGGCGATGTCCCGTTCCTTCACGTTGTCCAACTCGATGAGGGTGATCTTCTCCCGGAGAAGCCGGGACTCCTGCTTCACCGTGGGAACGTAATACCAGAGAAAAGCCGCAAACTGCCCAACGGAAACCAGGAGGATCATCCCCGCCAGGATCACAGCCGCAGACCGGCTCTCCACCTTGCGCGCCACGTACCAGAAGATGATGAGCAGGGCGGCCAGGAGCAGGATCGCCCAGGCGATCAGCATCTCCCGGCTTGCCGCCATCTCGAGAATCATGGAGTGATTGTTCATCGGTCTTCTCCGCCCTTTACGGTTCCGTCACGACCCGGAACCCGCTGGTGCTGCTTGAACCGTAGCCCGGGTTCTGAAACGTCTTGCTTGCCGCGCGGCACCGTTCCGGAACGTTGTACCAGCCTCCGCCCCGCAGCACCCGCTCTTTTCCATTGCGCGGGACGGGTTCCGGGATCTCCCCTCCGGGATACGGCCCGTAGGTATCTTCCACCCACTCCCACACGTTGCCGATCATGTCGTACAGCCCCCACGCATTCGATTCCCGGGTCCCCACCTCCTGGGTGGCCCCGCCGGAGTTCACGGAACACCAGGCGGAATCCTCACGGAATTCATCGCCCCAGGGAAACTCCGTGGAGTTTCCCGCCCGGCAGGCATACTCCCACTCCGCTTCCGTGGGAAGCCGGTAGGTCCGGTTTTCCAACTGCGAGAGCTTCCGGCAGAACAGCCGTGCATCGTTCCACGAAACCTTCTCCACGGGATGCCGGGGCCCTTTGAAATAGGAAGGGTTGTTCCCCATGACGTCCTCCCACTGCCCCTGGGTGACCTCCAGGACACCGATGTAGAACGGTTCGGTGAGCGCCACCCGGTGGGGAGGCGCCTCGTCCATGTTTCCCCTGCCGGACCCCATGACAAAAGCGCCCGGTTTGATCCGCTTCAACTTCATGCCGATGGAGTTGGTCAGGATCCCGGGGTTGCCGTCCTCCTCCCGGGCCTCGGGCTCCTCACGTTCCGGGTCCGGAACCTGTGCGGCACGTTCCGCGGCGCGGCGGTTTCCGTCGTCCATGAACACCGTGGAACACTGGTCCAGGTAGAACGGGTCGATGCGGGCACCGATGTCCAGCTTCAGGGAAATCGCGCCGGTCTCCAGGACCCCGCGAATCACCTCCCCCGCCTTGGTAAACACCCGCGCCCCGTCTCCGCCCTCGTCCGGGATCTCCAGGGAACGCACCTCGGAGAAGGGGACCTCCAGTCCGTTCCCTTCGGTGGTCATTAGGAAAGCGGTTTCCTCCGGCCGGCCCGTCAGCAGATCCCCGTTGACCATCACGAACAGGTCGGTCTTCTCCGGCACCGGGAACGACCGGTCCCGTTCCGGCACCGGGTGAAAAAGGATCCGGAGGATCTTTTCCCGGCGGATCTCCCAACGGTTCTTCCCAAGGGATGACCGGAAACGTACGGTCCTGTCCACCACGTTTCCGGAGAACCGGTTGCCGTTCACCGTGGACAGGGTGTCCTTGTCTCCACCGGATCCAGCAAACAAAAGCTTCTCGCAGGCATGCAGCGGTATCCCCACAAGCGCATAGGGGGTGTAGATCCGGAGGGTGTCGTTCAAAACGCGTCCGCGCAGGACATCGCCGTTTCGGAAAAAAATCACGTCGTCCTGTTCGGGGGGTTGGCCCGGATGCGACGGGGCGGGACCCGCGGCACCCGGCACCACGGTCGCCAGTCCGGTGATCCAGACGGCGAGAACCACGACAACGTAAGGAGCGATACGGTTCACGAGCGTCATCCTGACGGCACGGTAGAAGAGATGGCCCGCTCGTGTCGAAAAAAGAAACGACACGGTTCACGCAGAACCGGGAGAACCTGGACGTTCTTTATCCCGGGGAGAGGAGCCTCCTCGCCGGACAAGGTACCCGGGAACGTGGGGCAGGGCCAGGGTGAAATATTATATCTATTGAATTGATTTATTGTATGAACAATAAAAAGGCACGTCAAGCGCCGGTCCGGGTCAGATCTTCAGGAGCGCGTCCTGGATCCTCAGCGTGAAGGCGGCCAGGGCCTCGGTGGCTTCCCCGGGCACGTGCTCGAATGCAACGGCGATGTGATGGGTCGGCGCATCCTGAGAGGGCTCTGCGTCCTGCGCCTCCTCCTTCCCGACGGGCGTCAAGCGGACCACCCGTGCCGTGGCCCGCCAGCGGTTCCCGGAAGGCGGCACCTGCATCTCCACGAGAAGGAGGTCCCCTTCCCCGCAGCACAACCGGTCATCGAACCGGAGGCCGGACCCGCTGAAGTCCATGAACGGGTCCGGAACCCGCCACTCCGCCTGTGTCGTCAGGTCCTTGCCGGCAACCCAGGCCTCCGCATCCGCCGGACTCTCCTGTTCCCCGAGCACCCGGTACCTCACGGAAATCCCCCCCTGAAGTCGGGGAAAGTCCCGCTTGTCGGTCTCCATCACGCGTTCGGTCTTCACCTGGAGCCTGCGCCCGTCCACCCCGGTGACAATCCCCATGATGCGAAAAGGGGTTTCCTCCCCGCCCGCCAGCACCACGTGCAAACCCTCCTGAAAGGCCGCCTCGGGATCATCCAGCTCCAGTTCCACGTTCCCATCCTCGGAACGCACGATCCGTGCCGTCTTGATCAGCGGAGGCGTGGCGGACAGGCAGAGAACCTGGGCGGAAACGTCGCACAGATCTTCTAGAACACCTTTCATCGGAATTTTTACCCCTTTTCTCCCGGTAGTGGAACCCAGCGCCCGGCCGTACCCCGGGATGGGGAACGCGCCGGTCCGGGAAACCGGTCCCCATATGAGGCGACACTCCGGTCCCGGCATCCTTTTCGAGTTTCCGGGGATTATACTATCGCTCTTGCCAAGTACACAACCGCTTTCCGACGAAAAAGGGGAAACGGTCTGCAGGGAAGAGACCTGTTCCGGCACCGGGGAAAAAAGGCACCGGTTACCTACCCCCTCAGGACCGGTTGCGGGACTTGATCCCCATGATAAACAACCTGTTTTATATTATGTTGCCATGCGTTGCTGTCTGTCAAACAAGGACCGCTCCCCGTGAGAGGAGAGATGACCTGCGGGGTCCAATAAGAATCCGCCTTTAAAAACAACATGTTCTTCCGCGATCGACTCTCAATACAACGAAAAAAATTTCCCGCTACTTCCCGGATCCCGTCCTCCCAGGCACCGGTGGAGACGGGAAAAACTTGACCGGAGGGCCCACTCTGTTATCATGGATATATCTACTTAAAGCCAAAGAGAACACTTACATTTTTGCCTGGAGGACATCATGAAAACCGCATCCCGCACCGGCATCGTCCTGTCCTTTCTTGGGTTGATCGGAATCTGCCAGATCGGTCTCCTGGGCTGCGATCGGCTGGAAGAGTTCGTTCCCGTCACGCACGGATCGTTCACCATGGGAAGCCCCGTGGACGAACCGGCCCGGGAGCCGGACGAAACCCAGCACGAGGTGACCCTTTCCCACGATTTTGAAATCATGACCGCCGAGGTGACCAAGACCCAGTTCTCGCACCGCATGGGGTACGACCCGGGCACCTTTCCGCTGACCGGGTACCACCCGGAACTGCCGGTGGAAACCGTGAACTGGTTCGACGCACTGGCTTATGCCAACCGGCTGTCCGTACAGAACGGGTTTACAACCTGCTTCACGCTGTCCGACATCCAGTGCACGGACGAGACCCCCGGGGACGCGGTCAGCTACTGCAGCGAACAGGGCGGAATCGCAGACGCCCAGGTGACCCTGAACGGAGGGGCCGCATCGGTTTATGAGTGTGAAGGTTACCGGCTGCCCACGGAAGCGGAATGGGAATATGCCGCCCGGGCCGGGGAAACCACCGCCTTCTACAACGGACCGATCACCGAGACAGCTTGTTCTCCCGCCGACCCTGCTCTCGACGAAATCGCCTGGTACTGCGCCAACACCCAGCGGGTCACGCAAAAGGGGAAAGGCAAGGCATCCAACGGCCTGGGCCTCTACGACATGCTGGGAAACGTCCGGGAGTGGTGCTGGGACGGGTACCAGGCCGACTATCCGGGAGACGTCACCAACCCCGAGGGCCCGGCCGGGTCCCACTTCCGGGTGGTCCGGGGCGGCAGTGCCTACTTTGACGGGGCCGGCCGTTGCCGGCTCGCGCACCGGGCGGCACACAGCACCGACTACCGGGACCGTTATGTGGGGTTCCGTCTCGTACGCACCCTGCCCGGGGCGGCCCTTACCGCACAGGAGACAGACAGGCCGGATCCAGCGGGCCGGATAGAGGGTTCCACGGAGACCGCGGAGGTGCCGCTTCCGGTGCCCGACTACCCGGACACCCTGCCGTTCGATTTCACCCGCCCCGATGTCGGAGAGCCGCTCACGCCGGAGGAGATCACCGCCTTTACGCAAAAGATCACCGGTTTCTGGGCCGAGGTGGACTATTTCCACTGGGTCCTGTGGCACAGCCACGGCATGGACGCCTCCAACCCGCAGGGCATGCCGGACTACAAGCTGTACTGGCAGGATACGGCGGCTATCAAGTCCACAGACCCGGTCACGGGCGTGCCCACGGTCACCTTCGAGCACCGGGGCGGCGCGGACAACCTCATGATCCGGACCTCCAAGGTCTTCAACAACAGCGCCGCCGGATACCTGGCCAGCGGCGACCCGGCCCTGGGGCGGATCGTGGAGCAGTACAGCAAGGGCATGGTGGCCCTGTTCAACGGCATGATGTGGACCGACGAAGACCCGGAAAAATACGTCATGGCCCGCGCCATCTTCACCCAGGACAACGAATACACCGAGGACGGCCGCCAGGCCGAGGTGGTTTACGGACCGGCTAAGCAACCGAGGACCGACTGGAACGCCCACACCTTCGAGAACCCGGTGAACCCCCACTGGGGGGACATCTGGATCCGGAACATGCGAAGCAAGGACGACGTCCCCCATATCTTCCGGACCGTGCCCCTGCTCCAGCGGGTGGTCCAGGACGGGGCCGACGCCCCGGTCCGGGAGGCGGCCGCCACGGCGCTTGCGTACCTGCAGGGGTTCGCACGGGACATCGTGGACTCGGGCTACTACATCCGCACCAAGGGCATCGGCGGAAACGCCCACGTCCCGCGGAACGAGT
>CAYTRL010000339.1:0-6659 GCA_964439795.1 uncultured Thermodesulfobacteriota bacterium
CGGTCTCCTTGTTCAGCCGGATCCAGATGGTGTCCCGGGTATTCACCAGCATCCAGCCTTCGCCCTGCTCGAACGGCATGAACCCCGCCCGGATCAGGGGATCCACGTGATCCTCCACGAGCTGGCTTCCCCAGCATCGCAGCCAGATGCCGAAGGGGAACGTGGACCCCGGCTCGATTTCGTCGATGTCCGGGCCGATCAGCTCGATCCGCCCATCCTCCACGGCGCTCTCGTCCGGCGTCACCTCCACATGGATATAGCTCTGATACCCGTGTTTCGGGCCGCCGAGTTCCATGTACATGTCGTTCTTCCGGATCTTCTGGCCCATCCACCGGGGGGAGATCTCGATCTCCACCCCGTCGAACAGCTCGTCCAGGTCGGTGGGACCCTGGAACACCCTTCCCTCGGGCAAGTTCACTGCTGGAATTCGTATCATCGTCAAGTCTCCTTATACAGATTTCCGGCCCCCACGCCGGAGATCGACCCGTTCTATCATCCCTTGGAGGAGGACAGCCGGGCGAGTTCCCCAATCAGTTCGCCAAGGTTTTTCGCCCACTCCCCCAACGGGACCTCCTCCATGTTCAGACCGGCGCCCGCCACCGCCCCGGGGCCGAGATGGATCAGTTCGATCCCCTCCACTCCCGCGGCCATCCCCTCGATCATCTCCGGGCGGAACCCGATCGTGAGCAGCAGGTCCGGCCTCTCGGGGGTCAACGGCTCCTGCCAATCCTCCTCCAGGAAGCGGAACAGTTCGGCCAGCCACATCTTCTTCACCTTCACCGGACGTTCCGTTTTCCCCAGGGTGAGGACCGCGTTTCCCGTGGCGGCCACCGGACAGCCGATCGCCTCCGCCACGTCCAGCGCGTAGTCCCCCAGCGCTTTTCCGTTCAGCCGGATCTCACTGCAACCCTGTCCCGCCACCAGCAGCGGGGTCTTGTGCTGCCCGATCTTCTCCGTCCATGCCTTCGCATCGAATTGTTCCACGATTCTACTCCTTGACCGCCTCGCGCATCACCAGGCGTTTCATCATGGTGGCGTATCGCCCCTGTTTGATCCCGTACTCCTCGATATACTGCTCCATGGAGACCAGCTCCCCGTCCCGGTTCCGCACCCGGGTCGCCGACGTGCGGTCCACCTCCCAGCCGTATTCGTCTCGAAGAATCTTCAGGAGCCGCATCCGCTTCATCACGTGAAGCTCCAGAGGGCTCCGCAGATAGTACGTCCAGTCATCGGGAAGCTGCCGGAAGTACTTCTCATGGATCTCGGTGTAGTTGTCTATGGTGGACAGCCGGGGGTCCCGCAGGGCGCACGTGGTGAAGCAGAACTTGAGCGCCATGGTCACCGCTTCTTCCTTGGTCTCCACCGGGGCGATCAGATGGGGCGGCGACGGGTCCACCTCGCGCACATCGCCCGTAAGCCCGTCATACATGGTCCAGCTCTCACGGTCGTACTTGTTTCCCACCAGACTTCGAGAAAAACCGAACCCGGACGGGCCCAGGACAACGGGGGCCCCCACCCTTGCGAAGCCCGAGGCCTTGGCCATCATCTTGTCCGAGGCGGGACCCCAGATGATCACGGCGAAGGGCGCCCGGTTCAGGCTGTAGTCGGCGGGCTGATCGAAGTTCGCCTTGATGGAAACCCCGCCGCCCAGCTGGGCGAACTTGAACATGGACGCCATGATATGCGCGTCCGCGGAGCAGCCGCCGCAGTTCACCAGGCCCTTCAGGGTCGCCATGGTGGGGTAGTTCTCGGGAAAACACCTGCCGGTCTCCTCCTCCAGCTTGCGCGCCACATCCGCTGCCGCGCACCCGGCGGTCATGACCACGCAGTTGCGGTCGAGCAGCTCCTTGGCCATGGCCACCATATCGTCATCCATCCCCGGATAGTGCCCGCACCCGAGAAGGGTCACCATACCCGGACCGTTTCCTCCCAGAACCAGTCCAAAGGTCAGGTCCCGGAACTCCAGATGGCTCAGGGGGCCGCGCCCGGGCCGCATCCGGAACCGGTCGGCCTCGACCTTGGATCCGGCGGACGCCAGCAGGCAGTCGATGACCTGAATTCCCTCGGGGCAGACCTCTTCGCACCGGCCGCAGAACAGGCAGCGGTCAAACAGACCCTCGAGGGTTTCGGATCCGTCCCCCTTGAGTGCCGGACTGATCGCCAGGGAGTTCGGACAGGCGTGAAAGCAGGCGTCGCACGAGGTGCATCGGTCTACCGCGTCTTGCAGGATGGCGGACTCGGGACGGCTCCCCATCTTTCCCGGAAAATCGCGGAAGAAGGCCGCAACGACTTCGGCCGCTTTATCGGCCTGACGGATCCGGAGCCCTTCCCCTTTTGCCAGCCGGAGCACGCATTCCTCCACCGCTTCGCCCGAAGCGTCCGGCAACGAAACGGAACCGCTCGACCCCGCGGCCAGAACCGGGATGCCCGCCTTCCCCGCCTGGGCCGCCATGTCCATGGGGAAACAGCTCTCGGAGAGAACGATCAGGTCCGGAATCCCTGCGCGAACGGCCTTTGCCGCCTTCCCGGTTGAGGTCAGGATCTTCCCCCGGGGATAGAAGCGGACCAGTTCGTGTCCCGCGTTTCCCAGGCCGACAATCTCCATGCCGGAAGCGAGGCCCTCTTCCTCCAGGGTCCCTGTCGTGTGAAAGACCGGCAGGATATCGTCGCCGAAAAACGCCAGTACCGGCCGGCTCTCGTCCACCGTACCCAACCCCACCGAGACCTTGGCTTCCGGAAAGAAGGCCATCTCCTTGGCCGGCATATCGCCCGTGGAAAGGAACCCGAAACAGCAGATTTTGATGATCTCCTCCACTTCGGACGCCAGGAACTGGATGGAACCCAGGTGCAGGGCCCGCGCCTCCAGCTCCAGAACATCTCCGTCGCCCTGGGCGGCAACGGACGCCTGCTCGATGAACTGCGCCTCCGCGTAACGGAGCGCCTCATCCATCCGTCCCAGGTTTTCGGGCTCAAAGCCCGTCAGCACCGACGTATTGCACGCCGGGTAGGCGATCGACTGGCCCAGGTCCAGGGTCTTTTCCGGGCCAAAGGCCTTGAGGGCCTCATCCAGCACCCGCCGCGCCGACGCCAGCGTCTTGCCCACGCCGGAGAGATGTTCCCTCAGGTTCTGGAGGGCCTGCGCTCTTTTTTGGGTCGGTCCCGGTCCGGCGGCCCCGTTGGTCGGGGCTTTCTTCGTGTACAGCGGCCGGTAGCGTTCCAGCAGGATCCTGTCCCAGACCGCCAGGTCCTCCACCCGGGTAAAAGGGCGGATCCGGGTCTCGTACTGCCTCAGCCGGGTTTCGATGTATTCGTTGCGCAGGATGCTCCGAACCATCTCTTCGGTCCCGCGGGCATCCGGAACCACCTCGCTCAGATCCACCACGAGGTCTCCGACCTTCTCGGTGATCTCTCCCGGGGCCGGCCGCTTGAACGCACGGAGCCGGTCCTTTTCCTCCGCCTCGGGGACGGACTCCGAAACGTCGGCGGCATGGTCGTCCTTGTCAATGAAATCCGTCTCCGCCAGACATTTGCTGCAGACCGTCCGTCGCTTCTGGGCCGGCCCCAGGACCCCTTCCGTGCTGATACCCTTGACCCGGTGCGAAGCGGAGATGTCCTCGGTCTGCACCACCTGCTGGCACATCTCACAAAGATCGATCCCGCATACCCCGCATTTTTCCGAGGCCTCGTTCTGGTTGCATTCCCTGCAAATCACTGCCTCTGACATGGTTCCGCTCCCTTCTTCCGATTGAGAACGCTTGATCCCGCAGCTCCCCTCAGTGCCTCGCCTGTCCCCGGTGCCTCCCGAACGGTCCCCCCGCACCCCCTACCCGGCCGTCCTCCGCTCCTCGAGCACCGCGTCCCTCATCCCCTCCGTGTTCTCGATGACCGTGATCCTGCCTTTTCCGATCCGTGCGATCTTGCTCATCAGATCCGGATTCGCATTTTTTTCGTTGATGCAGATGGTGGAGATGCTGATCCCCTTGCGGGCCGTCCGGGCGGCCTCCTGGATGGCGAAACGGACCGGGGACGGATGCGGCGCGGTGGCGTCTCCATCCGAAACCAGGATGATGTGCTGCTTCCCCTGGCTTTTCGAATGCCGCGCGAACAGCCCCCGGGTTCTCAGCAACCCGAAGCCCAGGTTGGTAAAGGCGTTCTCGTGGAGGTCCAGGTCCAGGATCTTTTCGGTCACCCGGTAGGTGTTCGTGGTCAGGTCGGATACCACCGTGGCCATGTTGGAGAAGGTGACCAACCCCATCCGGTCGCCGTACTGGGCGGAGACCAGTGCGAGCGCAATGGCGCTCTCCTTGGCGTACCAGACCTTCTCCAGCTGGTCCATGGTCCCGGACAGGTCCAGACACATGAGGATGTCCATCCGCTCGCGGATGTCCCTTCGGACCACCCGGATGTCTTCCCGGGCCACCTGGCGATGACGCATCCGTATGGCCTGACGCAAGGTGTCTTTCAGTGAGAAGTCCCGGTAGGAATCCCCGAACCGCCAGGGCCGCTTTCCCACGATCCGCCCCTCTCCCACCAGAAGCTTCTTCCCGGTCCGGTGCTTGCCCAGGCCGCTCAGTTGAATGCTGTCCCAATGCCGGGGGGCAAGCCGTTCCAGCAGGAGCGAAATGCCCCGCTGCGAGATCTTGTAGCCACGTTCCTTGCGGGAGAGGATCTGATGCTCCTCCAGCAGGTCCACCACCTCGATGAGGGCCTCGGCCTCCAGCCGGGCGCGCAGGTCCGCGGAGAGCCGCTCCTGTTTCTCCCGGGCCTTCTCGATGTCGGACAGCAGATCGACGGTCAGGTTGTCCCCCATGTCGCGATCATGAAACTTCCGGAGCAGGCGTTCCAGCGCCCGGTCATGAAGCTGTGCCAGCTCGGATTCCGGAAAACGCTTGATACGTTTCAGCAGAAGGTCGAACAGGCCGAACTTCAAGGGCTTCCGGAAGTGGTCGACCCGGGCGATTTCATCCACCAACGACAGCATCTTCTCCTGGGACAGGGCGGCCCATGCAGACTCCGGCCCGGCGTTTCCCAGCACGTCCTCCAGGATCTCTTCGACGACCTCGACGTTGGAACGGTTGGCCACCGCGTGAGGAGCGACCACGACCCGGTGCGGCAGCGCCGAACGGGACGCGTCCGGCAGGACACTCTCCGGCGCGGAATCCCCGGTCAGGCGCGCGTACGACCGCAGCAGCTCTCCATACCGGATCGTTCCCCGCGTGGACACGCCGCGGGACAGGTCCGGGTGTTCGCGGGTCCTGCGCACCGTCTCCATCGCCGGGCCTTCCCAGGGCGGCCGTTCCACTCCGCCGGCAAGCAGTCCGGATTCGACCGCAGGGTCCGCCACGTAGCCCAGTGCAACCCGGTCGAAGTGATCGGACAGGTCCATGGACATCCGGGTCAGGCCCGCCGCCGAGGCGGTGGCAACGATCAATACATCCAGGGGGAACAGTTCGTCACGGCTTCCGATCGTGACGCCCTCCCCGGCGAGCCCCATCAGAACCGCGTTCAACACCCGTTCCGGCACACGGTCGAAAAAATCGATGAGCAGGATGCCCCCGTTGGCACGGAGCAGCTTGCCCGGCACAAAGGTTCTCAAGTCGAACAGACCGTATTCCAAAGCGGCCACCGGGTTGAGATCACCCACCAGGTCGGCGACCTTCAGCTCGTCGCTACCCGTGATCTTCCGAAGTCTGCTCTCTCCGGGGAGGATTTCCGTCTTCAAGGCCCTGCCCTTGGATCGCCGCTCCAGGCACCAGGGACATTCCGGAGACGCCGCGGAACAGTTCAGGGGGCAGCCCTCGACCACCGTCCGCTCCGACAGAAGCGACACGGTGCGCTGGGCCAGCGTTGTCTTGCCCACACCGGGCGGCCCGGTCAGCAGGATGTGATGCCCGGCCATCAGCGAGGACATCAGATCGTCCATCGTGTGGCGCGCCATGGACAGGCCGCGAAACAGGAGGTCCCGCGCGGCCTCCGCGCCCAGCGATCGGAAACGGTCCTGTATTTCTTCCCGAACGTTGTTCAACGTGTAGATCCTGTCTTGTACGTCCCTTCTTGTCGTATCCGGTCCAGCAGCGGAAGAACCTCCGCCGCCGCCCGCATCACGGGCCCGTCCTCGGGCAGATCCCAAATCGATCGTCCCTGCGCGTCGTTCTCTATTACGGCGGGATCAAAGGGCAGAAACCCCAACAACTCCAGCCCCGCCGATTCCGCATGTTCGGCGATGATCGGCCGGGTTTCATCGGTGGCCTTGTTCACCAGCATCATGACCTTTCCGAAGTCCACTCGCAGCTCTTTTCCCAGCTCCGATACGCGCCGTGCCGTGCTCACGCCCCTGGCCGAGGTGTCGGTGACCATCAGCATCAAATCCACGTCACGGGCCGTCCTTCTCGAGATGTGTTCCAGCCCGGCCTCGGAGTCGATGATCACCGTGGGGTAGTTCTGGACCTGGGTGTCGATGATCCGCCGCAGGATGTGGTTCACAGCGCAATAACAGCCCTCCCCCTCGCTGCGGCCCATGACCAGAAGGTCGTAGTCGTCTTCCTCGACGATGGCCTCCATGACGCCTTGTTCGAACAGCTTGTCAATGGGAACCGTCTCGCTGTCGGTGTGGCGTGTCTTGTGGTGCAGCAGGGACTCGCGGATATGGCCTACGGTCT
>CAYTRL010000340.1:0-6617 GCA_964439795.1 uncultured Thermodesulfobacteriota bacterium
CCTCTGAGGAACCGGCATCCGCAGCGGGCTGAGGAACCGCGGCGGCAACCGCGCAGGGAAGGGAGACAACAAAGAGAACCATCCAGATCCACACGATTTTCTTCATACCGCCAGCCTTTCCGGGAAGGGTTTTGACTATTCAAACAGATAAAATTCATTTTGTTTTTATTGTACCGTATCTTTCTAAAAGAATAAAGCTTTCTATTGTTTTCCGTGTCTGGCGAAGGGAAAAACAGTCTTTGCATGTAAACAGAGTTCTAAAAAGCATTAAATGTTTTCGTCTGTTTTTGAAAATAGATATTTAGAAGAAATGACCCCGACTCTCGATTTCCATTTTGACCGATGCTCATATATAATTATGTCACAAGCATATCAATAACGTTTTGTGATCAAGCAAAATATATCCAAAGGTCAAATCCCATGACAACCCGGTTCTCCTCCGTGCTTTGCTGGACATTGGTCATACTTCTGTGTGCGGAACCGGCCCTGCTTCCGGCCGCTGTCGGGGGGGAGGTTCAGGCCCCCGAGCCCGCCCCCACGGAAGCCCGGCTCATACAGGGCATCCAGGCCTACGAACACCTGGAATATGAGCAGGGCATCCAGATCCTTCAGCGACTCTCGGCTGAACCCGGTCTGACCCCTTCCCGGAAAAAGGAGGCCCTGCTCTTCCTGGCGCTGTGTCAGGCCGCCCTGGGCCGGAATGATCCCTCCCGGAAATCCTTTCTTGAAATCCTGGAAATGGATCCGGACTTCCGGCTGGACACCAACCTCTACTCCCCGAAGATCCTGCGTCTCTTTGACATGGCGCGGGATGATTTCCAGAAGTCGATCCGGGGCAGGGACAGCCGTCCTCCTTCCCTGCTGGAACGGGAGATCCACCGGCCGGTCCCCTATCGAAAACCCCTCACCATCGGGGTGAGGGTCCTTGACGATCAGCGGGTACAGATGGTCCAGGTGTTCCTGCGGAAAAAGGGAGAAACCTCTTACGGCTTCTATCCCATGACCGAGGGGGACTCCGGCTGGTACGAGGCCGGGATCCCCGCACACGTCATCGACGGCGAAGGGATCGAGTACTATATCCTGGCCGCGGACCCTGCGGGCAACGCCACCATGAAGGGAAACGCGGCTTTTCCGCTCTTCCTGGAGGTGGCCCCCGGGCCCGAGGCGACCCCCTGGTACAAGAAGTGGTGGATCTGGGCGATCATCGGAGCCGCCGCCGGCGCGGGCGCTGCCCTGGGTGTAACCCTGTCCGGAGGAGGGGATGATTCAAAAAGCGGCAACGCCACCCTCAACATCCACCTGGATTAAGACACATCTCCGATCAGGACGAGGATAAATCCGGATGAACGTGGAAACATTCGGCAACTACCGTTTTCTCAGAAAGCTCACCGTGGGAGGCATGGGCGAGATCTTTCTCGCCAAGCGCCTGGGCCCGGAGGGTTTCGAGAAGCTGGTGGTGATCAAACGACTGTTGCCCCAGTTCAGTTCCGATCCCCGTTTCGTGTCGACCTTTCTGAACGAAGCCCGGCTGGCAGCCCGGCTTCGCCACCCCAACATTACCCAGATCCACGACCTGGGCAAGATCGGGGATACCTTCTTCATCTGCATGGAATTCGTGGACGGCCCCAACCTCCGCGAGTTCATCCGGGCGTATGACACGCCACCCGGAGATCCCATCCCGATCCCGGTGGCGGTCCGGATCTGCGCCAAGATCTTCAGCGCCCTGGACTATGCGCACGACCGCGCGGAGGCCGACGGTCGCCCCCTGAACATCGTGCACCAGGACATCAGTCCGCCGAACATCCTCCTCTCCAGCGAGGGCGAGGTGAAACTCACCGATTTCGGGCTTGCCAAAGCCACCCTGTGGGGAGAGGAAACCACCATGGGGATCCTCCGCGGAAAGTTCCCCTACATGGCCCCGGAACACGTTTCCGGCGATCCCCAGGACAAACTCTCCGACCTGTATGCCGCCGGGGTTATCCTGTACGAACTGCTCACCGGTGTCCCCCCTTTCCAGGAAACCGGATCCCCGCTTCGGCTTCTATCCAACATCCGGTTCGAGCCCGCACCGGACCCACGCAATCAGCGGGAAGACATCCCGGAGGAGTTGATCCGCATCCTGTTCCGGTTGCTGGAAAAGGAGCCTTGCAAGCGCCCCCAGAGTGCCCGGGAGGTGCTGTCCGTTCTTGAAAGGCTGCCCCAGTTCCCGCTCTGCACGGAGCGGGATCTGGCCGGACTCATTCTTCAACGAACACCCGAAGCAACCCGTTCGGGGGATCGACAGGAAGCGACCCTTACCGCGGCCCTCCCCATGCGGGAACACCGTTCACCGACGCCGGAGGCGGCCGGTGGAACGTCCCCCCCCTTCCGCAACACCCGCGGCGGTCCTCGTTGGCTTCTGGTCTTGCTCCTCATCCTTTTCGGGGCCGGGACAGCCGCCTGGTTTTTCCTGGACGGCGGACAGCCCCCCTCTTCTCCGGAAAGGACGGTCGTTTCCAACCCGCCGCGATCAACGGAAAAAGATGGACTTCCGACGGCGTCAGGCGTGGACGAAAAACCGGCGGTCCGGATCGACTCACCCCCCCCGGTCGCCTCGGTTACCGTATCCTATCTCCCCGCCACCGCCAGGATCACCTGGGACGGAATCCCGCAGGAAACGGAAAGTCCTTTCATGCGGAATGACCTCGAGCCCCATCGTTCCCACCTCCTGCGCCTGGAAAAAGAGGGATATACGCCCCAGGAACACCAGCTGCTGCTCGGCCCGGGGGACCATCGCGATCTCCAGGTACGGCTGCATCCCGTTCCTGTACGGCTGGATCTCATCAGCCAGCCCGAGGGGGCACGCATTTGGATCGACGGGAAACCGATCCCGGGAAAGACGCCCGCATTCGCGCTTCCCTGCACGCCGGACAGACACCACCGGGTCCGATTGAAAAAAGACGGATACCAGGCGTGGGAAACCCGCTTTCAGGCAGGCAACGGAGAACAGCGCTCCATCCAGGCGCGTTTGATCCCTCTGGAGGGATCGATTCGGATCGACAGCACGCCCTGGACCGACGTCTACCTGGACGGACACCGTCTGGGGCGAACCCCGTACCTCTCGGATCGGATTCCAGCCGGCGCGCACACCCTGAAACTGATCAACAGGGAACGGATGATCGAGCACGAAGAGCGCTTCCGGGTGGGCCATAAAAAGACCTTGAAAAAAAGATACCGTTTCACCGGAACGCTGGACCTCTCCGGGATCCGGGAGGGCACGGAAATCTTTCTGAACAACACCCGGATCGGAACCGCCCCGCTTCCGCCTCGCACCCTGCCCGCGGGAAACTACGAGGTCAGGCTGACCAACGCTGAAGCTCGAACGGAGCGCAGGCTCTGGGTCCGTGTCTTGATGAACGGCACGTCCCGTGTCCAAACGGATGCCGCCCCACGGTAGCAGACAACACCGTCACGGGTCCTGGCCCGTGAGGAAGAGGTTCTACCGGAATGTTGTTGATCCCTTGCGTTCCCGCAACCCTGCAGGATACACTGCACCCGCAACGGTTCAGAGAAATCCGGTTCCAACTCACTCATGCAGGGTATAGAAAAAAGCCCATTGGGGGCGGAGACAGGAACCCGCCGTGTTTCGATTGGTCATCGTAAAGGGCCCGGATTCCGTGAGCACCCTCCAGATCTAGGAGGGATCCCTCTCGCTGGGCAAGAGCCCCTCCAACCAGCTGGTCCTCTCCGATCCGTTCGTCTCCCGTTTTCACGGACAGATCCTCCGCAAGGGAGACCGGTATGTCTACATCGATCTTCAAAGTTCCAACGGTTCCGCCCTCCTGAAAAACGGGGAGATCGTACCGGTGGGGGAGGAACAGAACTATCAACTCCCGCTGGAAGACGGCGACCGGATCCTGCTGGGAGACCAGGCCGACCCTACCGAAATCTCCTTTGAACGGCTGATCTCCGCCGATCACGAGAAAACAGCCGATCCCGAAGACGACCTTGTCGGGAACATCCAGAACACCACCATCGTCCGTGGCTGGAAGGAGCTGGAAAAAGGTCTCCGCTCGGACACGCAGGCCCTGAACGCCCTGTACCGGCTCACCCGGACCCTGACCCGCATGGACGAACCCGGCGGGGACCTGTGGCAGGTTCTCACGGAAGCCCTCTTCGAGGCGTTCCCGGCATCCACCCACGTGCTGCTGGCCAACCTGGAAGAGTACGATGAAAAAGGAACGGACGCCGACGCACGGGTCGTCCTCCGCATGGCCCGCTCGAGAAGCTGCACGGAAAAGGAGATCTCGAGCCTTGCCCTGAGTCGTTCCCTCCTTTTCCGTGCGCTGCGGGAGGACGCCGGGATCCTCTTCTCGGACGCCACGCATGACGGGCATTCCTCCGAAAGCCTCCGGCAGGCGCATATCCTCTCCGGCATGCTGGTCCCGATCCAGGGGGGAGCCGGCGCGCGGCGGGTCCTGCAGGTGGACAACCGGGGCAGCGGAGAGGTGTTCTCCATGCGAGACCTGGAGGTGCTCACCGTTTTCTCCATTCACGTCTCCAGAATGCTCGACTTGTTCCATCAAATCGAATCCCTGTCCCGCCAGAAAGAGGTCCTTGCCCATGAAAACCGGCAGTTGAGGATCAAGATCCGGGGTACCGGCGAGACGCCGACGATCGTCGTGGGCGAAAGCCCGGTCATGCAGCAGCTGTTCCGGCAGGTGGAAAAGGTAGCGGATCTGCCCACATCGGTACTGATCCAGGGGGAAACCGGAAGCGGAAAGGAGCTTGTGGCCCTGGCCCTGCATCACAACAGCCGGCTGAGGAGCAAACCGTTCGTGGCGCAAAACTGCGCCGCCCTCCCGGAGTCCCTGCTGGACAGCGAGCTGTTCGGACACCGGAAAGGTGCCTTCACCGGGGCCACGGAAGACAAGCGCGGTCTTTTCGAAATGGCGGACGGAGGGAGCCTTTTCCTGGACGAACTGAGCGAAATGGCCCCTGCAACCCAGGCCCGGCTGCTGCGCGTGCTTCAGGACGGAATTTTCCGGCGCATCGGGGAGGAGCGGGAGCGTCCCTGCCGGGTGCGTCTCATCGGGGCCACCAACAAGGACCTGCTCACCGAAGTGGAACAGGGCCGCTTCCGAAAAGATCTTTTCTACAGGGTAAGCACCATGGTCCTCTCCCTGCCGCCCCTGCGACGTCGGCAGGAGGACATCCCTGCGCTGTGTACGCACCTGCTGGATCGGATCACACGTCGGCTTGGATGGCCGCGCCCTGAACTCCCCCCACCGGTCCTGGAGGTACTTCTCCGGCACGATTTCCCGGGAAACGTCCGGGAACTGGAAAATATCCTGGAGAGCACCCTGATCCAGGCGGGCGGCAAGGAACTGGAAGAAATCCACCTGCCGGGATATCTGCGGGAAAACCGTCCGAGCATCCCCTACGTGACCCGTCCGCCCACGAACCTGGAGGAGTACAAACAGGCCCGGGATTCCATGCAGATGGAACTGGACAGGCTCTTCCTGGAACATCTTCTCCGCAAGTACGGCGGAATCGTAAAGGAGGCGGCACGGGCTGCGGGGATCAACCGCAGTCATTTCCACAAGATGATATCCCGGACCGGGATCGATCCGGCCGATTACCGCCACCCGAATGAGTAACTTGCCCCCCGGCAGAGGAATAGCTGGGGTCAGGTCTTCATTCTACATTTTTCTCCTGGGTACCACGCCATTTAACTCGTTCGGATAGATAAAAAATGTAGAATGAAGACCTGACCCCACACCTCTCGTGTTGCTGATCAGCAACTTTTTCTGACTCTCCCGGACGACACCCCCCGCCCCGCGAGAACGGCCCTGCCCTTTTTTTCTTTATTCAGGAAAGGAGTTTACGGATCTCCGGCAGGATTCTTCCCGGCTTGCGCCATCATGGCATATTCCTTGCTCTAGCCTCGGCTGAAATGGACAGAACCGGTTTCACCCGCGGCCCCGCCACCGGCTGGGTCGTCGAAAACGAGGCGTTTTCCGTCATGGATGACGATCGGTCACGAAGTCCGAAAAAGATCCTGCTGGGTGTCCTGATCATGGATTGCCTGTTCTGGGCGGCCTTGTTCGGCGTTCTCGCTTTCCGGGTGATGCAGTAACCGTGGACACCTTGGGTTCTATTCGAACACGTTGCCGATTGCCCGTACCCGGAGCGTTTTCCGAATGAAAAGCGCAATGCTTCGACCCAAAAAGCACCCGGATCGATCGTCCCACGGTTGAAAACCGCGGGCTTACTCTCAATGAACTTTAGCGAGGGATGGCATCAAGTGATGAAGGGTTCCATGGATACAGCCTTCACCGGCACGCGTTTTTGCCGCCGGAATCGTCAGGACCGATGGAAAAGCTGGGAACAGCGGATCGCTTCGCCGGAAGAGGCGGTTTCCCTGGTTCAACCGGGAAACCGGTTGTACACCGGCATGGGGTGCGCCCGGCCCGGGGTACTGCTTCAGGAGGTCTCGGACCGCGGATGGCGTCTTTCCTCTCCAACTCTTTTCCCCATCGTGGAGAAACGGCACGCCACGCGCACCATCGCTAGGTCGTCCCCCGGGTTCGACATACCGGGGGTCGGGCCTGCCTGGAACCTTGATCCGGGGGATC